>SVJR01000035.1 GCA_015068845.1 Oscillospiraceae bacterium
GCTGCCGAAGCGGATTTCCATTTCGTCACCAACCTTTACGTCATACGAAGCCTTGACCACCCTGCCGTTGACCGACACTCTTTGTCCGTCGCAGGCTTCGTTTGCAACGGTACGGCGTTTAATCAGACGCGATACCTTTAAATACTTATCAAGACGCATATATTTTCTCCTTAATCATTTTCGTGTTTTGCAAATTCGTTAATGAATAATTCGGTATGACGGCTAAGTGCGGTTTCCGCATCAACATCCAGTTTTTTTGCAACCGAGACAAGCTCGAAAAGGATTTTACCGATATATTTTTCAGCCACTTCCTTGTCGTTATTATCTGCAAGAATGCTTATCATATTGTATACGCTTTCGGCAGAAACTGCGGGTTCGTTGAACACATATCCGTTCTTTCCCGCTTTGCTCTGAATTTTTTCGGCACGCATAAGTGCAGGGAGAAACGCCGACACGCCACGCATATCATCTGCAACGGTCTTCTGGCCGCGGTCGTCCCTTTTAATCTGATTCCAGTTAGCAAGAACCTCCTCGCTGTTTTTCACGCTCACATCGCCAAAAACATGGGGATGACGGTGAACCAGCTTGCGACTGACCGCATTGATTACATCATCAATCGTATATTCTTCGTGCTCCTTACCTATCTGGGCGTGAAAGATTACCTGCAGAAGAAGGTCGCCGCTTTCGTCCGCCATTTTGGGGAAGTCATTCTCCACCAACGCTTCAATAAGTTCGTAGCCTTCTTCTATGATATTATGCTTTATGCTGTCGTGGGTCTGTTCACGGTCCCAGGGACAACCGTTTTCGCCACGGAGCTTTTCCACGATTTCAAGCAAATCATTAAATGTATAATTCTTTTCCATTGTATAACCTCCAGCCTTACAGAAGCTTGTATTTTGTCATTAACTCAGCAATTTTTGCACCTTTAGGCATATTAAGAACATCTTCCCGTTTGATGCCTTTTACCACAATCAAAGCCACAGCATAAACCGCAGCACCGATACCGATTGCAGCGATTGTTACAAGGCGTGACCCCGGAAAAATTCTGCCTAGTGCTCCGTATATAAGCACCACGGCAGCGCCCATTATAACAGTTGCCGTAAGCGGCTTGATTACCATATATACCACACTTAGTTTTACCTTAAGCATACCCACAATGCAAAATATGTTCAAAAGAGCAATTGTTGCATAACACGCCGTTGTTGCAATCGGCGCGGCATCAATACCCCATACGGGAATAAGTGTGTAATTCATAAGAACCTTTACCACACCGCCGACAAGCATATTGATAACCGGATAGTAAACCTTACCGTATGCCTGAAGCACCGCATTGCTGACCGACACAAGGGCAACAAACGCAACAGCAAACGCCAGCTTTTGGAGAAGAAGATACGCATTTGCATCGCTGTATAAAACCCTTAAAATCGGTTCGGACAACACAAAAAATCCCATTGCGCAAGGAAGTGCAAAAAGCATAGTTATTCTGAGCACGCTTGCAGTTATCTCCTGAGCCTCGCGAGGTTTCTTCTCGGCAAGTGCTGCAGATATTGCCGGCACAATACTCATACTAAGTCCCACAACAATCGTCAGTGGCAGGTTAAACATCGTCTGCGCCTGACCGGTATACATCCCGTAAAGGGAATTAGCTTTTTTCTGGAGAAGAACCAGACCTTCCCAGCCTTCTTCTGCCATAGATTGGGCAAATTCTGTTCCCTCGGCAAAAATATGTGCATAATTGTCGAACACATCGGGATTGACAACAAGCCGGTTCATAATTGTTGCAAGGTCAACAAGGCTTGTAAGGCTTGAAACCGACGCACCTATGGTAATAGGAATGGCAATTGCCACAAGCTCGCGGAGTATGGAGCTTCTCGGTCTTATTATTTGTCCGGAAATCGGTTTTACTCGTTTTTCTCTTACCGCAAATATAATTATCATCAGGATAAGGCAAAGAAATGTTCCGGCAGTAACACCGAAAATTGCGCCGGTTGCCGCATACACTGTGCGTTCGTGGAAAGATGAAAAAATGCCCGTAGGGAAGCTTGAGCCTGCCGGCATATTAACCGCCTTTAAACTCATAACTGCAGATGCTGCAATAATTCCTATGAGCAGCTTACCCGAAGCTTCAACAACTTCGGATGCAGCGGTGGGATACATATTCTGTCTACCCTGAAAATATCCACGATATGCCGAAACAAGCGAAACAAAGAACACCGCCGGAGCAATAACCCTGATAGGCAATTCTGCATCAGCATTGTTTATCAATCCGGCAAGAGGCTTTGCAAAAGCAAAGAGAACCGTGCTGCCCACAAGTCCTATAATACCGAGCAGGAACTGTGCTGTCTCAAAAATTCTCCGCGCATCGTATTCGTCGTTTTTAGCAATACTTTCCGCAACCATTTTAGAAACCGCAATCGGGAATCCTGCTGTTGCAATTATAAACATAAAAGTGTAAATCTGATACGCTACATTAAAAACCCCGCTACCTTCTTCACCTATAAGATTGTAAAGCGGAACCTTGAAAAGTGCACCTATTATTTTAACAACAAAGTTTGCCCCGGCAAGAATCAGGGCACCCTTTATAAAAGTGTTTTGCTTATCTTTCAAAACTACGCCTCCCGTTTCTATTATCAATACATTTATATTATCCCATTACTGATAAAACAACCTGAAATTAACCGATGTGCTTAAAAATACCATTTAAGAATACTACAAATTCGCAAAATCGTCAAGTCCGCACCAATCTTTATGTACTCAGATTTCGGTTTCAGTTTACATAATATTTTTATTATTAATTCCAAAAATCGACAAAATTCCCCATATATCAGCAGATATAGCTATTTTATAATAATGTTGAATTTTGCGATAAGTTATTCTTCCATAGTTTTTGGCTGTTCCGTAAAATTAATTTATCAATCTTTTTTAGGAGGATAAACCTATGAACACTGAGAAGAAATTGTCCTGCGGTGTTTCGGGCAAAAACGGCGTTGCCTACTATGTCATCCAAAGTGAAAACTGTCTTGACCGAAGCTATGGCATTATGGCTGAGGCCGTTGACGACAGAGCCGATTTTGCAACGGTTAAAAATTTATTTTTTACAGCCGAGGAAGCATTAAGCTATTGCAGATTTCTGGCAGCCAATGATGTGTTTCCTTACACTTTAAGTGATGTTTTGGAAAACATTTTTATTATCTGAACGAAGCTATACGGTCTTCAAAAAACAAAACCTTACCGGAACCGGAGTATATGAGCAGAGTAATCGCTCGTTCTCCGTTCACAAAAATTCCAACATTATAAAAGACACTTGTCCTTTGATTTGACAAGTGTCTTTTATTTTGGTATACTTAAGCCGTGGGGAGCCAAGCCCCATAAGGTTTAAAACAGTAATCTGAATTTGAGGTACATAGTTTATGAAAACAAACGAATCCGCAGAGAATTATCTTGAAACTATACTTATGCTGAAAAAGAAAACCGGGAGTGTCCGCAGTATAGATGTTGCACACGAGCTTTCCTTTTCCAAGCCGAGTGTTTCGGTCGCTATGAAAAATTTCCGCGAAAAGGGTTATATCTCCATAGACGGTGACGGCAGTATTATTCTCACCGACAAGGGTCTTGCCATTGCAGAGCGTGTTTTCGAGAGACATCAGGTTATTGCATCGGCACTGATGGCATTGGGTGTTGACGAGAAAACAGCGTACGAAGACAGTTGCAAAATAGAACACGATATAAGCGACACAAGCTTTGAACTGATAAAAAAGTTTCTTGCGAAGAGCAAAAATTAACATATAAAAACTGCGCAGCTATGGCTACGCAGTTTTTTAATACAATTTATACCATTCCGGTGTTCCCACCCCGTTAGAGTGCCAATCTGAAAAATCCTTTTTCATTTCAGCAATTACCGGTTTTAGTTCTTCCTCCGTCATATCGGCTCTGAGAAATTCATACAGCAAGCCGTAGAGACTGATTCGTTTAACGCCCTGACCTACAAGTCCCTTTTTCTCCCAGAACATCGCAAGATTATGATAAAAGTCAAACGGTGTATCAAACTTTGGAATTGCTTTTTTGAGGGTTCTTATAAATCTTCCTGAATTAAAATAGCGTTCAAGCACATCCTCCACTGATTTTAAGCGAAGAATTTCGCTGTACGAAATCCAGTTTGTTGAAAACACCTCGTACGGAGCAAAGTCATCAAATACTGCTCCATGCATTGCCGACCGTTCACGCATCGGCGAGCCTTTGAGGAACTTTAAAAATCCTAGCTGTATAACATGGGGAGTCATTGCATATGCATCGTTAAAGGATTTCGCAAAGGATTCAAAATTCTCAACCGGAAGTCCGGCAATCAAATCCGTATGCAAATGAACCTTTGTGTGTAGGCGGAGCTTTTTGATATTTTCAGCAAGTCTTTCGAGATTGGTTACACGGCAGATTTCCAAAACGGTCTTTTCGTTTGTGGACTGAATTCCGATTTCAAACTGAAACCGACCTTCTGGGGCTGTCTTTAAAACCCCAATCGTTTCATCATCAAGCAAATCTGCGCCGATTTCAAAATGAAAGCAGGTTTTTGTATCAAGCTCAATACAGTATTTCCATATTTCAAGGGCTCGTTTTTTATCGGCATTAAAGGTTCGGTCAACAAATTTGACCGTCATTGCACCGCTGTCGGAAAACCTTTTAATTTCCGCTTTTACTCTGTCAAGCGACAAAAATCTTACTCCGGCATCTACCGAAGACAGACAATACGAGCAGTTAAAAGGACAGCCGCGGCTTGTTTCGTAGTAAACAAGTTTTTCACCGGCGACCGTTGCCTTCAAGTCATCATCGGAATACGGGAACGGCAAATCTGCCAAATCTTTGATTTTTTCGCCATGGATAACCTTTCGTTCTGACGGAAAATCCTTTACGAGTTCAGGCACCGCCAGCTCGCCCTCGCCGCACACAATGCAGTCGATAAATTCATTTTCACAAAGCAGTTTTTCAGCATCAAATGATACCTCGGGGCCGCCGAGGAAAATTTTCCTGTCAGGCAGGAGCTTTTTTAAGTTCTGGCAAAGCCTCAGCACATACCCGATATTCCATATATAACACGAAAAGCCGTATGCATCGCAATCTGCCGCATACAGCTTACCTAAAACGCTGTTTTGCGGCTCATTTATCGTAAATTCACAAAAGTCAAAGTCCAGGCCCTGCCTTTTGGTATACTCGGTTATGTAACGCACCGCAATATTGGTATGAACATACTTTGCGTTTATCGCAACCATCAGTGTTTTCATTTTATTCTCCGCTTTCGTAGCCGAGGTCATTTTCTGTCACCCCGGCAATTTTTTCGAGGTACTCCGCCGCTTCTTTTGCCGCAAGAGCACAGTCGAGATTTCTGTAGTTACCACATTCAATCTCGCTTGCTCCGGGCATTTCGCCTGTGTATGCCGCAATCTCGTCCAGAACCCTTTTCACCTCATCAAGCACTTCCTTGTGGTCTGCGTTTCTGACAAGCAGATAAAAGCCGGTCTGACAACCCATTGGTCCTACATAGATCACATCGTCCGAAATTTTGCCGTTTCGCATAAATGTGGCAAAAAGATGTTCGAACGAATGCATCAGTGCATTGCTCATTACCTCTCCTGTATTGGGCTTTCGCATACGCACATCGTATGTTGTGATATCCCCGTCAATTCTTGAAACATAAATCCATTCACGGATATAGCGATGGTCAACCGTAAAGCTTGCTATTTTATTCATTTTGTCCCTGCTCCTTAACTTTCAATCGTACTCCGTATTTATCAAAAAAATACTTTTTATTCATACCCTTGTGTCCGACAGACTTGGAAACATCGGACGGGGCACACATATATTCAAATTCCTTACCCGGCGGTAAGGCTTTTTTTATCTCTTCTTCAATTAAATCACGGTATATCAGGCTGTCAACCAACTCACCAAAGGCCGGATGATACGGGCCTGCCACAATATTCCCGTCGTTTTCAAGCTCATCAGACGAGTGAAGTCCTATCCGTATTACCTCAATCCCTGCATCTTTAAACGCAAGCACAGCGTCTTTTGCAAGCTCTGCCGCCTGTTCTACCGTATACGGCTGATACACGCCGGCAGTATAAAGGTCTTCGAGAGCCGTACCCTTTATGGTTACAACCGGATATATCCTTACACACGCAGGCTGTAGCGAAATTATATCCCTAACCGTCTGCATATCCTTTTCGGGCGTTGAACCGTACATACCCAGCATCATCTGGTGACCTATAGTAATCCCCGCATCCTTTATGAGCTTTGACGCAGCCTTTACCGATTCAAAGCTATGACCACGGCTGTTCATTTGAAGAACACTCTCGTCACTGCTCTGCACGCCCAGTTCAACCGTTGTAACGCCGTATCTTTTAAGCAGACTTATAATTTCTTCGTCTATATAGTCCGGTCGGGTTGAAAGTCTTATCCCGTCAATCTGTGGAAAGAACTCTGCCGCAGTTTTGAGAAACGCTTCCTGTGTTTCATATTCAAGGCCAGTAAAGCTACCGCCAAAAAATGCAACCTCTGCCGTGGCGTTGTCCTTCTTCACGGTTTTCAGGAAGTTTTCAATCATTTCACGAACCTGAGAAGGTGTAACCTCGGTATCAATGCCGGTTATTTTGCGTTGGCTGCAGAAAACGCAATCGTGAGGACAGCCGCGATGCGGTATAAAAATCGGCAAATTATATTTTCGCATACTACTTTTTCATTCCTTCATAAGCCATACGGGCCGCATTTTGTTCGGCAAGCTTACGAGTTTTACCGCTGCCCTTGCCTATCACTCTTCCTTGATACAATGCTTCCACATAAAACATCGGGTCGTGGTCAGGACCGACTTTTTCCTTCAGGGTATATGTAACCACCTCGGAGCCCTTGTCCCGTTTCTGAAAATAAATTTGAAGCTCTGATTTGTAATTAATGTCGCTGATAACTGTAATATTCTTTATTCTGTCGCCAAAAATGTTAATCGTCCATTTTTTTGCTGTTTCAAAGTCGCTGTCAAGATATATTGCACCGAGCAGCGCCTCAAAGGTATCGGCAAGAATTGAATCCTTATCCTTACCGTCATTTTTTGCTTCGGCTCTGCCGAACCGGATTTTCTCGCCAAGCTCCAGCTCCCGTGCCAGAGCCGCAAGGGACTTTTCACAGACGAGCGCTGCCCGGATTTTGGTCAGTTCGCCCTCGTCAAGCTCTTTAAAAATGACATACAACTCCGCAGCAATAATATGTGACAAAACGCTGTCACCCAAAAATTCAAGTCTTTGATTGCTTTCGTTTTTGGTATCGTTGGCAAAAGAAATGTGAGTGAATGCCAGCTCAAGAAATTTTTTGTTTTTGAATGTGTATCCAATATTCATATATTCACCTTATAATTAAATGAACTGCCGCTTATACGACAGTTCAAGATATTGGTTGTTTTTAGGATTTTGCCTTGATATAGTTCACAGCATCAGCAACAGTCGCAATTTCCTCTGCTTCCTCGTCGGGAATTTCCATATCAAATTCTTCCTCAAGAGCCATCATAAGCTGTACCAGAGCCAGTGAATCTGCCTCAAGGTCATTGATGAACGAAGCATCCATTGTAATCAGACTTTCATCAATATCAAGCTGTTCTGCTGTAATCTCTTTAATCTTTTCAAAAATGTCCATTTAAAATCCTCCTTGAATAGTCTGTATGAATAATATACCATACAATATATATAACCGTCAATAGAAATTTTCGTAAAAATTTCCTTAGCATCAAATTTTTACTTATTTAAATGTAATAAGATGTCGGTTTTTAACTACATAGTCAATTCCCGAATACACCGTTAAAGCTACAGCAAGAGCTACCAACCAGAATGTAAGGCAGGTATAGAAGGCTTCCCCTACGCGGAGCGGGAACACCAGATCAATCATAACAGCAATAAGTGCCGCCATCTGGGAAACTGTTTTCGCCTTACCCCACGAGCTTGCAGCAATAACTGTATTCTCGCCCATTGCAAGCTGGCGGATGCCTGTAACAATCAGTTCACGGGCAATTATAATCATAACAACCCATGAGTTGATGAAGTCGGCACCAATACCCAGAAGGCATACCAAAGCAGAAATCGTAAGGATTTTATCCGCAAGCGGGTCCATAAGCTTGCCGAAGGTTGTTACCTGATTATTCTTGCGGGCAAGATGGCCGTCGAGCTGGTCGGTAAGTGAAGCGAGTATAAATATAACTACTGCCGCAACATAGTATCCTGCGGTAATTGCCCACATAAATATGGGAACCATAATAACTCTGAGTAATGTAAGCTTGTTGGGTGTATTCATTTATTTTTCCTCCCTTAATCCGTATAAATCATATTCTGTATAGTCGGTAATTTCAACCGTAACAAATTCGCCCGGATTGAGTTTTGCTTTTGATGTAAAAAACACTTTGCCGTCAATATCCTCGGAATCTCCATAGGTTCTGCCGTAGTACATTTTTACTATTGCATCATAGCCCTCGGTAAGAACATCAAAGGTCTTGCCGATTTTTTTCCGGTTGAGTTCTTCGGATACCGCCGCCTGGTCAACCATCAGCATTTCCTGACGGGCAAGCTTTTCCTCTTCGTCAAGCTGACCCTTGAGCTTTGCCGCAGGAGTTCCTTCCTCCTGCGAATATGCGAATACTCCGAGTCGGTCGAACTCTGCCTCGGTGACAAAGTCACGAAGCTCCTCGAACTGCTCCTCTGTTTCGCCGGGGAAACCTGCAATCAGCGAGGTTCTGAGAACCACACCGGGAATCTTTTCTCTAAGCTTTCTGATAAGGTTGCATATTTCATTCTTATTGGTTCTTCTGCCCATAAGACGAAGAATTTCGTCATTGCAATGCTGTATCGGAATATCTAGGTAGTTGCAGATTTTTTCCTCGGTTGCAAATGTTTCAATCAGCTCGTCTGTAATGAGTTCGGGATAACAGTAGTGAACTCTTATCCAGCGTACATCGTCAATCAGGCAAAGCTTTTTGAGTAGCTCCGGCAGCTTGTATTCGCCATAGCGGTCAATGCCGTACCTTGTTGTGTCCTGAGCAATGACTACAAGCTCCTTTGCACCTCCGGCAACCAACTCTTTTGCCTCGTCGATTATATCTTCTATGCTGCGGCTGCGGTATTTGCCACGGATTGACGGGATAACGCAGTAGGTACAGTGATTGTCACACCCTTCGGCAATCTTAAGGTATGCCATATATGGCGGTGTTGTAACAACTCTGCGAAGCCGTGCGTCCATATATTCGTCGCTGCAGTATATTCCACTTTTATAGCTTTTTAGGATTTCCGCTATTTTACCGTACTCGTTCGTGCCGATTACTATATCAACCTCGGGAATTTCCTTTTTCAGTTCTTCTTTATATCTCTGGCTCATACAGCCCGTAACTACCAGAAGGCGGTCGGGGTTCTTTTCCTTATATTTTGCCAGTTCAAGAATACAGTCAATGGATTCCTGCTTGGCTGAATCAATAAACGCACAGGTGTTAACTATCATCACATCTGCGTCTTCTTCGTTTTCGGCTATTTCAAAGCCGTTATCCTCAAGGAGGCCCAGCATTTCCTCTGCATCAACCAGATTTTTTGAACAGCCTAAAGAGACCAGTGAAACTTTTTTCAAAACTCCTCGCTCCTAACTGTAATATTTAACTTTTTAAAGCATCTGTTTATTTCGGGTAGTCCAAAGCCACGCCGCGCAAGGTGGGCTTTTGCCTTTTCCAGTTCGCGTCTGTCCGAGAATTCCTTGTCGCCAAACCGGATGCGAACATAACTTTCAAGCAGGTTATCCGTATCAATATCGCTATTCTCCGCCGCTCTGTCAATCACCGAAAGGGCAACGCCTTTTGCACGAAGCTCCTGCTTAATACGGAAAAGCCCCTTCATCCCCAGCACCAAGGCATCGTGAATATACATTTTGGCATATTCCTCATCGTCAAGTATTCCCGCCTTGGCAAACTCGGCAACAGTGAGTTCTGCCACCTCGCCGTCAATACCCTTGCGGACGAGTCGCTGATATATCTCCTGACAGGTATAGCTTTTATACGACAGAAGTGATGCCGCTATCTTTTTTGCCTTTTCAAGTTCCATTTTTACTTCTTTTTGGTGGGTTTGGGAACAGGCTTGAATTCTGTTGCTGTAACATCTTCACCGTCAGCATCCGCATCCACGAGAGGCAAGAAAGATAGC
>SVJR01000005.1 GCA_015068845.1 Oscillospiraceae bacterium
TGAGGTCTTGTATGCACGGTTATCCATACCGGTATCACCCGGTTTTTCCGGACGAATTATTGAATAATGCTGCCAGGTCTTTCCTTTATCCTTGGATATATAAGTGTACTGATAATATGCATCTCCATCTTCAACTTCAGCAGGATGATAAATACCATGGTCAATGGCCAAAATATCGCCATTGTCAAGGTGAACAAATGAATTGAACAGTTTTGCTCCACCAGCATCATATGAAACCTCTGTAAAGGTTTTGCCACCGTCATCAGTGAATAAATACTTGGATGCCATTGCACCTTCACCAGCGAAATATGTACCCTCATCGGTCATAAAGCCTCTTGTGAAATAAACACCTGGATCTTTATAAATAAGCATACCCATAACAGGCTTTGAATTTCCTCTGTATTTTATATTGTAAATATCTGCCGAGTTTTCGGAGGAGGCAAAGCCAAGGTTTCCGTTATTATGACAGGTTGAATATCCTGAAATAACCTTAGTTCCATCAATGAATAGTTCAACCAATTCCTGGTCCTTTTCTTTATCTCTTTTTGTTTTGATGGTCCATTTCACAGTACTGCCAACAGGGAGGGTTCCGCTGACCTCAGAAATTTTTGTAGTCTTTCCTCTGACAGTTTCACCAAGCTCAAACTTCTGTGTTTCGAAGTTATAGCCAACAAATCCGCCAACAGTATCCTGCTTTCCGAAAATATACCAGAAGCCACCATCACCATTTGTTATCTGAATATCTGCACTTGTCTCAGCCTTTGAAGCCACCACATCGATTGCAACCCAACCACCTGTTTTGTTGGTACTGTCCATCGTCACTTTGCTGCCATTTTCATCAACGGTAAAGTTAGTTCCTTCACTTCTCCAATAATCTGATGTTGAGTAGAGGCTCTTGCCGTCAAACTCGTCTTCGTAATAATATACATCTGATGCATCTGATATGGAGAACTTTTTAATAACGCTGCCATTTTCGATATCAAAAGCTACACCTGTTCCGCCGGCAACTACTACTCCACGAAATACACCAATCTGCTGATCATTTGCATAAATTCTTGATATACCGCCAATTGTCTCAACTCTGATAAGCATATCCCCCGACACATTGGGCAATTCACCAAGCATTCTCCAAATAGGTGCTGCATCTTCAGTATATGAGCCAAGCTCGGTATAATACATTTTTCTGAGTCTCGCAATTGCATAAACCTTTCCATCTTCAATCTTTACATCAGTCCTGAAATATCCATCCTTGATATAGAATCTTACATTTTCATCTCTATCCATAACAAGATCAGCTACATAAGAATAAGGAATATGTGCAAGTTCTGTGTAGGTATCTTTATCCCTGACATTCGTTCTCTCAAAATATGTAACTCTTTCTTCAGGAACTGTAATGGTGAAGTTTTCGATTGTAAGGCCATTATTTGTGGTCTTTTTCACAACCTCTGTTGTCATAGGCATTGCAAATGACTCCACAAGCATTCCGTTGTAATATACATCTGCGGCATATGCATCTGTAAGAACAATGAAATCTCCTGTACCGCACTCAAATGTTCCTTCACCATCGTCCGAAAGGTATGTAAATCCATCCTTTGTGTGTTTAAGTGAAAGCTTGTATATTCCGTTTGAAACATTTACTGTTGCACTACCACTATTACCCGAAACTGAGTAATGAACCTCATTTGAATAGTTTGTTGTGGTATTGTTTCCGCTCAAGTCGGGGTAAACCGGTGTGGAATACCGTCCAAGAACAGCACCACTCTTAGCCCTTGCTATGGCAGACACAGTATGAGTTGTACCCTTTGCAAATGAAACATTTGCACTGAAAGGTTTTGCAGTCTTTGTTGCAACCAATTTTCCGTCAACAAAGAATTCAACAGATTTAACATCCGAGTTCATGTCATAGAGTTCAAGTGAAGCCATAGCTTTTTCAGCGGAGGTCTTTGACACCTTGAGGTTGCCCTCTACTGCAGAAACAACCTTAAAGCTCAACGCTTTTGATGTGCTTCCCTCATATTCTGCATAAACTGAATAGCTACCTGCATTTAGCCCAGAAATTGTTGTTTTATAACCGTCTTCTTTTTTACCAACAGCAACTACCTGACCATCAATCATATATCTGATTGCAGGAATATCTGCACCGTCGGCATCAGCACGAATGGCAATATCCTCGCCTTTGATGTATTCAGATGAATCCATAACAACTTTGGTTTTGAGGGCTGTAGCACTCGCCTTCAAGTCAGGAGTGTATCTGCGCCAATCTATCTCGAATACGGAATAAGCCTCGCCAGGTTCATTAAGCTGGTACATGGCATAATACTCTCCTCTTCCTGGGTGAGTTCCGCCAGTATGGTTTGTTTCACCTTCAAGGATAAGCTTTTCATCTACATATATTTCAAAGTCACTACCACCATTGAGGAATCTGAACTTCCAAACATGCCAATCAGTTCCAATGTCTACTTTATCAGAATAAATTTTTTCTTTCCCATTTTCAACGTATACCCCATCGTATAACATATGAACAAATATGTGATTGTTCATAGTCTGTATATAATGTCTTGGAGCAGTGTTATCATATCTTATTCTAGCTTCGATTGTGAAATTCTCCACATCCGGCAGAGCAAAACCATCGTCGACTACCATTTCATCGCTAGCCAATCTGTAAATGCCGTTTTCAATAACGGGTTTACCACCAGCATATCCGCACCAGCTTTTATAATCTTCGGTGCCGTCAAAGTCAAAGTAAAGCTCTTCTTTAGGAAGCTGTGAAACAACATACTGTCTCAAATCCCTTGGAAAAGCCTGACGGGGCAACGCATATATAAGGTTCTCTGTTTTCGGAATTGAAGGAGCGCCAGGCCAGTTGTAAGGATCCTTTTCCGCACTTTCACCAGCTGCACCAACATTGCTTGCATTTTTTGTTATTCCAAAGGATGGGTCTTTCTCTTTTATCTGCACATCATATACTGTTGCTGACTTCACCAAGGTATCATCGCTGTATACGCTAAATGAAAGTCCCTGTGTGTAGTTTACGGTTGGCAACTTTATTTCAGAAACATAGAATCCATCAATGAAAAATTTCATAGATATTCCATCACCCACAAATCTGTATGAGCGTCTTCCCGTTCCTACCTTGTAGCCAATGGTTACAGATTGGGGCGTAGACATAAATGTAACCCCACCAGGTCTTACCGAGCAGTAAATACGAGATTTGCCCAAATAAACTACAAGTAACCCCTGGTCTGCTGTATCTAACGACATATCAAAAGATATGTCATAATTTTCAGGCAAAGGAATTGATGCCTCTGCAACGGTATTTACACTTTTCGAACCATTCAGAGTAAAGGAATTTTTTGTGACTGAATAGCCTATTCCGCCTTCTCTAAGTTTATATTCAATGCCCTTGAATTCAAAAGATTCTGCAGCATCTGCACTTACTGTAGCACCAAAGAGAGTTAACAGTGTAGTTAAAACTAAAAATAATGCTGTTATTCTTTTCATATTATTATCACTCCCATCCTCTCAATACATAGATATAATTGATTGTTCCGTTCGCCATACCAATCACAACCTTGTCGGGTTTATCGGGATTAATCTTGTATGTTATGATATCATCCATTGTTCCCACTTCAACGTTGCCTGTTCTTGAATTCTTGTCATAGATGTAAACGTTTCCGGCTTTTTTATAGCCAGTAAAGTTCGCTAAGTTTACACGAGAAGACATATCCACATTGTCATTAGGAACGGTTGTAGTATGGAATATCATATCTTCATTTATGTCCATAATTGTACCATATATCGTTCTGGAAGCCCGAAGTCTGCCTATATCCGCATCATCTGCCGGTTCAGATTCAATCAGTCTTGAATCCGGATCAGCAAATCTGGTAAGATAGTCGTCAGCGCCGAACATATTATGTAATTTATACATAACTCCCTGAAGGTAGTCATATTTGATAACGTCACCCTTCTCGATACCGGCATTTTCAAACGGGAGACTGAGTTTTACAGAAGTTACTTTATCGCCCACAAGTGAAAGATATCTGGATGGAATACCTTCCTCATCCAAAGTATCATGTATATCCTTTACTACATATGAAAGGTGAGCTGATGTATCATTTACCGCTTTAGTATCAATAGATGCATGCAAATATTTTAATACAATGCCTGCTTTGGTATCGTCACCAACATTATAGGCTTCAACATAATGTTCGCTTTTTTCACCATAGAATCCTATTCTTCCGTACAAAGCATCAGTCGTTCTTCTAACCATTGGAATCTGCCAGCATACTGTATCACTTCCAACATAAAATTCATATTTATAATCTTCGTCACTTGTATTGAAAGTGCTTGAGCTGGAAAAATATCTTCTGATAGCATATGGATGTGTAAGCTGCAATGAGGTAACAGGCTCTATGCCTTCATTGTAATATGGTGTATCTATATAATAAATTTCATCATTTGCGTTCACCTTATACTTTATAAGCTGATCATACTTTATATAGCTGGTTGCGTCATAGTCCCCTACTTCTCTTGTTGGATCATTTGTTGTTGCAAGAGTAGTAAGTATATTTTCAGGAGCAACCTTCACACCATCAATTTTTAAATTTTTTGCACCATTAAAAATCTTTATTTTTCCATCTGGACGCCAAAGCTGGAATAAAACATCTGGCTCGAACGGATCGGAAGTTACATCTGCATGAACAAGGAACCCAAGTTCAAACCCGTCTGAGGCCTGGTGAAGAATTGTAGCAATTTTTCCGTCATGATTGTATGCTGTAACCAATTGTCCAACAGCCAAATCACCTTTCTCGGCATCGTCTGTAACACAATTTGCCGCTAAAGGATAAGTCTCGTCATCTATGTTGATAGACTTAGCCTTAATGCCCGTTATTTTTCCTGAAATTGGGCTTCCAATTACAGCAAGCTTGACATAGATTTTACCATAAGGATTGTTTGATTGTTGATAAGCAATTATAGTTCCAGAAGTAAGCGACATAAAGTGAGCATCAAAACCATCAACCTTGAAATCAAGTTCTACTTCACGACCCGCAACTTTTCCAATAATCTTTCCGTCAGGATATTTTGCATATATAATTCTGTTTGCTCCGTCAACATTTTTTATTACTGCATATTCATATGAAGTAATTTTTACAACATCATATTTGTTATCACCATTGTTGTCGATAAATGCAACTTCGCCTGCCTGTGGAACAAAATCTGCATTTGAACACGAAGAATTTGCAATGCCATTGTAAATTACATAAGCATAAGGGTTGACATTTATTTTAATTTCCTTATCGTTCTCGTTGTAGTATTTGAAATATGTATTATCCTTGGAAGCAATATCACCAGCATCAACAACCAAAGTGCTATTTTGGTTATCGTCAGTAAAAATGTGCTGAATTTCTGGTTTCAGCGATTCATCATTAGCCTTCAAATAGAAATCTACTGAATATCCAAACAAATTTGTTGCATTTGAATACTTGTAGGTTTTTCCATTTATTGTGAGCTCATCTTCCTTGATAGACTCGTTGGGCGAGGCAAGTGTTGTTCTGTATATGCCATCTACAACACCTTCCATTTTAACAAGATTGTGAAACTGTTTGAGCGCTGTTTGGTTTGGATTTACTCTGTATTCAATCACTTTGCCAAATGAATATGGTTCAAACATAGCTGCATGAAGTGCATTGTAAAGCATTTCATAAGCAGTTCCCACACTAACATCTGCACTCTGGTTAACTCCAGCTGAAATGCCTGCCATTCTTGCTGCATCGATATACGACTTCATTTCGCCAATATTTTTATATCCAAGTGGAACTGTAAGAACCTTGCATATTTCAGTAAATTGAACAATGTCATCAGGACGGAAAAAACCATTTCCATCGCCGGAGAATACCCCGGCTACAGCCAATGCACAAATATAAGGATAATACTCGCTATCCGTAGAAATATCTACGAATGGACTATTCTCATAAGATGTATTTCCCGGGAGGTTCATAAGCTTTGCCGTAGCCACAGCAAGCTCTCCACGGGTAAAACCACGTTCAAAATCTGTGGTATCCGTAATAATTTCCAATTTTTCCAACAGACCTAACTCGCCAGCTGTCAATGAACAGCCAGTTCCGTCAGCACTTGCAGCACCAACAGGAATCAATGACAAAGCCATAACTGTCACAACAGCAAAAGCACAAAGCCTTTTCAAAAATCCATTCATATTATGTCTCCTTTCATTTTTCAGGTGAAAATATCTGATATTTTATGTTTTCTCTTAAAACAACTTTTATTTTTCTGTGTGGCGGATCACCTAATCCGCCAACACAGTTCTTTAAACACAAACTATATTTGAAGTATTATGTATAAAGGAGTCTAATTATTGATTAATCAAAAGCTGAAAAATTCTGTTGATTGCAACAGCAGCCTCTGCTTTTGTGGCTGTACCACCAGGATTAAACATATTATCGCCTGTTCCTTCTGCAAGTCCAGCCATATAAAGAGTTGTAATACTTGTACGTGCATAAGATGGAATATTCTTATAATCATCAAATATAATAGCAGGTCTGATAGATTCAATCAAAATACCACATTTATCAATAACCCTGTTTATCATAACCATCATATCAGCACGGGTAATATTTTCACCAATACCAAACTCTGTATCGCTTACACCATTGATAATTCCGTTTTGGTAAGCAGCATTTACATAGTCAAAGTACCACTCATTCTTGTCAACGTCTTTAAACTTCAAATCACCTGTTTTATCAATAGGTACACCTGCAACCTTAAGAATCATTTTAAGGAATTCTTCACGCTTTACATTGTTACCCGGATGGAAATAACCGCTTCCGTCACCTGCAACAATTCCATTATAATAAAGTGTTTCGATGCTTTCTGCCGCCCAAGGAACTTCTGAAAGATCTTTGAACTTTCTATTTTGTATTGCTTCGATCATTTCTTCAATATTTTCCGAGGATGACATATTTTCTTCAACGATTTCTTCGCCAAATCCATAGCTGTTACCACCGCCGCCACCGGAGCTACCGCCACCGAAACTACTGCCGCCATTGTTGCCGCCAGGAGGTGGTGTTTCAGCAGCCTTTTGAGCAATTACAGCAGCATTGAAGTTATCGACAATTTGTCCAAAATCTGTATAGGTAATGAGTCCATTTTCATCCCTTATCATTCTCTCAAAGAGCGACATAGTATCATTGATACCGCTTATGGAGTTTTCCGAGAGATTGAGGAAGTCTCTATATTCCATTGTAATCAAATTACTAACGTCTGACCATCTTTCCAAAGCAACAGCTGCATTCAAATCGGTCAAAAGCTGGTTGAGCTTTACAGTATATGAAACAGCTTCATCAAGAGCAGCCTTAAATTCAAAGAAGTTTGCAAAAGCTCCGTCACCCTTTATAGCCAATAACTTGTCATAAGCTATTGTGTTGCCCTGATTAAAGAGAGCAAGTATTTCAGCATCAACATAGGCTTGAATTGCAGTTGCTAAATCAGTAGCAGAACCAATTGCGTTGTAGTTCAATCCTGTTCCGCAAAGTTCAACTGTTCCAGTTGCAAACACAATATCTTTGCACCTTACCTTAACAGTGTAGCCCCCACTGCCTAAGTTGCTCGCATCAATTCCTACATTAACCTCAAATGCACCTTTCAGGTTTGTAGTCGTCTGGGTTACAGCAACAACTGTGCCTCCTGCGTCAACAATAGAAATAGAAATGGGCATATTTCTGTTGTTTATGCCAACATTACCTGAAACGACAGCCTCATTGAGGTGTCTGTCAAAAACAATCTCACCTTCCGCAAGTGTACTCATTGCAGTATCTCCAAGATTGTTTGGTGTCTTGTACCCATAAATCTCACCAAGTATAATACCTGTGTCAATACTATCCCAGAGCATAACCGCATAGTTTTCTGTGCTTGCATCGTATGTATAATCCCTATCAACAGTTACTTCTTTTGCTGGTATCACAACGCTTGCTTCAGAAACATCAACTGATGTATAACCATACTGTTTGTTATAGGTAGCAAACACAAACTGCGCATTTCTTGATATCGGAGAGTTAAGTGTGCCGTGGTATAATTTACCGTCTAATTCAATAGTGTTTCCATTTTCTGTAACAGCATAATTTGAATACATACCATTGTATGTCACAATTTCGTCATAAGTAACGCCGCCAGTAGTTATAAGCAAAATACCAACACGAGTTTGCCCAGTATTTGTTATTCCAGTAACTTCAAGGCTCTGCCATGGGCCATCTGCATCAATGTTTCTGTACCACACAGATATGGTGCTCGTATCTGCATCTATATACGCAATAGTCTCGTGCCAATTCGCGGGAAGGCCACTCAAAGCTTTGTAATATCTGTTACCCGAATCATCATATAACGACATATTTAACGCTGAGGATGCGTTATCTGGCTTGAAGACTATTCGCATTATCTTTCCAGCCATACTTCCAACACCCGGATTATAAAGGTCTACACGATCCGCTGCATAAGCCGTTCCGTCACCTAATACCGTGATGTTTCCATATTCTACTATTTTATCATTCGCTGTATCGAAGAATTCACTAAAATATATCTTGTCATTCTGTGCGAAGATAGCATCAGGGTCTTTCAATACTCTCTGTGATGCAACTGCTGAATTGAACGCAGCAACAACCGCTTCTGCTGTAGTAAAAACAGGATCGAGCAAGAGTTCATAAACTGCATTGGCATCTTCCACATCATCAAGCTTGGTCAAATCAACGCCAAGTGTTGTAGCATAAGTTCTTAAAGCTGTCTCCATTTCTGCAGCAGTTGTCGCTTTATTTACAGCTGCAAGTTCAGGAGCTTGCTGTGTATATACAATTGCACTGCTTATAGCCAAGTTGTTATAAATTTGAAGTGCTTGATAATAAGTACTACTGCTATAACCTTTGGCTTCATTAACCGTTGTCCACTCTTCTTCAGAGCCCACCGGTCTCACATAAATGCCGTAGCCATCGCTAGTCTCTGGATTTAATTCAAAAATTATATCAATACCAGCAGCAGCTGCATCTGCAGAAACCATCCCCGTTGTACCGAGTTCAGTATCAGTTATAGTCTGAACAGCTCTTTTTCCTGCGGAATTCGTGGTATAGATCAATACGCCATTACCCGCCGTACTGGAAGAGAGAGCATGAAGTCGGAGCTTTACATATATAGGGCTCGTACTTGGAACAGTCGGAGATATCTGCGGTATATTGAGCCACCCATCAGTTGTACAGTCTGTATACGCATATGTTTCGCCGCCAAATGTTGTTGTACTTACACCACTGCCATCAGACGAAGTAAGCTGTGCAATGTCTGACGGATTGCTGGCATCAAATGTAGCAACTACATAATCGCCTTCATTATAATCAAGATCCGAACTCTGCTGTGCTATAACCTCTGCAACCGCTGCATCGAACGCAGCAACAATCTCTGCTGCTGTTCCAACGTTCAAATTGAACAAGCTTATATAAACTTCACTATCATTTTCCACTTCATTAAGCTTTGTCAAATCAACACCAAGCTCTGTTGCATATGTTGATAAAGCAGCCTCCATAGCAGCTGCATCCTGATTCTTTGATGCGGCATTGAATGCAGCTATAGAAGCATCAACCCTTTTGTATACAACTGCACTGCTTATAGCCAAGTTGCTATAAACATTAAGTGGAGTAGAAACATTAGCTGCACCATCATAAGCTTTGTTAATTGTTGCCCATCCTCCGTTAGAGTCAGCCCGTCTCGCATAAATAACGTAGCCATCCTCGCTATTTGGATTGAATTTAACAATCAGATCCACGCCAGGAGCGCTAGCATCTGCAGAAATCATTCCTGTTGTTCCAAATTCACTATCGGTTACAGTCTGAACCGCTCTTTTACCCTGAGAATTTAAGGTGTGAACATATATCGCATTACCTGCCGCACTTGTACTGCGCGCATGAAGGCGAAGCTTTACATATATAGGCTCTGCACTTGGGACACCTGGTTTTATCTGCGGTATACTGAGACAATCTGCGCCGCTTGCATACGCATATGTTTCACCGCCGAATGTAGTGATCTCTACTGAAGTAAGCTGGTCAAGGTCAGACTGTTTGCTGGCATCAAATGTAGTAACTATATAATCGCCATCACTACAATCAACATTTTCTGCTCCCTGCTGTGCTGCAACCGCTGCATCGAACGCAGCAACAACATCTGCTGCTGTATAGAAAACAATATCAATCAAGCTTTCATAAACCGCACTGCTATCTGACACATTATCAAGCTTTGACAAATCAACGCCAAGTGTTGTAGCATAAGTTCTTAAAGCTGTCTCCATTTCTGTAGCATTTGCCGCCTTGTTCACAGCTTCAACCTCAGGAGTTTGCTTTGTGTATACTTTTATACTGCTGACAGCCAAACCATTATAAATCTGAAGCGGAATATTGTCAATTGCAGCCATCGCATAAGCTTTTTCTTCATAAATTCTTGTCCACTCTCCATTAGAGCCTACCGGTCTCACATAAAGGGCAAATTTGTCGGTTGTGTTTGCCGGGAGCAAGTGGAAAATAACATCAAGACCGGCAGCATTGGCATCTGTGGAAACCAATCCTGTTGTTCCCATTTCGCTATCGCTTATTGTCTGAGTAACTCTTCTTTTGCCGGAGCTCTTGGTGTACATTAATACACCCTTACTTGCAGAATCAGCACCGATTGCATGAAGACGAAGCTTTACATATCTATTAATGCTGCCCGGAACTGCCGGAATTATCTGCGGTATATCGAGATACTCTGTGCCGTTTGCATACGCATATGTTTCACCACCGAATGTCGTGATCGCTGCTGAAGTAAGCTGCGCAATGTCTGACGGATTGCTGGCATCAAAACTCATTTCAATGGTGTCGCCTTCAAAATAATCACCAGTAAACGTGTCTGTAGCCAATACTTCTGATGGAATTGTGATAGATGTAAGAATCATCATGACCACCAAAAAGCCGCACAATTTTCTTTTCATAAAAAATCCTCCTTAAGTACATAAAGTTGTTAAATATATATAGCTTCTAATAATTATTTTACTAAATATTCTTTTATAATTAACTATACCACACATCATTTAAAAACAAAATACTAAAAACTCTTATTTTGCATTGCAAAAAATGTAATTTGGATTTGTAATACTATTATTGACATCAAGAAGTAGTTTATCATTATTAAAAGTGAATCCATATTATCGTCGCATTTAAAGAACTTACAAAGGATTAAGTCCGAAAATAACCGTACACACTCCTTTTATTGCATAAAAAAGAGCACCGTCATAATGACGATGCTCAATCGCATTTTTATTCATCAAGACGTGACGACTTTGCAACCGGTTCAAGATTTTGATTCCAAATAAACGCCTTGAAATATTTAACAATCCCCTCGGTTGGAACAGTCATATCAAGAGCAGTATTTGCTTCAGTATTAAAGTCCTCAGTAGCAAGACCAATCAAAGCATTGTTTTCATCATATGCACCAACATACACCGTACCTGAATCCTTAACTGCGGTGGCAACCTCAAATGACCACTTTTCTGTTGTGGTAGCAGTCTTTGTCAGCGTTATAGCTACCGATTCTCCCTTTGTGTATACTTTCACACTGCTTACAGCCAAGTTAGCATAAACCAAAAGTGGAGTATCAACATTAGAAGCATTATCATAAGCTTTGTTGATTGTTGCCCATCCACCGTTAGAGCCAGCCTGTCTTGCATAAATAGCGTAGCCATCCTCTTTATTTGGATTAAATTTAACAATCACATCCACACCAGGAGCGCTAGCATCTGCAGAAATCATTCCTGTTGTTCCAAATTCACTATCGGTTACAGTCTGAACCGCTCTTTTACCCTGAGAATTTAAGGTGTAAACATATATCGCATTACCTGCCGCACTTGTACTGCGCGCATGAAGGCGAAGCTTTACATATATAGGCTCTGCACTTGGGACACCTGGTTTTATCTGCGGTATACTGAGATAATCTGCGCCGCTTGCATACGCATATGTTTCACCGCCGAATGTAGTGATCTCTACTGAAGTAAGCTGGTCAAGGTCAGACTGTTTGCTGGCATCAAATTCCTGCTTAATCACATCTCCTGCTTCATAATCGGCGTCAAACTCTGCACCCAACTGTGCATCAACTGCTGCATTGAAAGCAGCAGCAACCTCTGCTGCTGTAGTGAAAACAGTATCGAGCAAGCTTTCATAAACTGCATCGTCATCTTCCACCGCATCAAGCTTTGTCAAATCAACACCAAGTGCTGTAGCATTTGCGCTTAAAGCAGCCGCCATTTCCGCAGCGTCTTTTGCTGTATTCACAGCTGCAACCGCTGCAGGTTGCTTTGTGTATGCAATTGCACTGCTTATAGACAAGTTAGCATAAACCGTAAGTGGAGTATCAACATTAGAAGCATTGTCATAATTTTTCTTAACCGTTGCCCATTCTCCATCAGAATCTGCCCGTCTCGCATAAACTACGTAGCCATCCTCTTTGTTGTTGTTTAATTGAAAAATTACATCCACACCAGGATCACTAGCGCCTCCACCAATCATACCTGTTGTACCAAACTCTGAATCGGCCACGGTCATAATGCCTCTTTTACCCTGAGAATTTAAGGTGTAAACGTATACAGCACTACTACGGCCATTAATCCCGCGTGAATGAAGACGAAGCTTTACATATATAGGCTCCGCACTTGGAACACCTGGTTTTATCTGTGGTATATTGAGAGACGCCGTGCCGCCAGTTGTATACGCATATGTTTCACCGCCAAATATTTCGGTCTTTACTTCACTGTTATCAGATGAAGAAATCTGTGCAAGGTCCGACGGATCGCTGGCATAAAATTCCTGCTTAATCGTATCTCCTTCTTCATAATCGGGATTAACCGCGGCAGCCGATACACTTGTTGGAATTGTGATACATGCAAGAATCATCGCAACCATGAGCATAATGCTCAAAAGTTTTTTCATTGTTTTCATCCTTTCTTAGAATAAAATTTCTTATCATGTCAGATTTAAAATGTCCATTTATTAAACCGTATGTTTTTCAATGGGGATGTTGCCGCCAAAATGACGGCAAAAAGAAAACCATACAGAAAAACAAATCAAAAATTTATATGTTGCCTCCCTTGCATTAAGGGAGGCTTTGACAAGAGAGGCTCTTTTATTTTACAGAATCCAATGCCTTCTTAAATACGTCATAAGATTTCTGCATAATTTCCATATATTCTTCGATGCCAACTGCTTTCATTTCTTTGAGATATTTATCCCAATCTTTTTCCACATCTGATCTGCCAAGAATCCAGTCAGCCTTGTTTTCTTCAACAAGATTGAAGATATCTGTCTGGAGGGCTGAAATGGTTGTTGCATCCTCCGGAGCATAGTAAGGACGTGGCCACATCTCATAGTCAAGATAAGGACGATACATTTCATAAAGCTCATCATTTGCCTGGAAATCAGGATGGTTTTCAATGAGTGTTCCAAAGTCTGTCTTGTAATCAAGATAGCCTTTATTAGTAGGACCTAGGATTGTGTTTCCATAATACATTTCCGAAAGTGATTCATATCCCTGTTCTTTCGGGTCGTTCCACTTATACATTCCGTCTTCATAAGTGAATGTTCCGTCTTCGCCAACAGGACCATACCAGTTCAAGATTGTTTCTTCCTTGTCATAGAAAGTATCAAGCCATCTCATTGCTGCAGCCGGGTCTTCACATGCAGAGGTTACGTATGCTTCGTTCTTTCCACCATTGAGACCGGGATGAAGGTGAATCTGGGGCTTGATTTTTCCGTCTGCGCTGATAGGAATCATTACCTTGTACTCATCAGGTGCTCCCTTGAAGGGATTCTGTGCTGTATAGAATGTGCAACCAATAACGGGAGGAATTGCTGTAATTTTTGACTGCCATGCATTTTCTTCCTGGCTTATACATTCGATATCAAGAAGACCTTCCTTATACCACATAGCATAGGTCTTGATCATTTCCTTCCATTCGTCCATCATAGGAGCAAATCTAACTTCGCCGTCTCTAACGTTGAGATAGCTGTCATACATACCGAACTTTGTTGAAACGCCCCAGCATGAAAGAAGTGTTTCGGGGAAAGCAGCAGATGATGTGTTCATAAATGCAAAGGGAATTTCATCAGCTTTGCCGTTGCCGTTGGGGTCACCATTCTTGAAAGCTTTGAGAACTTCTGTGAGTTCAGGAATTGTTGTTGGAGTTTCAAGTCCAAGTTTCTTGAGCCACGCATCGTTAATCCACCAGTAAGTTTCAAGATAATCGGTCTCATTTCCGGTGTACATAGGAAGTGCATAAATGTGTCCGTCAGGGCTTGTCGCAACAGCCTTTGCTGTGGGCTGTTCCTGGAACATTTTCCATATGTTTGGTGTGTTTTCTTCACTTATGTATTCATCAAGGGGAAGAAGGATGCCCTGAGCCGCATACTTTGAAACAGTAGTATCATCGAACACACGACCGGGGATAATTTCAGGATAATCGCCCGATGCCATGATCATATTGATATCGCCGTTCATAGGTTCAATTGGATATTCACATCTTGCACTCCATTTCGCTTCATATTCTTTAGTAATTTCTTCTTTGCCCGGCAAGCCATAATTACCAAAGCCATAAACCGTAAACTTTCCATCCTTCTTTACCTGGCCTCCTCCACCGCTGCAACCGGTAAATGCTACCATCATTGTAGCAATCATTGCAAGCACGAGCACCAAACTAATAATTTTTTTCATTTTTCTTCCTTCTTTCTATAAACTTTTATTTTTATGGCATCACCTTTCATCACAGGTGATAAAAATTTTCTCGATATGCACCTCCTCTTTATTTATTTTTTTATGTGCAATTTTAATATTTTGCAAATGCAGTTAACCTGTTGCGTAAGTTATTTCACATCATTATGCCTTTACGCCAATAATTTTTTCTATATTTTTGTAATAAAACTTTTCTCTGATTTCCTCAGAAAGTCCGAGGCTATCTATAAACTCTGACAAGTTGTTGTCAAAATTATCTCTGCCAAACACAAACCTATCCTGAAATTCTTCAATTAAATATCTTGTATACTCTTTGTCCCTGTTAAATGCTCTGAGTGCAGAGCCGGCAGATGCATCACAATAAAGATTTGGGTATTTGTGCAATAGTTTTTCCACTCTACCGCCACGTACAAGTGGACTATCCGGATAAGCCTCGGTCTTCCACAAATCGTCATTTGAAAGATTTGCCCAAAAGCAGGTCGCATGTCCAAAGAAAATGGTTTCAGGACAAGCCACAAGGACTCGTTCCAAAGTGTCAAGGTCGCCACCGTACCAATAACTGCGCCTTATGCTTTCCGCTGAGGCTTTATGTGCGCCGTGGTAGTCAAGGTGAAGAAAAACCGGAAGGCCCACCTCTCCGCAATACCGGAAGAGTTCAATCAAATCGGGATTATCATAAAGCATCCTGAATTTAACCTCTCCGAAAACCTTGATGTCATAATCCCTTTTCATTTGCTTTAACTTTTCCAAAGCACCGGGTTTCCTGGGGTCAGGAGCATAGCCAAGGATAAACCGCTCGGGCGCCTTCTCATAATAATCAAGGCAGCCGGAAAAGTCACAAAAAACTTTTTCTTTATCTTCTTCGCTATAATTCTGTTTTGAGACGATTGTCTCAGAGATGGGAGTTTCACAAGAAAGAAGAATACATTTGTCAATCCCATACTCATCCATATTTTTGATAGTTGTTTCCGGAGTGTATCCAATAAAATATGGATGATTGTGTGCATCAATTTTTTTCATAAGAAGTTGCCTTTATATCACTTAGAATAAACTGTTTTTCTATCCGTTATGGTTTGGGGGATAATGCTTTTAGATTAACTATTCTATAATAATTTCCTTACCTGTTCTAGCAGATTCATATATTGCAAGAATTAAGCCCACGCTCTTTCTTGCTTCTTCGCCCGTAATCATAGGGTCACGGTCTTCAATAACTGCCATAGCCATATCTTCAATCTGTACGGTATGACCATAGTTTGTGGTTGAATACTGGCAGTTTTCTCCACCCATGCTGCCAAGAATTTCTGGCTCCTCTATGGTTTCGTCCTTTAACCTCCACTTATATACACAGTTGTCTCCAAAGGAAATACTTCCGTCGGGTCCGTGGAAACTGAAGATTGTATCAAGTCCCGGATATGCTGTGGTTGTACCCTGAATGACACCAATAGCACCGTTTTTGAATTTAACGCTGACCACAGCAGTATCTTCTACCTCAACATCCCAGACAAGTGTTTCACAACGGGCATATACCGAGTGAATTCCGCCCATAATCCATGAAAGCATATCTATGCCATGAACTCCCTGATTCATCAGTGCACCACCGCCATCAAGTTCCCATGTAGCTCTCCATTCGCCGCTGTCATAATATTCTTGGTCACGATAATATTTCAAAGAGGCTTCTGCAAGAGTAATTTTACCAATAACACCGTCCTCTAAAAGTTTCTTGATTTTTATTGCTCCGTCAAAGGTTCGTCTTTGGAAAATTGCGCCCAGTTTTACATTATTCTCTTTGCAACAATTTATCATTTTATCCATTTTTTCTCGTGTCACATCAAGGGGCTTTTCGCAAAGGACATGTACACCATGGCTTGCAACAAGGCAAGCACACTCTGCATGCATTCCGCTGGGAACCAGGATACAGCATACATCTATTTCTTCATTATCAAGCATTTCTTCTGCATCTGTATACCATTTGCTGAGTCCGTGTTTTAAGGCAGCTTTTTTTGCCTTTTCCTCAATTATGTCGCAAACTGCAACAAGCTCTGCATGCGGTGCATGCTCTATCGCATCAAAATGGTTATATGAAACTCTTCCGCAACCAATAACTGCAAATCTGACACTCATAATTTCTCTCCTTGAACGTTCAAATATATTATATTAGGTTAGTCTGCAACCTTTTGGATTTTCAAAATCTGTCGTTGAGATTCAATAATATCAAAGGTATTCATAATAAAATCAGCTTTTCATCCGGTCAAAAAACTATTGCTTTAAAACCTTTTCTTCATTGCCGCTTTTTATAGAACGGTCGATTGCGTTTAAAATAAACACCGGTGCGATGAAATCTTCATATGATTCCGGCTGGTCTTCGCCTTTAAGGAGCTTATAGAAAGTTTCAAACTCTTGTCCAAAGCAATCATCCACGATGTATTTTGAAGTAATAACATTTTCTGCGCAGTTAATAGTTGCGTAATATGTATACTTTCCTTCTACAAACACAAGGTTCACGTCATAATCGTCATATCTTACAATGCAGTTAATCACCTTGCCATTAACAAATGCTTTCACAGAGTTTGGATAATATCCAAAGATTTCGCACATAGCCTGAGCCAGGTGTTGAGCATAGAAAAAGAAATTTCCATAATCATTGTTCATATCAACCGGTGCTCTGAGACTACCGCCGTAAACTTCGCCATATGTTTTTTCCTGAACGTTTTTCTTCAGCTCCTGTATGGCTTTAGGATATCTGCAGACAGAGCCACCACATACCTTTGTGCCGCTTTTGATTAACTCTTCTTTAAGTTCAAGAGCTTCTGCTTCCGAAATCGTAATTGGTTTGTCTATGAACATAGGTATTCCGGATTCAATATATGGTTTTGCATACTTATAGTGGTTGTCGCCGTGACGTGCAGTAATCACAATGCCGTCTACCTTTCCTACAAATTCATCATATGACTTTGCCGCGTAAACACCATAATCTTCATTTAATTTGTTGGCAGCTTCCATATCGTCGCTATAGACACCTACCACTTCAATATCTGTATAGATTTTATCTTTTATAATGAAATTTAAAAACGTGTTGGCGTGAGAATTTTCACAACCGAGAATTGCAATTTTATACATCTTATTCTTCCCCCTATTTAGAACTTAACCGGTAACGGATTTTGTGCATGTGCCTGTTCTATAACACTAATAATCATAGCAGCATGCTCGGGCTTTACTGACATTTCTGCATTCTTGGTTATTGCATTATACATCATTTCATAAAATCCCATTGTTCCAACATTAAAGGCGTCTCCTGTAAGTTTGCCTTCATCTACATGCCAATTTAAGCTTTCTGAACAATATATCGGGTAACCATTTTCATCCTTCAAAGAATCAAGAACAAGTTCTCTCTCGGGATTTTCACCATCTACGATATATTTAAGCTGCCAACTACCGGTATTTGATGAATATGAACCTCTTGAGCCAAGTATTTTCACGGTCGCTGCGGGAAATGCATCATTTGAATTTATTTCAACATCAACAACAGGTTTTCCCGGTGCGGACAGAATAATTTTTGCATAGTCGTCAGAGTCACCGCTATTTAACACTCTGTCGAGTTTTGAAAACTCAACCTTAAAGTTTTTATCAAAATCCAAAAGTCCAAGCGCAATTCCAATGGGATGAGGACCTGTGTTATATACATTTCCGCCCATTGTAACCTGAGCAGTCTGCCAGTCCCATCTTCTTGCAAAGTTACTGAAGCTAACATCTATCTGTTTGATTTCGCCCAAAATTCCACTTTCAGCTATTTCTTTTGCTTTAACATAATATGGTGCAAAAAATGTCTGTTGGAATACAGCAAGCTTGACATTCTTTTCTTTTGCAAGACGAATGAGTGTATCGCACTCATAAAAGTTTCTTGCAAACGGCTTTTCAACAATCACATTGAACCCATGTTCAATCAAATCTTTTGTCACCTGAAAATGCTCTCTCGAATATGATGCATTGGTAACAAGGTCTATATCCTGTCTTCCGTAGAGTTCAGTATAGCTTTCAAAAACTTCACATCCGGGATATTCTTCCAAAGCCCTTTCGCGTCTTTGCGGGTCACGCTCAACCACAGCAACAACATTGAACATTGTGTTGTTTTCTGACTTCAAAAATTTGCCATGGATATCTCTGCCGCTCCGACCTTGGCCTATTATTGCCAAATTTAATTTTTCCATAATAACAAGGCTCCTTTTCATTAACCAACTTCCTATAATTAAATATATCACGCATTATTTGAAAATAAAATAATAAAAAATGTTATTTTCTATTGCAAAAAATGTAATTTTGTTTTATAATAATACCATCAGGTTGAAAAGGAGTTCATATTTATGGCAAATGAATTTAATATCATATCAGAATATACCGATGAAACCATCGCTTACAACCATGTAAAATTTTTAAATCCATCAGATAATGATTTTCTTTTACATCTACACACTCACGATATTTGTGAGTTTCTATTTTTAAAAAGCGGAAATATTTCAGGAATTATTAATGCAAGTGCATATAAGCCCACAAAAAACTGTTTATTGATATTCAGACCCCGCGTTCCGCATCGAATACAAATAGAAGATGCCACTGCTTACGAAAGATACGATATTCTTTTTGATGAAAATTTATTAGCAAATAAGGTTTTTTATAAACTTCCGAAGGAGGTTAACCTGATAAACCTTAACGGAAATAATCATGTAATTGATCTGTTTAAAAAAATGGACTATTATTATAAACAATTCACAGGGGACGATTTGAAAGTTATTATAACAAACCTCGTTGAGGAAATTTTGTTTAATATATCAATAATACTACCCAGTGATGATTTTGACAAAAACCTTATAACAACACACCCTATTATAAGTAAAGCAATAAATTATATCAACTCTCATTATACAGAGGATATTAAAATTGAAGATATAAGCAAGCACCTCGGTATAACCAAAAGCCATTTGCATCACTTGTTTGTTGAAAATCTACAGGTAAGCCCTAAAAAGTTTATGAACATTAAAAGGCTTGTAAAAGCACAACATTTAATAAGGATGGGCGAAGCACCAAGCAACATTTATCTATCCTGCGGTTTTAATGAATACACCACCTTTTTCCGTAACTATATTTCATATTTTGGGCATAGTCCATCTGAAGAAAACAAATTACCGATTGAAAGGAAATTTGAGGATATTTCCCCCGATTTTGTGTGAAAACTCCTAAATGATAATATAATTTAAGTAATTTTCAAAGGATGAAATCCGTATTCTGGGATTTCATCCCTTAGTTCTAATATATAGTATAAAGGCTCTTTGTCTATAGTTGGGGGCAAAATTGAATAATGGAATTTTTGATGGCGGTTGCAACTTTATGCAGCCGCCTTTCCAATATTAGATTTTTTGTAGTTAAACATATGTAATATTCTTTTTCTGAATCTATTGAAATCACTATTATATCACGGAGATTTTTCACATGCTAAAGCTTTTTATTCTCCCCCGGTAAAACCATGGGTATTTCCACGCCTAAAGGCACTAAAAATGATGGTAGACACTTTTTTGTGTCTACCATCATTATATCACTTCACATTCTCAGGGTTATTTATTAATCAGTTGACCTCTATAGAAAGTGTTTTCTATAGAGGTCAAATAAGATTGTCGCAAGACAGTTTTTTTTACAAAATATCCTAACCTTTAACCGAACCAATCATAACACCTGTTACGAAATGCTTCTGCACAAACGGATAAAGAATTATCATAGGAAGTGCTGCTATAAGAATAGTTGAATACTTAACCATTTCGTTAAGTTTCTGCATACTTGCCAGATACTCTGCACTCACACCCGCAGTAGCAAGGGTCTTAGTGCTGATGCTCTCAGTAAGATTCTTAAGAATCAACTGAAGATTGTATTTATTTGGGTCGCGCATATAATAAAGAACATTAAGATAGCCATTCCAATGGCCAAGTGCATGATAAAGGCACATTACAGCAATTATTGACTTTGACAACGGAAGCACGATAGAAAAGAAAAATCTCATATAACCGCCGCCGTCAATCTTAACAGATTCAAAAAGTTCCTCTGAAACATTTCCCACAAAAAAGCTTCGACAGATAAGCATATTGTTTACACTGAATGCACCCGGAAGAACCAAAGCCCATATAGTGTCAAACATACCCATGTTTCTGATGAGCAGGTAAAGCGGTACAACGCCACCACTGAAATACATAGCAAAAAGGCAAACAGCTGAAAAGAAACCTCTGCCAACCAATTCTTTTCTGGAAAGAGCAAACGATGCTGGAATAAGGACAACAAGATTGATAATTGTTCCCACTAAAGTATAAATAATAGAGTTTTTATAACCAACCAAAATTTCTTTATATTCAAGAATCTTTGCATAACCTTCAAATGTTATTCCTCTTGGCCACAAAAGTGTTTTTCCGGCATTTACCATATTGGGATCGCTAATTGATGCAATAACAACAAAATACAGTGGATACGCTACAATAAAGAAAATAATGCCCAAAAGAGTGTAGTTGATAATATCAAAAATTCTGTCAGATTTACTTTTCATTTTCATAATTAAATCCACTCCTCCTTAGAACAACGATGTTTCACTTACTTTGCTTGAAACCCAGTTAACCAGCAGCAAGCATATAATGTTTACCAATGTGTTAAACAGATTAACAGCAGTAGAGAAACCGAACTGAGCATCAAGAATACCTACCTTGTATACATAAGTTGAGAGAATTTCTGACGCGCCAAGATTGGCACTGTTCTGAATAAGAAGCATCTTGTCAGCACCAACAGAGAAAATTCTGCCAACTGTCAAAATCAAAAGAATAATAACTGTATTAGAGATAGCCGGAAGCTCTATACTCCAAATAATTCTCAGCTGGTTTGCCCCATCAATCCTTGCAGCCTCAAGTTGTTCCTGGTCAACGCCTGAAAGTGCTGCCATATAAATAACCGCTGAGTATCCAAGGGTTTGCCAAAGGCCGGTGAGCCAATAAATCTCGAATACATACTTATCTTCGCCAAAAAAGTTAATAGGGGCACCACCAAACCAACCGCGAATGATATTGAATACACCACCTGTAGGTGAGCAAAAAACCTGCGCGATATTGATAATAATAACCAGAGAAAGCATATATGGCAAATATGTAAAGTTCTGAACCATTTTCTTATACCATCTACAATTAGCATGGTGAAGCATGAGTGCAAGAATAATTGGGAACGGGAAATCAATAATGGTAATAAGCGCTGAAACCTTCACTGTATTCCAGATATATGTCCAGAATTTGGGAAGGTTAAAAAATCTTTCAAAATGATCGAAACCAACCCAGGGAGACCCCATAATACCTAGCGATGGCAAATATTCTTTGAATGCCAGTATGATACCATACATTGGGAAATAGGAAAATATTAACAGTAAAATCATCGCAGGAGCCAAAAATACATAAAGCTGCCAATTAGAAGCCATTCTAACCCATACCGACTTTTTCCCGTTAAGTGACGCTTCTTGTTTAACCGAAGTCTTCATATAAAAACCATTAACCTTTCTGGCACACAAAAGTTTTAACATTTCCGCAATCATCGTGTGCCTGACAATCGCTACATTTTGTTGATAAATATCATCTTGAATATGATGCATTGGTAACACGGTCTATATCCTGTCTTTCGCAAAGTTCGGTATATCCTTCAAAAACTTTACATCCCGGATATTTTTCCGGAGCCCTTGCGCGGCTTTGAGGGTCGCGCTCAACCACAGCTACAACATCGAAAGTAGTATTATTTACTGATTCCAAAAATTCACCGTAAATGTCTCTTCCACTTCGTCCTTGTCCGATTATTGATTAATTCAATTTTTCACAATAACAAGACACTCTTTTATTGTGAATTAGTTTCTTTTTTAATTATAGCATACATTTTTCATAAGCAGAATATTAAAAAATTCTTTTCTTCATTGCAAAAAGTGTAATAAGGGATGCAAATCCAGTGGAATATGATCTTCCTATGCACACACATACTTTTTGCGAGATAATATTTCTAAAAAGCAGAAATTTATCGGAATTATCAACGCAAGAACTTATAGGTTGACAAAATACTGTTTAATGATATTCAGAGCCAATGTGCCACACCGAATACAAATAAGAGAAGGAATAGAACATAAATTATTTACAGACCAAACGATGACAAATAAGCCTTTGTGTTTTCACACATTTCATCGAACAACTTTCTTGCATCTTCCATTCCACATGTAACAAGCGGATCATTTGCAAATGCAATAAACACCTTTTCGATGTCTCTTTCAGCAATTGCTTCGGAAACCAATTCCTGCTCACCGCAAGCTCTTGAAACAAGCGGATAAATTTCTTTCGGAACAGGACCCGCAAAAACAGGGTTAAGGCTTCCTGCACGGAAAACAGCGTTTGTTTCAACAACTGCGCCGATTGGCAAGTTTGGAATCTGACCAGCGTTGGGAATATTAACATTGGTAACCAAGTCGCAAAGACCGAGAAGTGCACGCATCTGAAGCACGCCCTCTTCACCAGTCTCTCTCATTTCAACGGGAATCTCACCGCTAATCATCTTTCTACTTTTTTCCCGTCTGTTTTTGAGGTCTTCTTTTCTCCATGAAACAGGTGTTAGAGTGAAGTGCATATCTGCAACTCTTTCCGGATTTTCAAGATACCACTTTCCTTCGCAGAATTCAGCAAGATGTCTGTCTCCTGCTGCTGCTATGTAACCAAACTTCTTGAACAAATCCATCTTAACCTTTTCATCCGAGCTGAAGAAGCTGTTGAGCCAATTATTATCAACCCCGCCTTCTTTATTAAATCCATCCGGATGCTTTTCGCAGAATTCCTTATAGAGCGGGAACAAATCAAGGTTTTTGTACTTTGCTTCTGTTATCCATGTGAAGTGGTTAACCGAAATGGGATTAACCTTGATATCCTGACGATCAAAATCCTCTTCAATACCAAGATGTTCTTTAACCACACAGCGCAAAAGCTTCTGGGTTCCAAAAACTTCATGGCAACAGCCGTACGCCTTGATTTCAGGGAACACTCTGTAAAGTGTCTTTACACAGAGAGTCATGGGGTTGGTGTAGTTAATAACCCATGCATCGGGGCAATACTTTTTGATGTTTTCACCAATTTCTTCAAACATGGGAATTGTTCTCATTGCACGGATTATTCCACCTGGACCTGCGGTGTCACCAACAGATTGATAAATTCCGTATTTTTCAGGGGTGTGAACGTCAGATTCCATCTCGTCAAAAGTTCCGGGAAGAATTGAAATAATAACAAAGTTTGCATCAGTGAGAGCCTCACCAATCGTCTTTGTTGCTCTGTATTTCCATGTAGTTTTTGCCCCATCAACATTGTTATACATATTGCCAATGATTTCGTTGTCTTTTGCAGCTTCAAAATCTATATCATAAAGATCAACACTGCCGCTGATGTCATCACAAGCAACCAGATCACTCATGAACCCCCAAGCCCAGCCTCTTGAGCCGCCGCCAATGTAGGCAATTTTAATATCTTCAACTTTGTTTCCACTATATTTCATAATAATCTCCAATCCGCCTTCCATAAAGGCACCAATTCTTATGCAAACATTATAAATCATAAAATTTATGTTTTCCTCTAAAAAATTGATTATTTTTGTTAAAATCTTTGATTTTTTTCTTGATTTTTTGCTAAGCCTGTAGTATGATAAAGAAAATAAATAAGGGAGCAAAAAAAATGGATTATCCTATATTCTCTCAAAAACAATTTTCCTACGACAAAGTGTCAGGTAAAAGAAAAGTCAGCAGAACCCACAAACATACAGAGCACGAACTTTATTATCTTCTCAACGGCAACACGAAATATTTCATTGACAAGGAATTTTTTCACCTTCAGCCTGGCAATTTCATATTTGTTCCAAAAGGAATGCTCCATCGCACAGACAGTGAAACCTGCTATTTCAACGAGCGTCTTATTTTCAGTTTTGGTGACGAAATTTTTGATGCGACAATGGAGCCAATTCTCGAAGAACTGACCCGATTCAAGTTGATCCGGATTGCCCAAAAGCACCTCCCAACAACAGATGAATTGGTAGAAAAGATTTCAAAAGAGCATCGGTCGCATAACCCCTTCAAGGAGCAGATGATTCAGTCGTATCTGAGAACCCTCCTCGTGAGACTGTGCAGATATAATCAGCCCGACAATTCGGACACAGATAAAGCAAACCAACTTTTTTATCGCATATCGGACCACATTGCGGATAATTTATCATCGGAAATCACTCTTTCCTCTCTCAGTACAAGGTTTTCGATCAGCGAAAGTCACCTTTCAAGAAAATTCAAATCAATTTTTGGAATTGGTGTTAACGAATATATCCGATATATGCGTATACAAAAGGCAATCAAGCTTTTAATTGGAACCGAACTATCAATTTCGGAAATTTCAGAAATATGTGGATTTAATGACAGCAACTATTTCTCCACAGTCTTCAAACTTACTATGGGTGTTTCACCACATAAGTATAGGAAAACAAACCGTTAATCTGCGTGCATAGCACACATCGATATAAATCTCTTGGGCGATTTGTTACACATCCTTACGAATTCGATATACGTCAAGGACACTCGATTTGTTTCCCACGCCTAAAGACACTAAAAAATATCCACCCGCAAAAAATGTGCGGGTGGATATTTTTTAGTTACATTCAGCAGTGAGAGGTCCAGCAAGTTCTTTGAGATAGAAAAGCTTACCGGGAAGTGTGGGGATAAATGACGATGTAATATTCATGTCCGGCCCATAGTGAAGAGTTGTGAGGAAACTCATTCCCTGCCAACCCATTCCTCTGCCGAGAGCACCGTCACAACCACCTATAATGGTGTCTGCCTGAAGGAAGATCCCCGGTCCGATTGTGTTAGCACTGCAAGGAACCAGAGTTGTGCGGCTCTTAAAGCTTGTGATTGCGTTCTGCTCAATTGTAAGCGGATGAAGTTTAGCACCGATTCTGTAGCACTGTTTCTTCCATTCTTCAACTGATGCAAATTCGTCAGCAAACTGGGGTTCCCAGAAGGCAATGTGGCACATTCTTCCGATACCAAATACCAAAACAAGTTTTGCCCCCTCTGCTTTGAGCGCCGCTATCTTTTCGGGGTATGTAGGAAGATTTGCCTTTGTAGCAAAGTTTCTTTGTGACGGAGGAACTGTGTTTTCTCCTAATTTATTGAAGAAAGCTTCTTTCATGCTGTATTCAAAGGATGCAGGGTTGCTGCTGTCCAGTGTATTACCCTCGCTATCTGCCCATTCATCCATATTAAATGTATAAACATGGTCGCAATTTACATTCCACGAATTAAGGAAGTAAGCTGCCCACTTATACATGCCCATAGGCCCTACCGGAAGAATAATCGCAAGCTTTTCTCCTCTGTCCCGTGCTTCTTTAATTTCGAGTGCAATTTCGTGCCCCATAAGAGTGTCGAATTCATAAATATTTTCACATTCAATAGGATTAAAATCCTTATGCCAGAAATCTTCGCGAGCTACACCCTTTTCGCAGCATTCGTCAATTTTTTTCATGTCCCAACCCTTGGGGTAAAAGTTTTCTAACAAACTCCCTTTAACTGTACTTAAAAAATCCATTTTTATATCCTCCTTTTTATGTTCTGTTACTGCTTTCAAGCAGTTTATTTTTCCTTCCTTGAGTTTATGAATTCAAGAGTTTCCTCATAAGTTTTAATTCCGGTTGTTGCACCTTTTGCAGTTACACAATGAGAACCAGTCGCGTTTCCGAAAACTGTGCAGTCCTCGGGGGACAGTTCTCTTGCAAAGGCTGCAAGAAATCCTGAACAGAAACTATCTCCTGCCCCCGTGGTATCAACGGGATTTTCTACATAATATGGTGGGAAAATCCGTCCTTTTTTCTCACCCTCCTTGCGAAGATAGCTGCCTTTTGAGCCAAGCTTTATAATTACATTTTTTGCGCCCTTTGACACAAAAACATCGGCAATTTCTTCAGGGGTATCTTTTTGGGCAATGCACACGGCTTCATCAATACTGGGCATCAGATAATCGATATAGGGCATTGACATATCAAGAAGTTCACCCCATCTTCCGGTTGCATCCCAGCATACATCAAGGAAAGTGGTTTTCCCCATTTGTTTGCATTTTTGTAAAAAAACCATTGTTTCTTTTCCGTCAAACTTATCCATAAGGAAAGTTCCCGTAACAAAAACAGCGTCGCATTCTTCTATCACGCTATAATCAATATCTTTTTCACAAAATACCGCGTTTGTGCCCCTGCAATGGAAGAAGGAACGCTCCCCTTTTTCGTCTAACATAAGTACAGATGCCGAAGTTTGCGCATTGGTGCTTGTTTTAAGACCTTTTATATCTACACAAGCTTCCTGTAATTTGTTTTTCAGAAAGATACCGAACATATCGTTTCCAACCATTCCTACCATAGAGGATTCAACGCCCAGCTTTCTTAAATTTATTGCTGCGGTCATTGCGTTTCCGCCATTGTGCATTGTAATGGAATTAACAATCTCAAGCACGCCTTTTTCGGGGTAGTTTGCCACGGGTTCAACAATAACATCGGCAACCAAAATCCCAACGCAAGCTACTTTTTTCATGGCAACAACCTCTTAGCAACAACCTTAGGCCACACGAGCTCTTGAGTAAACGCTTCGGCATAGCCCACGCCACACTGCAATCCGCGGAATCTTGAGCAGGTACGTACAAACTCCGCAAAATCAATTCCATCATGGTCGCGCATCCATTTAAGCTGGCTTACATGACATTCAAGCATTTCTATTTTAAGTTCCATTTCGTCAGTTATATCTACATATTCTGTGGGATTAAAGTTCATTCCTGCAAGAGTATCCATATAGAAAATGGGAACGACTGCAGCTTTTTGACCCGTACCATACTGGGGTACACTTGCCACAAATGTTGCGTCAACAACCATTCTGGCTACAGCAAGATGATCGGGCATATAATCATTAGGGCTGTGGGTGATGATAAAATCAGGCTGTACCTTTCGTATTAACTCGGCTACTTTGTCACGCTGAGCTATATCATAGCCGTTGAGAAGCAAATCTCCAATATCAAGGGTCACAACCTCGATTCCTGCCAATTCGCCTGCAGCCTTTGCTTCCTTAGCTCTGATTTCACGAAGTTCATCCGGTGGGATAATTTCGTGACCCATATTTCCGTTGGCAACATGACATACAGTGACCTTGTCGCCACGCTTGACACATTTTGCAAGTGTTCCGCAACAAGCAATTTCAATATCGTCGGGATGACACCCTATTGCAAGTACATTCATTCTAAAACCTCCATTTGTTTTGGTTTGTGATTGACTTTACACTACTTTTATTATATAATCAACTTGTAACTATGTATTTAACAATGCTTGCACAGTTTTTATCATTTTGTCCGCAGGAGGCGTTTATGTTTGAAACACAAGAGGTAAAAGAGGAGCTTTTAATAAAGGGTTTTAACAGCATATATTACTTTGAATTCGGCAAAGATTTCTCACACAGCCCCGAAAAGCATAATTTCTGGGAAATGGTGTATGTAGATAATGGGCGAATCAACGCAATTACAAATGGGATCGGATGCACACTTGAGCAAGGGCAAGTGATTTTTCATGAGCCTATGGAAACACACGCACATGTTTCTGACAGCAGGGTTTCAAATAATATGCTGGTTGTAGCTTTTACTACCGATAGTGAGGCAATGCAGTATTTTAAAAGAAAGACCTTCACATTGGATAAAACAAGCAAAATGCTTCTTTCTCTTTTTCTTGAAGAGGCAAAGAATGCTTTGGGTAAGGTTCCCGGTGATTATTCGTGTAAAGAAAATCTGCGTTTTCTTCCAATAGTATTCGGTTCGTCACAGCTTTTACAATGCTATTTTACTGAGTTTCTTATAAAGCTTATTCGTAACGGCAACGAATTGAGCAAAGAGGTTGTTTCTGCAAAAAATTCCCGCTATATTGCCAGTAACTCTTTAAGTGAGCTTATTTCGGAATATCTGAAGGACAATATCTACGCAAGTGTTTCCTTGAAAGATGTATGCGAACAATTTGTTATGGGGAAAACACAACTGTGTAAAATTTTTAGAGAAAATACAGGTAAAGGTCCTATGGAATATTATATGAATTTAAAAATCAAAGAAGCAAAAAGGCTTATTCGCGAAAAGAATCACTCGGTAAGCCAGATTTCTGATATGCTGGGATACTCTTCTGTCCATATTTTTTCCCGTGCATTTAAAAAAGCCGTCGGTATGTCGCCGATAAACTATGCAAAAAGTATATTAGTTCACCAGACCGAAAGTGGGGAAGACCGGTAGAAGTATTTAAGAAAGGAAACCATAAATTTTTGTAAGATAACATAAAACGATTCCTGTGACAGTAATGAAAAGATATTTATTATACAAAAAAGGCAGCCGCATGTAAGCGACTGCCTGAAACTGTAATTCGGTATCAAACCTCGATGCCTCTTACAGAGACGAAGCCTACAACAACCCCAATCTATCGAGGCGTTCAAACCACCAGTTCACTGGTGGTTATAATTTTATTCCTCAACGCCGTCGGCATATCCGTCGTATTCATTTAGAAATGCTTCTGCGTTCTTGCGGCAGAAAATTGCAATTTTGCCATCCTGCCTGAAATTGATTGTGATATAAAGACGTCCAAAATATTCATCAATGATCTGCACCATTATACCAATTTTTTCTTTTTCAATCCAGCCGGCAGATGCGGCACACTTATAGTAATTCCCCGGACACAGCTTTGAACCGACCAGCCGTGAATAACCCTCTTCGGGGAATAGGTCAAAAATATTTTTACCAAGACCAAACCTGATTGTTTTTTCTCCCTGGGCGTTTTCATAGTCAAATCTTCCCTCATCACCATCAAATGTCAGTTTGACTTTTTTCATTCCCATCGGATTTTCTTTCAGTATAAAAGTTTTTCCGCTTATTTTCTTCACGGTTTCAGACTCAGTTTTGCCGGGAGCAACACGGAGTTTGAGGGTTTTACAATATTCATTGAGTTCTCTTTCAGCCTCTTCATCGTCCGCAATTGGCGAATCAGACGCAGTTTCAACAATCTCTTCAAAGAATCTGTCTATTACAACTATCTTTCCTGTTGACGGGTCATGCTGATTGTCAGCGTTACATACAAGAATCATATCCTGCTTAGGAACGCAAACCGCAAACTGACTCCCCATCCCATTGAAGAAGAAACTATCATTCCAGGTTTTCCATATCTGATAACCATAGCCAAATTTATCGAATGCGACTCCACCATCTCTCGAGTTTGTTATCAGGCATGATGTCGCCTCTCTCAGATATTCCTCTGACAGAATCTGTTCTCCGTTAACTTTTCCATAGTTAAGGGTAAATCTTGCCATTTTCAAAAAATCCATTGAGGTACAAACCATTGCAGAGTCTCCCCAGCTATATCCACCTGGACATTCGAGAAAATGCGCTTCCTCGGAAATGCCGATTTTGTCAAACAACTTTTCACGAAGGTATTCAATCAGTTTTTTCCCGGAAACTCTTTCAACAAGAGCCCCGAGAATGAACGAACCATTGCTATCATAGTCAAAGAACATTCCGGGAATTTTTGATTTTTCTTTCATTCTTTCAATTGAATCACTACTTCTATGAAAATAGAGTTTTGCTCTGTCCTCAGGCTTGTCATCAAACCATGAACCGCGCTCAATAATGAAGCCCGTACTCATCATCAACATATCGCGTATAGTCTGGTTGCTGACATTTTCACACAAATCATCAGGAGCTACATCTTGGAAATAGTCAACAATCCTATCATCAAGAGACACCTTGCCGTCCTGAACCAAAAATCCAACTGCAATTGCAACAATACTCTTGGTTGAAGAGTAGAGTCTGTGTCCGAAGTCTTTGTTGAATGGCTCCCAATACTGTTCAAAGAAAATCTTGTCGCCTCTCGCCATAAGAATGCTGTGTGTTGAAAGACCATATTTTTCAAGAAGTCCTACATACTTCTTTATCTGTTTTGCCGAAACGCCAACTTCTGCAGGTTTTGCATAAGTAAACATAGTAAATCTCCTTTTTAAAACCCAAAGTATCTTTTTGCATTTTTGTAACAAACGCCCTCGACAATCACCTTAAGTGAGTCTAAATCATTGGGATACTCCCCTTCTTCAACCCAAGCACCAATAAGATTACAGAAAATTCTTCTGAAGTATTCGTGTCTTGGATAGGAAACAAAGCTTCTTGAGTCTGTAAGCATTCCCACAAAATTTCCTAAAATACCAAGATTGGCAAGAGCCTTCATTTGTTCCTCCATACCGTCACGGTTGTCATTGAACCACCAGCCTGAACCAAATTGAATTTTTCCAGCCACAGGTGCTTTTTGGAAGTTACCCAGCATTGTACCAAGAACATAATTATCCTTGGGATTGAGGGTATAAAGAATTGTTTTGGGAAGAATATCTCCACATTCAAGATTATTCATAAATGCTGAAAGCTTTTCGGCAATACAAAGGTCATTAATCGAGTCAAAACCTGTATCCGCGCCAAGACTCTTAAACATTCTGCTATTATTGTTACGGAGTGCACCTATATGAAGCTGCATAGCCCAACTGAGCTCTGTGTAATGCTTTGCACATTCTGCAAGAACCGCTGTTTTAAATATATCAACCTCTTCCATTGTAAGCTCTGTACCGCTAATCTTTTTGTTGAATACCGCTTTTGCATCACCAAGTGCAAACGGAACATATTCCAGCGCATGGTCAGAAAGTCTACAACCATTTTCATGGAAAAATTTAATTCTTTCACCTAAAAATGCAAGCACCTTTTCATAGCTATCAATTCCGTTTGCCTCGATATAGGGCAGGAATTCAACTTTTTCAATATTTACGAGCTTATCGGGTCTAAATGTTGGAAGCACTTTAGTGGAAAAGCCTTGTTCCCTCAACTGTTTATGATATCTTAGATCATCTGCCGGGTCATCGGTAGTACAAATAATTTCAACATTTGATCTCCTAATAAGATTTTGTGCTGAAAACTCGTCACTTTTCAAACATTCATTGCACTTATCCCATATTTCCTTTGCAGTATTTTCATTAAGCGGAATATCAATATCAAAATACCTTTTTAATTCAAGACTTGTCCAGTGGTATATGGGGTTTCCGATAAGAAGAGGGAAAGTTTTTGCAAATCCCATCCATTTTTCAAATTCGTCCCCATCCCCCGTAATCATTCTTTCATCGATGCCGTTTGAACGCATCTGTCTCCACTTGTAATGGTCACCGCCAAGGAATAAATCATAAGCGTTTTTGAACTTATAATCCTCGGCAATCATCTGGGGTGACAAATGACAATGATAGTCAATAATAGGCAAGTCCTTTGCAAAATTATCATACAGCTTTTGGGCTGTATTGTTCTTTAACATAAATTTTTCACTAACAATTCCCATTTTTTATTCTCCTTATTTTTATAAAAAAGCTTCTTTCCTCCCATCATAGGTAAGCTTTTTTCTTCAGTAAATATCAACCAAGCATATCATATGAGTATCAAAGATATGGTTCATTATAAAACGACTCCATCCTTGAATATTGAAATCTCTCTGTAATTCATTTTTTCATTTTTTGTTTCTTCGCCTGATGCAATGCTGATTATATAATCAAAAAACTCCTCCGTCAAAGAATTTCCCGACAAAACAGGTGACGCATCAAAATCAATCCAGGATTTCTTTTTTTCGGCGAGAATTTCATTTGTTGATACCTTGACCGTTGGCACCGGAGCACCTACCGGAGTACCTCTGCCGGTAGTAAACAGAATCATATGAACGCCTGCAGCTGTCAAGTTGGTTATTGCAACAATATCATTGCCGGGACCGTCCAGAAGACTTAATCCGTTCTTTTTCAAAACATCACCCGTCCTTAAAACATCAACAACCGTACCAAGTCCGCCCTTTTGCACACAACCGAGAGATTTTTCTTCAAGAGTTGTAATTCCGCCTTTTTTGTTTCCGGGAGATGGATTTTCGTAAATCACCTGATTGTGACGGATAAAATAGTCCTTGAAGTCATTTATTAATGCAACAATTTTTTCAAAGACTTCTTTTGATTCAGCACGGTTCATCAAGAGATGCTCTGCACCGAACATTTCCGGAACCTCTGTCAGTACGCAGCTTCCTCCCATTGAAATCAGCTTATCCGAAATTCTTCCCACGAGAGGATTTGCAGTAATTCCGCTGTAACCATCACTTCCTCCACACTTAAGTCCAATTTTCAATTTTGAAACAGAAATCGGGACTCTCTTAAATGTGTCTGCATATTCTTTTAGTTCGTTTATAAGCTTGATGCCCTCTGCAATTTCATCATCAAAGTCCTGAGCATTTAAAAACTTGACTCTTTGAGGGTTATACTCACCTAAAATCTTTTTAAACTCCTCAATATTATTGTTTTCACAGCCGAGTCCCAAAACAAGAACACCGCCTGCATTGGGATGATTTACAAGTCCGCGGAGCACGAGCTGAGTGTTTTTGTGGTCGTCACCAAGCTGAGAGCACCCAAACGGATGTTCAAAGGTATACGCTCCAGTCAGTTCTGCAAGGCGTTTTGCCACCTTGTTAACACAACCAACCGTATTTATTATCCATATCTCATTTCGGATTCCCACATCACCATTTTCGCGGACATAACCCATAAATGTTCTGTCACATTCAATCTTTGGAATATCATAAAATTCAGGCTCATACCGATATTCGAGATTACCCGAAAGATTTGTTTGCATATTGTGAGAATGAATATGCTCACCCTTTTTTATATCACAAACCGCATGACCTATTGGATTTCCGTACTTGATTATGTTTTGACCCGATTCAATATCTCTGACAGCATATTTATGCCCATCCCTAAGATTTACTTCAACATTGTCAAGCTTATTTATTAACATATTTTTCAACCTCATCAGAAAGATAACTTAAATCTTCGTCCCAAAGCTTTGTATTTGAAAGGATGGCTTTGACATCCGAATTCTTCATAAATTCGGTAACATCCTTATCATCATTCGTCATATCGGTTTTATAAAAATCAATAAGCTTTGCAAAAGACATCAGTAAATGAGCGGGCATTTTGCCGGTTCTCTTTATGTATTCTGTGATTGATGGCAGAACTCTTACTTTGAATTTACTAACCGAATTAAGCGAAATTGATGCGCAAAGATGCTTAATATACGGATTACGGAATCTTTCAAAAACATTATTCGCATAATCGATGAGTTCTTCCTCCGGCAAATCAAGGGTAGGTATAATTTCATCAAAAACGCAAGCATTAACAAAGTCGAATATTTTTTTATTTTCCATACAATCTTTAACAGTTTCAACTCCCTCAAGCATTGCATAGGGAATCATAGAAGTATGCGCACCATTGAGAATTCGAACCTTTCTGGTACGATACTTTTCAAGATTATCTGTAAAAATAATATTTAAACCCGTTTTATCAAACGGAAGCTCATCGCAAATACTTTGGGGACCTTCAATAACCCATAAATGGAACAACTCACTTGTATTGAGCATATTGTCCTCATATCCCAAATCAATCTTCTCATCCTTGGGATAACCTGTCACTATTCTGTCAACCAGTGTGTTGCAAAAGATATTTTCCTCATTGACCCAAGCTTTAAAGGCATCACCCAAGTTCCAATCGTCTGCATATCTCAAAATAATTTCTCTGAGTTTTTTACCATTTTTGTCAATAAGCTCGCAAGGCAGAAAGATAAATCCCTTAAGGCCCAGGGTAAAGCGCTTATGCAGCAATATTGCCACTTTAGCCGGAAATGATTTTGGCGGAGCGTCTGTCATTTTATCCTCTTTGATATACTCGATTCCCGCCTCAGTTGTATTCGAAAAAACAAATCTAAATTCGGGATTTTCTGCAAGGGAAAGATATGAATCCCAGTCATCATAGGGCTTTACGCATCTCGAGATTACATCTATAACCTTTTTCTCAACCACCGGAACACCATCCTGCATTCCTCTCATCACATGAGTGTAAACACAATTCTGAGCGGAAAGCTTATCACAGAGACCATTTTCAATAGGTTGAACCACAGCAACACTTCCGTCAAAATCGGTTTTTTCGTTTGTTATCTGTAAAATCCAGTCCACAAATCCGCGAAGAAAACCACCTTCGCCAAACTGAATTACTTTTTCAGGTCGGTTTACTTTATTTTTTAACATTTTTATTCCCCCTTTTGCTTTAATTCTACACCATTTTTATCTTTATTTCCTTGAAATTATTGCCTATTTAAGCAAAAAACAAGATTTTTTTGTTGACTTTAAAGTTTTCGCTGAATTGTAATGCTGAATTGCAATCCGAGAAGTCGCATTTGTAAAACGAAATGCGACTTTTGTAATTAAAACTCAAGTTTGTAATCTGAAAGGAAAAAATTTCAAGTGAAATAAAAGAAAGCCTACAGCACTTTTCGAATCCTAGTCCGGCAACCAATAACAAATGCCCACCTTACCGGTGGGCATTGCTAACTTTGTGCATTATGTGCATCTTATCAACACACAATCTTAGGACGAAGATAAAATAATGCAGAACGGACAAGCCTAACCCGAAGGGGTTACCCGACGGCGTACTTTGTGTACGCCAAGTGGTGTAGCTTGTTCGTTATGTGCATCTTATCAACACACAACCTTAGGACGAAGATAAAATAGTGCAGAACGGACAAGCCTAACCCGAAGGGGTTACCCGACGGCGTACTTTGTGTACGCCAAGTGGTGTAGCTTGTTCGTTATGTGCATTTTATCAATGTCCTATATTTTTTCAAGGCCCCAGATGCGCTCATTATAATCCATAATCGAACGGTCACTGGAGAAGAATCCCGCCTTGGAAACATTGATAATTGCCTTTTTGTTCCAGATATCCGGCTGAGCAAAGTCTTTTGCCATTCTGTGACCTGCATCAAGATAGGATTCGAAGTCACGGAGAAGCAAATACTGGTCAGCAAAGCCGTTTCTGCCGAACACAAGCTCGTGATAGAGCTCCTGGAAGAGGTTCTGGTTCTCCTTGGTAAAGGTTCCGTCAATAAAGCTGTCCACAATTGACTTTATAACCATATTCTGAGAATACACCTCGGAGCTTCCGGAATGACCTGTTGCATAGGTATTCAGTACTTCCTGAGACGAGAGACCGAAGATATAGATATTATCTTCGCCTACGCGTTCGGCAATCTCAACATTGGCACCGTCCATTGTACCGATAGTGAGTGCGCCGTTGAGCATCAGCTTCATATTACCCGTACCGGATGCCTCCTTGCTGGCAGTTGAAATCTGCTCGCTGAGGTTAGCTGCGGCAACTATTTTTTCGGCAATGGAAACGCTGTAGTTTTCGATAAACACTACCTTTAGGATATCCTTGGTTCTGGGGTCGTTATTAACCACATCGGCTATATTATTAATCAGCTTGATAATCAGTTTTGCTGTATGGTAGCCCGGCGCCGCCTTTGCACCGAAAATGAAGGTTTCAGGCAGCATACTTGCCTGGCTTGGATTTTCGGTTATCATTTTGTAGCGATAGATTATGTGCATCGCCTTCATCAGCTGACGCTTGTATTCGTGAAGTCTTTTTATCTGGACATCAAACAGCGAGCTTGGGTCAACGGTTATGCCGTTATGCTCTGCAATGTAATTGCTGAGCGCAATCTTGTTGTTATGTTTAATCTTTGCAAAGCTTTCACGGAACGCTGCATCGTCTGCGAACTTACCCAAAGCATCAAGCTCTGCCGTGTTCTTTATCCAGCCGTCGCCTATCGCACCCGTAATCAGCTCGGCAAGTGCCGGATTGGCTTTAAGCAGCCATCTTCTCGGAGTTACGCCGTTGGTAACATTCTTGAATTTTTCGGGGTATACGCTGTAGTAGTCGTGGAATGTTTCGTGCTTCAAAATCTCGGTATGGAGTGCCGCAACGCCGTTGATGCTGTGGCAGGCTGTCAGGCAGAGATTTGCCATATTGACATTGCCGTTTGAAATTACCGACATATAATCTATCTTACCATAATCGCCGCCGAATTTTGAAGCGAGAAACTCTCTTTGTCTGCGGTCGATTTCCTTAATAATCATTGCAACTCTGGGCAGCAGGGATTCCACCATTGAAACGGGCCATTTTTCAAGAGCCTCGCACATAATTGTGTGGTTTGTGTACGCAAAAATCTGCTGTGCAATTGACCACGCCTCGTCCCAGTCGAAGCCCTCCTCATCCACCATTATACGCATAAATTCGGGGATAGCAATTGTGGGGTGGGTGTCGTTAATATGAATCGGAACATACTTGGGAAGCTCGTGAAGACCGTGACCGCGACGCTTCTGCTTTGCAATAATCCACTGGATTGTTGCCGAAACAAAGAAATACTGCTGCTTGAGTCTTAAAAGCTTACCCTCGTAGTGATTGTCCTCGGGGTAGAGTATCTGCGATACAACCTCGGCAAGTTCCTTGTCCTTAACCGCCATTGCGTAGTCGCCACGGTTGAACTCAGTCATATTGATAACCTGAGGCGACCTTGCACGCCACAGCCTAAGGGTATTGACAAGCTTGGAATCATAACCGGAAATCGGCATATCGTAGGGCTCACCGATAACGGTGTTGTAATCAATATGACGGAACTTCATTCTGCCGTCCTCGTGATACTCTTCCACACGACCGTTGTAATGAATTTCCACACTATCTTCGGGGCGATCAATCTCCCACGCATTTCCGTCCTCCAGCCACGGGTCTGGCATTTCAATCTGGTAGCCGTCCACTATTTTCTGTCTGAACAGACCGTACTCATATCTGATACCGCAACCGAATGCCGGAAGTTCCAGAGTGGACAGTGAATCCAGAAAGCACGCTGCAAGGCGGCCAAGACCGCCGTTGCCAAGACCGGCATCGTTCTCCACTTCTTCAATCTTAGACAGGTCAAGTCCCAAATCCGAGAGCGCCTCGGTGTAGAGCTTGGTTTTCATTATGTTCATTATGTTATTGCCGAGGGCTCTGCCCATAAGGAACTCGAACGAAAGGTAATAAAGTTCCTTTTTATGTCCGTTTTCCAAAAGTTCTCTCGACTTTGCCCATTCCTCCATCAGCTCATCACGAACTGTAAGGGCACAAGCCTTATATATCTGTTCGGGCGTTGCCTTTTCGACCGTTTTTGCATAATGCCGGCGAAGCTTGCCTGTAATATTGCTTTTAATTTGTTCTTTTTTTGTGTTAAACTCAATTTGTTTCTTACTTAATGCCATTTTGTCCTCCAAAAAAGTCCTTTCTTTAACTATATAAATTTTCATACTCCTTGGCAGATTCTGCCCATGAGAAATCCTCTTTCATTGCATTCTTCACAAGTTTTTTCCATACTGTCTTATCTGCAAAGAAGCCAAGTGCACGCCTGATTGTGTATAGCATATCGTGAGCCTCTGCCGGATAAAAACTAAAGCCGTTGCCCTCACCGGTAAATTCGTTATATGGCTTTACGGTGTCCTTAAGGCCACCGGTCTCTCTGACAATCGGGATTGTTCCGTAAGACATAGCGATAATCTGGCCGAGACCGCAAGGCTCGAAAAGCGACGGCATCAGGAACATATCGCACGCCGCATAGATTTTATGCGCCATCTCGTTGCTGAAGGTTATGTTTGCTGAAACCTTACCACTGTTACACCACGCATTGTGGCGGAACATATTCTCGTATTTTTCCTCTCCGGTGCCCAGAATTACAAACTGAATGTCCATTTCCATAAGCGCACCCATTGCATCGGCAATTATATCCAGTCCCTTCTGGTCTACAAGCCTTGAGACAAGACCTATCATTGCCTTATCACCGTCAACCGGGAGACCCAGCTCGGTTTGCAGGGCAATTTTATTCTTTCTCTTACCCTCAATACAATCACGAAGGCCATAGGTACACGCAATATAGGGGTCGGTTTTGGGATTATATTCGTCATAGTCAATACCGTTCAGGATGCCGAAAAGCGAATTGTCACGAGCACTCAGCAGTCCGTCAAGGCCCTCGCCGCCGAGCGGAGTTTTTATCTCGCCTGCATAGGTCGGGCTTACGGTTGTGACAGTGTCAGAATACACAATGCCCGCCTTCAAAAGGTTGGCACAGCCGTGGAATTCCAGCTTGTCATCGGTAAAGTACGAATCGTCCAGCGAGAAGAAATCCTTTACCGCATCAACGGAATATATACCCTGATATTTAAGATTGTGAATAGTAAATACCGTTTTAATTCCCTGATAAAACTCATTTTGCTGATAATATGCCTTGAGAATAACCGGAACCATACCGGTCTGCCAATCGTGACAATGGATTACATCTGGGCGGAAATTTATCCTTGTTAAAACCTCAAGTGCCGCCTTGTCGAAAAACGCAAAGCGTTCCAAATCGTCCCAACGGTAGAGAGACTTATCGCCGAAATAATACTCGTTATCAATAAAATAGTATGTTACGCCCTTTTTCACAAGTGAAAATACGCCGCAGTACTTGTTGCGCCAGCCCAAAGGCACATACATATAGAACTCAAACTTCATTTCCGAAACAAACCCTTCGGCTATTGCTCCGTACTTGGGCATAATAACCCTCACATCGTGGCCTAATCTCGCCAATGCCTGAGGCAGTGCACCCAAAACATCACCCAGTCCGCCGCTTTTGGCATAGGGTGCCGCTTCTGAGGTCAGCATCAAAATATTACTCATTTTGTCTGCACTTCCTTTCATTTTTACAATTTAAACGCAAACCGGGCATCAAGCAATGCCCGATTTGCTCAAATATTTTTATACTATTGTTCTCTTGCCTATACAAAGCGGATAGGTTGTCTGTCCTACCAGTTTTTTGCCGTTGCAGAGGATAACCTCTTTGTCAAAAATCGCATTCTCAACCCAGCAATCGTCCATTATCCTCGAATTTTGCATTACAATTGAATTCTTTACAACAGAGTTCTTGCCAATCTTAACGCCACGGAAGATAATACTATTTTCAACCGTTCCTTCAATGCAGCAACCGTCTGCCACAAAGGAATTCTTAACCTCGGCATCACGACCGTACTTGGTGGGAACGCTGTCCTTCACCTTGGTATGGATACTACGGGTTTCATCTACGCCGAAAACCTCGTGTCGAACCCCGCTGTCTAAAAGCTCCAGATTGAACTGGTAAAAGGATTTGATACTGTCAATCTTTTTACGGTAGCCGTCAAATTTATAGCCAAAAATTCTGCGCTTATCCACATTTGCAAGCAGTATATCTCTTGAGATTGAATGTCTATCATGAGAGAGACATTCGCCCACCAAATCAATGAGGAAGTCCTTTTTGATAAAGAATATATGCATATACGAAAGCTTGGAGTTTTGTTTTTTGGGGTACACCTGAATGTCGGTTACCCTGCCGTCGTCCTCACATTCGAGCATTATGTGCTTGCCGAGTTCCTTCGGAGTAAGCTCCCCTACCTCGGTGCATACAACCGTTATGTCCGCCTCTTTTTCAAAGTGGAATTTAATTACCTCGTCGAAATCTATATTGCAGATGGTGTTGCAATCACTGAGCATTACATATTCCTGACGGCTGCGTTGGAGATAACTCATTGCCGAGTCAATAAAATCAACGCCCTCGGTAGGTCTGGTTGCAAACTCAAGCCCCTCCGGCGGTGAAAGGATAAACAGACCATTCTGCTTTCTTGCCATATCCCATGCCTTACCACTGCCCAGATGATCGCTGAGCGAGCGGTGCTTGTAGCCGGTGGTGATTCCCACATTTACTATTCCGGAGTTTACCATATTTGATAACATAAAGTCTATAATACGGTATCTGCCGCCCACGGGGACTGCCGCAAGGGAACGAACCTTCATAAGCTCGCCTAAGTTAACCTCCGGATTACCCGAAAAAATCAAACCCATTGTATTGTTGTTTTCCATAACTTATTCCTCCATTCCCCTCACTCAGGCATTTACTGTTTCTGTAACCATTGAACACGCGCCGATTTTAACACCATCGGCAACCGAAATTTCCGGTGCGATAAGGGTTATGCCGTCCGAACAGATTTTTGTGTTCAAAAAGTCGTTAACTGCATCTTCGCCCATTGCGCCGATTTCTGCTTTCTCGCCGATTACAGAATTACTGCCAATCATTGCCTTGGTCACAACTGCGCCCTTTTTGATATGGGCACAGGGGAAAATTACCGAGTCGCGGATAACTGCGCCTTCTTCAACCGTTACGCCCTCGAATATAACCGAGTTCTGAACATCGCCCATAATTTCACAACCCTCAGTAATATAACAATTCTTAACCCGTGATTCAGGGGAGAGGTAGTGGGGCGGCATTGCGGGGTTACGGCTGAAAATTCGCCAGTTTTCGTCGTCCAGAAGGTAGCCCGGGTTATCGGAGAGCAGGTTCATATTTGCTTCCCACAGGCTCTGGATTGTTCCCACATCCTTCCAGTAACCGTCAAATCTGTATGCAAGCATTTTGTTGCCGTCCGCAAGCATTTGCGGGATTATGTTTTTACCGAAGTCGTTGTCGGAATCCGGGTCGTTTTCGTCATTTATAAGATACTCCCTCAGTTGCTTCCAGTTAAAAACATACACACCCATTGATGCGAGGTTGCTTTTGGGATTCGCCGGTTTTTCCTCGAACTCCACAATATTCATATCCTCGTCGGTATTCATTATACCAAACCGCGAAGCCTCGTCCCACGGCACTTCAATTACCGCAATGGTTGCCACCGCGTTTGCCTTTTTGTGGGCTTTAATCATTTTAGAGTAGTCCATTTTGTAGATATGGTCACCCGAAAGAATAACCACATACTCCGGGTCGAACCGGCTGATGAAGCTGATGTTCTGATAAATTGCGTTTGCTGTACCCTTGTACCATTCGCCCTTCTCGGCCGAAACATAAGGTGGCAGAACATAAACGCCGCCGTCGTTGCGGTCAAGGTCCCACGGCTGACCGTTACCTATATAGGTGTTGAGTTCAAGGGGCTGATACTGCGTAAGAACCCCCACCGTAGTGATTCCCGAATGCGTACAGTTACTGAGAGGAAAGTCGATTATACGGTACTTACCGCCAAAGGGCACCGCAGGCTTTGCAACATCCTTTGTCAGGATGCCAAGACGGCTTCCCTGTCCTCCTGCAAGTATCATTGCAACACATTCTTTTGATTTCATAGCTGAAAACCTCCGTTCATATATCAAAAGCTGAATTTTACTCTTTTTCAGTCTTTATTTTGGGCTTCTTTTTTATATACATTGCTGAAAGCTCGGGTAAATCAACAGTAATACTGTACCTTAGCCTTCCGTTCTTCTTTTTCTTTGCTCGATGCGGCACTTTTTCAAAGCCTTCACCGCCGTAATCCTTGTCTTCTGTACAAAGCACAACCTCGTATTCGCCGGCAGCGGGCACCTCCACCTCATAGTTCTTGTGGGCCTGTGCAGCAAAGTTCGCCACTACAATGGTTTTATCGCGTTTACTTTTACTTTGCCTTATAAACGACAAAACACTATGTTCGCCGTCCTCGGCGTTTATCCATTCAAAACCGCTCCAGTCGGAATCGTTTTCGTGCATTGATTTATTTGCTTTATAGTATCCGTTCAGTGCCTTCACAAAACCTTGCACCCCGCGGTGAGTTTCGTAGTCTAGCAGACTCCACTCTAAGCCTTCGGCAAACCGCCACTCGATGAACTGAGCAATTTCACCGCCCATAAACAGCAGTTTTTTACCCGGATGCGCGTACATATATGCATACAAAAGCTTGAGGCTTTTAAACTTCTGCTCGTAGGTTCCGTACATCTTGTTTATCAATGAGCCCTTGCCGTGAACCACCTCGTCGTGCGATAGTGGCAGAATATAGTTTTCGGAAAAGGCATACATCATCGAAAATGTAAGCATATTGTGGTTGGAGCCGCGGAAGTACGGGTCCATCCCCATATACCTTAAAATATCGTTCATCCAACCCATATTCCACTTAAAGTTGAAGCCAAGACCGCCCTCGTGCACCGGCATCGTAACGCCGCCCCAGGCAGTTGATTCCTCGGCAATCATCAGGACATTCGGGTATCTTTTGAAGATTTCAGTATTTAACTTTTGCAAAAACTCTATTGCCGCAATATTCTCCTTACCGCCGTATTTATTGGGAATCCATTCGCCGTCGCGGCGGTTATAGTCAAGATAAAGCATACTGGAAACCGCATCCACGCGGAGACCGTCAATATGATATTCGCTGAGCCAGAATAACGCATTTGAAATAAGGAACGAGTGTACCTCGTACTTTTCCCAGTTGAACACCAGCGTTCCCCACTCCTTATGCTCGCCAAGTCTTGTGTCCGGGTGTTCGTAAAGACAAGAGCCGTCAAACCTTGCAAGTCCGTGTGCGTCTCTGGGGAAGTGTGCCGGAACCCAGTCCATTATCACACCAATCCCTGCGCCGTGGCATTTGTCAATAAACGCCTTGAGCTCTGCCGGCTTGCCATAGCGGCTGTTTGCCGAAAAGTATCCGCCCACCTGATACCCCCATGAACCGTCAAAGGGGTATTCGCATATAGGCATAAGCTCGATATGGGTATAGCCCATATCCTTTATATACGGAATAAGACTTTCCGCCATCTCGGAATATGTGAAAAAGCTGCCGTCCGAATGCTGCTTCCACGAGCCGAAGTGCATCTCATAGATGTTGACCGGCTTGTCATAAGGCATTGTTGTTGTCCGCTTTTTCAACCAGTTTGAATCCTTCCAGTTGTAATCCATATCCGCTGTGACAGATGCAGTGGCCGGTCTGACCTCACTTTCAAAGGCAAAGGGGTCTGCCTTGAGAATGATTTCACCTCGAACAGTTTCAATGCTGTACTTATACTTTTCTCTCGGACAGATACCCTCAACAAATACCGTCCAGATACCTGTTTCGGGATAAAATTTCATACGGTCTGCGTTTCTGTCCCAGCCATTTTTGTCGCATACTACCGAAACAGACACAGCACTCGGTGCCCACACAGCAAAGCTGTAACCGCCCTCTGCCGGATGCGCACCCAATATATTGTAACACTGAAAGTTCTTTCCCTCATTAAAGAGAAACATCAGCTCGTTTGAAATTTCTGCATTATTATATCTTCTGTTGCTGATTTCTCCCATTTTTTCCTTTCCTTTCCATTGTTTTTGTAAGAATTTTTCAAAAATTCCTACAAAATCCAGTTAATTTCCGTACAATATTAACAATTTTATTTTAGCACAATAAAGTGTTTTTGTCTATGTATATTTTGCATAAACTTTTTTCTAATTTTTTTCTTAAATGGCTATATTTAGAGCCTTTTTGCGGTGATTACGCCATAAATGCCTCTGCACTAAGCCCCGGAATGTTCAGTTCAATAGTTTTTCCGTCACCTATAACCTCGTCGGTAAAATAACCTTTAAGATTTTTCAGCTTTCCGTTATCTATTTTCACCGTGCGTTCCCCATCATTTTGGTTCACAACACAAAGTGCCGTACCGTTTTTGCTCTTTTCCCCGAAAACATCTTTTCCCGACTCAATTTGTCGCACATACGCCAGAACACCGTCGGCGGCATAAAGAATTTCAAAATCACCGGTTTTCAAGCAGTCATTGCTATTTCGGAGCTTTGCAGATTTTCTGTAAAACTCCAAAAGCTCGGTATCCACACATCGCCAGGTGTAAGGCATACGGTTAAACGGGTCCTGGAGCCCTTGCATACCAATCTCGTCGCCATAGTATATGCACGGCACACCCACAAAGGTCATCTGCATAAACGCCGCAAGACGGAGCCTTTTTATCGCAAGAGTTTCGTTCGCCGCATCAAGTCTGAAGTTTTGTTTTTGCTCGTTTGCCAGCTCGTCACTTATATGCTGTCCGCCAAGCACGGTTTTTACACGCCGGGTATCGTGGGTTCCCAAAAGATTCATATTGGAATACAGAACCTCTTTAGGGTAATTTTCCATTATGCTGAGCATTTTGTCCGAAAAATCCTCTGCGCTGATATCGCCTGTCAAAAAGCCTATTACGCCGTCCTTGAACGGATAGTTCATAACGCTGTCCAGCTCATCGCCCAACAGATACTCTCTCTGCTCGCCGTAGCTAACCTTATTGGACGCGTCCTCCCACACTTCACCTATAACAACTGCGTCGGTTTTTGCAGACTTGACCTCACGGCGGAGAATTTTTATAAATTCATCGGGAAGCTCGTCGGCCACATCAAGCCGCCATCCGCTTGCACCCAAATTCAGCCACTTCTTAATTATAGCATCCTTATCCGTCAGAATGTAGTCGATATATGTCGGCTCCAGCTCGCGGACATTGGGAAGGTTTGAACAACCCCACCAGCTGTTGTAGCCACCGTCACCGTTCCACTCATACCACTTTCCGTAAGGCGAATCATAGCTTTGACACGCACCCACACCCTCGCCGTAGGTTTTGTATTTGTTAAAATAAACGCTGTCACTTCCGGTATGACTGAAAACGCCGTCAAGTATAATTCTTATTCCTTTTTGCTCTGCTTTTTCACAAAGCTCCTTAAAATCTTCTTCACTTCCCAGAATCGGGTCAATTTTGCTGTAGTCACCGGTATCATACCGATGATTTGAAAACGCTTCAAAAATCGGGTTGAGGTAAATCACACTTATCCCCAAATCCTTGAGGTAGTCCAGCTTTTGAATAATGCCTTTGAGGTTGCCGCCGTAAAAGTCGTTGCAGGCAGGACCGTCTTCAAAGGGGTGGCGGTCAAAGAATATCGGCTCGTACCAGTCGCCGTGCAGACGGTAGGCAGTTTTTTTATCCTTTATTTCACTGTCTGCCCTGAAAAATCGGTCCGGGAAAATCTGGTACATAATCGATTTCTTGAACCAGTCGGGAGTTTTGAAAGCCTTATCATACACCGTAATCTGATACGAAACTCCTGTCGGATAGCCGGTCTGCACACCAACCCCGCCCAAAGCCTTGCTGTTATTGGAATAATACACCGTTTCGCCGTCAGCCGTGACCTCAAAGCAGTACCACAGAAGGCCGCCTGTCTCGGGCATAGTTACATCGGCAGCGTACAGATATATATTCCCTGCTGTCTGCTTAACCTCCATTTCAACAAAGCGTTCGGCCCCGTCCCAGAGTCTTAGTCTTACTCTATTTGGTGGGTTGTATGATTTCACCTCAAGCGCAAGGCTCACCTTTGTGCCACAGGGTACTGCGCCTTCGGGGTTTCTGAACTTTTTATCCCGTGAATTGTGAAAAACTTCCATTATGCTCCTCTTTCTGAATCTTGCAATTTTTATTGTTGCATTGCCGAACTCATCGTGTTATACTTATTTATGTATATTATATCACAAAAAGAACAATCCGTAAATGCCTAATTTTTTTATACTATAATTTACACTGAAAGGTGGGGGAAACTATGCTTGAATTTTTGTGCGGAGCTGCAGGCTCAGGAAAGACAGAAGAAATTTACAAACGGGCAGAGCGCGATGCGGCGGCAGGCAAGTCCGTTTTTTTGCTTGTGCCCGACCAATATTCTATGTTTAGCGAGCAGGAGCTTATCTCACGGCTTGGACTTTCCGCGCAGAACAAAATTCAGGTTCTGACCTTTGCCCGGCTTTCAAATATGGTCTTTTCAAAGCTTGGCCCATTGCGCACCAGATATATCGACAAGGCCGGCAAGTACCTTATGGCTTGCCGTGCAATGCAGCTTTCGGAAAAAGAGCTCAAATTCTTTGCCCGCAACACAAGTCAGTCCGGTTTTGCAGGTCTGATTGTTTCTCTCATATCAGAATTCAAACGCTACGGTGTAACCCCGGAATCCCTTGAAGAAAGTGCAAGACTTACCGACGATGCACCTCTTGGAATGAAGCTTTTTGACCTTGCGGTGATTTACCGCAAATTTAACGAGCTTGTTGCCGAAGAATATTCAAACGCCGAGGACAGCCTTGCCATTGCCGCGCCCAAAATTTCCTGTTGCGACTTTATCCAAGGCTCGGTGTATGTGAACTTCTTCAAAAGCTTTACCCCCGTTGAATATACCGCTTTAAGCGAGATAATGAAAAAGGCAGACCTTTGCGTCGCCCTTTGCTGCGACAGCCTTTCCGAGGAATCTTCCGTATTTTCGGTTCAGGCACACACTCACGCAAAGCTTTGCGAGATTGCAAAAAGCTTAAACATTGCTGTATCCGCTCCCGAATTTTTAAAGGAGGAATACAGATTTTTGCATAACGCCGAGCTGCGACATCTGCGGGACAACTTTTTCTCATTCAAAACACCGTGTTTTTTCGGAAGCCCCGAATCAATACACATTGTTATGCCCGAAAACCGTTATGCCGAGGTTACCGAGTGTGCACGGCTGATACGCCGTCTGTGCAGGACGAAAGGGTATTCCTTTAACGATTTTTTAGTTCTGACCGGCAGTATGGAAAGCTACGAGTTGCTAATTCCCTCCATCTTTGAGGAATTTGAGATAAACCATTTTCTCGACCGCAAAATCAAGCTGACAGACAGTCCGCTTATGCGGATGATAATTGCCATTCTTGAAATTCTGGCCTACGGCTTTTCCTACGAGAGGGTTATGACCATTATCCGTTCGGGGTACTGGGATATTTCAAAAACAGAGGCGGATATTTTTGAGAACTATATTCTTGCCGCAGACATCACCCACAAGGACTGGAACAGCCACGACGACTGGCATTACAACCCGAAGGAATCGGCATTTGATATGGAACAGATAAATTCAGTAAAAGCAAAGGTTGTCAACCCTTTGCTCGGTCTTTTAGGAATGTTCAGCGGCAGAAAGACAGTTTCGGAAATCTGCAGAAATATTTGCGGCTTTTTAAACAGCATTAACCTGCACGAACTTGTCAGCACAAAGATTGATTTATATATCAGCTCTGACCGGATCGAAGCCGCCGAGCAGCTTCACCGTGCATGGAACAGCTTTGTTTCGGTTATTAACCAGATTTCAGAGTGTATGCAGGACAACTATGCAACCTTCACGGAGTTTCTGGCACTTTTCAGCGCGGCCTGCGGCGAGCTTACCGTGGGGATTGTTCCGCCCACTCAGGACAAGGTTATGATAAGCGAGGTTTCGCGGTTCCGCAGCACCGGCGAAAAGGTGGTTATTGTCCTTGGGGTTTGCGATTCCTCCTTCCCCAAAAGTCATATGGCGGAGGGGTTGATTTCGGACTCGGAGCGAAATAAGCTTGCAGATACAGGCCTCACTCTTGCCCCCGACGCATACAACCGTCAGAAGGAAGAGCAGTTCCTTGTCTACTCGGTTCTGACCACTGGAAGCGAGCAGCTTTACCTTTTTTCACCAGCAAGCGACAAGGAGGGGAACAGCCTCGGCTCGTCCTCGGTAATCAAGCGTATCAAGGCTTTGTTTCCTGAAATTGCTCCAATTCGCATAAATGACGAAGAAGATTTGATAGAGAGCCGTGAAAACACCTTTTACGAGCTGAACGCAAGGCTTTTTGAGGTAGATTTTGAAGTTGACCGTCTTAAGCCTATATGGAAAAGCGCTTATGCCTTTTTTGCCGGAAATCCGGAATACAAATCCCGGCTTGAAAGATTCCGGCAGATGCATTCACGACGGGGACTTCCGACAAAGCTTTCGGCAAAAACCGCCGAACAACTTTACGGAAAACCACTTATACTAAGCGTTTCCAAGCTGGAAAAGTATAATTCGTGTGCATTTTCATTCTTTATGAGATACGGTCTTTTGGCTGACCAAAGGCTTCTTGGAGGACTGAAAGTCACCGATACCGGTTCAATTCTGCACAGCGTTCTTTGCGATTACTTTAAAGCCAAAAAGGACGCAGATTTCAGCCAAATCAACCGTAGCGACTGTTTTTCGGACATCGCTGTTTTAGTTGACAAGGTTGCTGCCGACAGCGGTAATTCGATGTTTGCCGCATCAAACTTTTACGGGTATATGATGCTCAGGCTTAAAAACATTGCGACCTCAACTGCGTGGAAGCTGGTAAAGTTTTACTCGCAGAGCGAGTTCCGACCTACCGACTTTGAAATCAGCTTTGGCAAGCACGGACAGCTGCCAGCATACGAGATTTCAACCCGGCACGGAGAGGCTTTCCTTGAAGGCTTTATCGACAGGGTTGACCGTGCAGAGCTTGGCGGCAAAAGCTATATAAGCATAACCGACTACAAATCCTCAGAAAAGGGAATTGATGAATCAAAGATTGATGCCGGCATCACCATTCAGCCGCTTATTTACGCCAATGCCGTAACACGCATCGAAAATGCTGAGCCTGCAGCAATGATGTATATGCAGATGAACGACCCGATAATCCAGAGCGACTCTGTCCCCACCGAGCAGGATTGGGAAAGGTCAATGAGCGCCCAGATTAAAATTAACGGAATCTTCCTTGACGACCCGGAAGTTATTCTTGCTTTTGACAAGAACCCCGACGACAAGAAAGCGGAGCACTTTGTCAATCTTGACAAAAAGTCTATGTTCGTCCAGAGCGAAATGGAAAAGAAGCTGAAAGCGGCAGAGGAATGTGCCGCACGAACAGCAGGCAATATTCTTGACGGACACATTGATGCCGAGCCGCCGGACATTCCGGGGTTTGACCCTTGCTCGTACTGTCCTTACAGCAGCGTATGCAGCGAAGAATAATCTTTCAAAAAGATACAGATTGTAAACAATTTGTATCTTTTCTTTTGGTTTCATTGACAAAGCTCTTTAATAATTTTATAATATAATTTATGTTGTTTTAGTTTAATTTTCATACATATAAAGGACTGATTTTATGCTGAAAAAACTTGCCGGCTGCATCGGCGAATACAAGCGCGACTCCATCCTTGCCCCGCTTTTTGTTACCTGCGAGGTTATCCTGGAGGTTATTATCCCCATACTGATGGCGCGCATTATTGACAAGGGAATTGAAATGCACAATATGTCGGTTGTTATTGTTACCGGAATTTCTTTGGTGCTTTTGGTATGTCTTTCTATGTTCTGCGGCTCGATGTCCGGCAAATACGCCGCAAGCGCTTCTGCCGGCTTCGCAAAGAATCTGAGAAAGAAAATGTTCCATTCCATTCAGGACTTTTCATTCACCAACATTGATAAGTTCTCCACATCGGGACTTGTGACAAGGCTGACAACAGATGTTACAAATTTGCAGAATGCTTACCAGATGATTGTTCGTATAGCCGTGCGAAGCCCTGCAATGTTTATATTCTCTATGGCAATGGCATTTTTTGTCAATCCGTACATCGCCCTTATCTTTCTTGCAATTGCGCCTATTTTGGGCTTCGGGCTTATTTTCATTGCGACCAAGGCGCATCCTATATTTGAAAAGGTGTTCCGTACCTACGACCGTTTGAACAGCGTGGTTCAGGAGAATCTGCGCGGTATCCGTGTTGTAAAGGCATTTGTCCGCGAGGACTATGAAAAGCAAAAGTTCAATGCTGTTTCAAAGGATATCTATGACCAATTCAGCCGGGCAGAGAAGATTCTGTCCTTCAACTCGCCGCTTATGCAGGGAACAATGTATATTGTTATGCTGCTGATTTCGTGGTTCGGGTCAAAGCTGATACTATCCCAACGAATGTCTCAGGGCGAGCTGATAAGTATGATTACCTACGCTATGCAGATACTTATGAGCCTTATGAACTTCTCGATGATTTTTGTAATGGTTATCATTTCAAAGGCATCGGCGGAGCGAATCACCGAAGTTTTAAGTGAAGAAAGCGACCTTCTGGACGGCGAAGAAAATATAACCGATATTCCTGACGGCTCGGTTGAGTTCCGTGATGTTGCGTTCAGCTACTACAAGAGCACCAATTCCCTTTGCCTTGAAAACATAAGCTTTAAGGTTCAGACGGGTGAGAAAATCGGCATTATTGGCGGAACAGGAAGCGGTAAAACTTCGCTCGTTCAGATGATACCGAGACTTTACGATTCAACTTTGGGCGAAGTTTTTGTCGGCGGCAGAAATGTCAAAGAATATAATCTCGAGGCACTTCGAAGCAGCGTTGCTGTTGTTCTGCAAAAGAACGAGCTGTTCTCGGGTACAATAAAGGAAAACTTGCGTTGGGGTAACCCCGACGCATCGGACGAGGAGCTTATACGGGTTTGCAAGCTTGCTCAGGCTGACGAGTTCATTCAAAGCTTCCCCGATGGCTATGACACCCACATTGAGCAGGGCGGCAAGAATGTTTCGGGCGGACAGAAGCAACGCCTTTGCATTGCACGAGCATTACTTAAATCCCCGAAAATTCTTATTCTTGACGATTCCACAAGTGCTGTGGATACCGCAACCGACAAGCTTATCCGCACAGCTTTCGCCGAGGAAATTCCCGGCACGACTCAGTTTCTGATTGCACAGCGTATTTCATCGGTAGAGCACGCCGACCGCATAATTGTTCTGGATAACGGCAGGATAAACGCCATTGGCTCGCATCAGGAATTGCTTGAAAGCAACGATATTTACCGTGAAATTTACGAGTCGCAGCAAAAGGGGGTGGGCGTAAATGAGTAGACCTATGGGACCCGGTCCCGGCGGCAGAGGCCGTGTAATGCACGCCACCAGAAAGCCCAAGGACACCAAAAAGACCCTGAAACAGCTGTTTGGCTGTATCTTTAAAAATTACAAGCTGCACTTTCTGGCAGTTACGGTTTTTATTATCATCAACGCCATCGCCGGCGTAAAAGGCTCGCTTTTCATACAGACTCTGATTGACGATTATGTTGAGCCTATGCTCCGCTCCGGCTCACGGGATTTCACTCCGCTTATCACAGCACTTTTCACCATGGCAGGCATCTATGCCGCAGGCGTGATTGCAGCATTTTTACAAAACAGAATTATGATTGTGGTAGGTCAAGGCGTTTTGAAGGAAATCCGTGACAATATGTTCAGCAAAATGCAGACTCTCCCGATACGGTATTTTGACACTCACTCCCACGGCGATACAATGAGTCGCTACACCAACGATACCGATACTCTGCGGCAGATGATTACAATGAGTATACCCCAGATGTTCTCATCGGTTGTGACAGTTGTTTCGGTTCTGATAGCAATGCTTTCGACAAGCATATGGCTTACCGTTGTTGTTCTTGCACTTGTTGGGCTTGCGCTGTTTGTCAGCCGTAACATCACCGGTAAAAGCTCTAAGTTTTTTGTTGCACAGCAGAAATCCTTGGGTGAGGTAAACGGCTTTATCGAGGAACACATCAACGGGCAGAAGGTTGTTAAAGTTTTCTGCCACGAGCGTGCCACCAAGGACGAATTTGATAAAATCAACGAGGAGCTTTGCTATAACGCAACAGCCGCACACACCTTTGCCAATATCCTGATGCCCATTATGGGCAATATGGGACATATGCAGTATGTTCTGCTTGCAATGGCAGGCGGTGCACTGGCAATCAGCGGAGTTCCAGGCGTTACCGTCGGTGTTATTGCGGCATTTTTGCAGCTGAGCAAAAGCTTCACTATGCCGATAAACCAGATGTCGCAACAGATTAACTCCATCATTATGGCACTTGCCGGCGCTGAGCGAATTTTTGAGCTGATTGAAACAGAGCCCGAAGAAGATAACGGCTATGTAACTCTTGTCAATGCCGAATACAATGGTGACGAGCTTTGCGAAACCGAAAAGCGTACCGGAATCTGGGCGTGGAAGCATCCGCACTCCGACGGCACTGTAACCTACACCCGACTTGCCGGTGATGTACGACTTGCAGAGGTTGATTTTGGTTATACTGAGGAAAAAACAGTTCTTCACGATATTTCCATCTATGCCGAGCCGGGACAGAAAATTGCATTTGTAGGTGCGACCGGTGCAGGCAAGACCACCATTACCAATCTTTTGAACCGGTTTTACGATATTGCAGACGGCAAAATCCGCTATGACGGTATAAACATCAATAAGATTAAAAAGCCGGAGCTTCGTCGGGCACTTGGAATGGTTCTGCAGGACACCCACCTGTTTACCGGAACAGTTATGGAAAATATCCGCTACGGCAGGCTTGACGCCACCGACGAGGACGTATATGCCGCAGCAAAGCTTGCCAATGCGGACAGCTTTATCAGAATTCTCCCCGAAGGCTACAACACCATTCTTAAAAACGGAGGCGAGGGACTTTCGCAGGGACAGCGTCAGCTTCTGGCAATTGCCCGTGCCGCTGTTGCCGACCCGCCGGTAATGATACTGGACGAGGCGACCTCGAGCATAGACACCCGAACCGAACAGATTGTTCAAAAGGGTATGGATTCGCTTATGCAGGGCAGAACGGTTTTTGTAATTGCTCACCGGCTTTCCACCATTCAGGACTCCGATGTTATAATGGTTATGGACCACGGCAGAATAATTGAGCGCGGCGACCACGACAAGCTTATTGCCGAAAAAGGAACATACTACAAGCTTTACACCGGAGCATTTGAAAATACCGACGAATAAAAACATTGCTTCCCACAGAATAATATCTGTGGGAAGTTTTTTTAAAAAATTTGAAATTTTCTCTTTATTATTGTCAAAAAGTGTGGTATACTGTTTTTTAGAGTTTTTTAAAGGAGTACTTTTATTATGGGAAAACAGGGCTTTGATAATCAAAAATATCTTTCAATGCAGTCCGAGCAGATTCGTAATCGGATTGCACAGTTCGGCGGCAAGCTGTACCTTGAGTTCGGTGGCAAGCTTTTTGACGATTATCACGCATCCCGTGTGCTCCCCGGCTTTGAGCCTGACAGCAAAATCCGTATGCTGCTTCAGCTTCGGGATGTGGTTGAAATTGTCATCACTATCAATGCCGAGGACATTGAAAGTAACAAAACCCGCAGCGACATCGGCATTACCTACGACAGCGATGTTTTAAGACTTATCGACACCTTCCGTGACCTTGGACTTTTTGTTGGAAGTGTTGTATTCACAAGATACAACAACCAGCCAAACACCACGGCATTTCTCAAACATCTTACCTCGATGGGTATAAAGTGCTACCGTCATTACAATATTGTAGGGTATCCCTCGGATATTCCTCACATAATCAGTGAGGACGGGCTTGGTAAAAACGATTACATTGAAACCGAGCGTTCGCTCATTGTTATAACCGCACCCGGTCCCGGAAGTGGCAAGATGGCAACCTGCCTGAGTCAGCTTTACCATGACCACAAGCGCGGAATTAAGGCGGGGTATGCAAAGTTCGAGACCTTCCCGATATGGAATTTACCGCTCAAACATCCCGTAAACCTTGCTTATGAGGCGGCAACAGCTGACCTTGACGATGTGAATATGATTGACCCGTTCCATCTTGAGGCATACGGCAAGACAGCAGTAAACTACAACAGAGATGTGGAAATCTTCCCTGTTCTCAATACTATATTTGAAAGAATTCAGGGTAGCTCACCCTATAAATCGCCCACCGATATGGGGGTTAATATGGCAGGTAACTGCATTTTTGACGATGACGCCTGCTGCGAAGCATCAAAATACGAGATTATCCGCCGTTACTATGCAACAAGCACAAACGCATTCCGTGGCAGATGCGACGAGGCACAGGTCCGCAAGATTGAGCTTCTTATGAATCAGGCGGGAATTACTCCCGAATACTGTCCGGCAGTTCCTGCGGCACTCAAAAAAGCAGAAGCCACCGGTGCACCGGCAGGTGCAATGATTTTGCCCGACGGACGGATTGTGACCGGAAAGACTTCAACTACCCTCGGTGCAGCATCGGCACTTTTGCTGAACGCCCTCAAAACTCTTGGCGATATCGACGACAAGCTTGACTTGATTGCAGCAGAGGTCTTAGAGCCTATCTGCAACCTCAAAACAACATACCTCAAGCACAAAAACCCAAGACTCCACACCGACGAGGTACTGCTGGCGCTGACAATCTCCGCACTTTCCAACCCTGTTGCAAAGGCGGCCAAAGAAGAGCTTAAACGATTGCGCGGCAGTAACGCACATTTCTCGGTAATACTCAGCGAGGAGGACGAAAAAATCCTCAAACGCCTTGGCATAAATGTCAGCTACGAGCCTCAGTTTGAAACTAAAAAATTATATCAGAAATAACAAAAAAGGGTTGTGACAAAATAGAAACATTTTGTCACAACCTCTTTTTTTGTGATTTCACCGTCTTTATATATTCCTTGGGGGATTGTCCTGTCTCTTTTTTAAAAAGGCGGCAGAAATAATGAATTGAACTGAATCCCAACTGCTCGGATATCCGGGTTACGGACATCTGCTTTTCATAAAGGAGCCGCTTTGCCTCCTGAATACGGAGTCCGTTTATGTAGTCCAGAACCGTCGTTCCATATAAGCGTTTAAACTTCTGGCACAAAGTGGTTTTATTTGTTCCAAACAAAAAACAGAGGTTATCCAGCTGAATTTTTTCACGGTAATGCTCATCAATATATCCGCGAATTTCCAGCATTTTACTTTCAGCCGTGCCATCGTTTGAGCCGTTTTGAGTAACGCTGTCACGCAACATTGCAATAAGCATAAGCTCAAGACGGAGCTTCAGCATTTGCCCTGCCCCGAACTGAATATCGCTGCGTTTTTTCATTTCACCGCTGCCGAGTGCGTCATAGGGCGGTGCAAATACACTCATTCCCTCCTTCATCACCTCCGCAAGCATTCTTTTGTGTTCCGGACTTAAACTATGAACATTCTTTGAAAAAAAGTCAAGTTCGCCGTCATCACATTCAAACCGGATAACAACTATATCAGCTGCATCGTCCGCATTTCCAATAGTGTATTCTTCATCAGACCGGCAAATCATCAATTGTCCGCCTTTCAAAGTTCCAAAGTACTCTTTTGATTTTACCTGTATTTCTCCGCTTTCAACATATAAAAGCTCCCGGTATGCCCCCAATCTGCCCGCCATACGGTATTGACCGGCTAATTCACAATAATGTATATGTGTAACTTCTGACACCGTTATCGAGTTTTCGGTTTTTAGGTTAAATTTCATATAATATCACCGTTTAAATTTTTATTTTCAACATACGAAATGCCTGTTCTGCCGCATCCGACATATTCTGCTTAGCACTTTCCTTATCCATTGCCTCGTCAAGAGTGCAAATTCTGCGCAAGATAGGAAAAAACGCATCAATTCCCTGTTTGTTACACTCGTCAGCGTCCTTTGTAACCGAACCTGCAAATGCGAGCACAGGTTTTTGATATTTCTTCGCAAGTTTTGCCACACCGATAGGCGCTTTGCCCATTGCTGTCTGGAAGTCCAGCCTTCCCTCACCGGTGATAACGATATCCGCGTCTTTGATATATTCTTCCAATCCGGTTTTCTCTAAAATAAGCTCAATTCCCGGCCGAAGCTTTCCGTTAAGATACGCTGGGAACGCAAAACCAAGACCGCCTGCCGCTCCTGCACCTGCGGCATTTTGGTCGGCGTGACTGAACTTTCCTTCGGTTATTTTTGCGTAGTTCTCAAGCCAGCCATCCATAACTTCCACCATTTCCGCTGTTGCGCCTTTTTGCGGGCCGTACACCGCACTGCAACCCAATGTACCGCACAAGGGATTTGTAACATCGCAAGCAATGTTAAAGGTACATTCCGAAAGTTCGGGGATAACATTTTCGTCGGAAATCCGTGCAAGCAACTCTGCGCCCTTTGCTCCATACGGAACATTTTTGCCGTATTCATCAAGCATACCAAAGCCAAGTGCCTGAAGCATACCGATACCGCCATCATTTGTAGCACTTCCTCCTATGCCGATTATAAAATTAAGGCAGCCGTTTTTTATCGCATCAACAATCATTTCACCAACGCCATAGGTTGTTGTGTGCAATGGGTTTCGTTCGTCACCGGAAACCAAAGTTATGCCTGCCGCCTGAGACATTTCCATAACAGCCAATCTTTCGTCCTTAACAATGCCGTATGTAGCAGTCACCTTTTTACCGGCAGGACCTGTTACCTCAACATCTCTCAGACTACCTCCAAGTCCCTCAACAAGTGCCTCAACCGTGCCCTCTCCGCCATCAGCCAAGGGTCTGACCAAAACCTCCGCGTCGGGAAACACTCTATGTATTCCACATTTTATTGCATCCCCTGCCTCAACCGAAGTGAGACTGCCTTTAAATGAATCTATTGCTATAACCGCTTTCATTAAATCTTCTCCTTAAGCCGTGGGAAGTCGAACCCCACAAGCCTTAAATTTAATTAATTTGCACCCTTTCAACTTGTCGTTCTCGAAAGGCGTCAGCCTGTCTTCGTCCTCCGCATTAAAATTGCACTAATTTCTATGCATTTAAGGTCGAAGAGTTTAAAAACAAGAAATTTCGTTGAAAGACAAGGAGAAATTTGCAAATAATACTGGCGTATATTTGCGGATTTATCCGCAGTATTTCGCAAAATTTATGTTTTTAAACCTTATGGGGGGCAACTCCCCACGACTTTGTCATATACTTTCATTATATCAATTCTCTTTAATATTTTCAAGTATTATTTTTTTTCGTTTCGCAAGATATATTTATTGTTTTTCGATAAATTTCTATTGACAAACAAGATGTTATCTGTTATTATAAGCTTACAAAATTTACTTTGAAAGGAATTTTTGCTATGTATAAAAAAAGTATTACTCACTACATATCCAAGGTTGTTGTTGACATTTTGTTTTACGGGAGTCTTTTATTGACCCTTCTTGTTCCGTTTATTTCGAGATGGCTGTTTGGCTGGATAAGCTATGAAGATTCCGGATATCTGACAGCCTTTGCGTGCATTCTTTTTGTATCCGGATTGTGCTGTGCTTATATTTTGTTCAATCTCAAGCAGATGTACCGCTCCTTGCTTGTCGGCAACCCGTTTGTGGATAAAAACGTCCGTCATCTTCGCAAAATGGCCGCTACCTGCTTTGTTATGGCGGTTATCTATATTGCAAAATGCCTTTTTATGTTCACTCTGGCAACCGTGGTTATTGCAACAATTTTTGTTGTCGGCTGTCTGTTTTGCCTGACGCTTAAGGACCTTTTCAAGCAAGCAATCAACTACAAAACCGAAAACGAGCTTACCATATAGGAAGGAGGGTTTAATATGCCGATAATTGTTAATCTTGATGTAATGATGGCAAAACGGAAAATCGGGCTGATGGAGCTTGCTGAAAGGATAAACATCACCCCTGCAAACCTCTCCATTCTGAAAAACAACAAGGCAAAGGCAATCCGGTTTTCCACCCTGGAGGATATTTGTAAGGCTCTTGACTGCCAGCCTGCGGATATTCTGGAATATGCGAAGGAGTGATGGTATGAAGTCCTTTTTCAAGGGAGTGCTGCTCGGACTGTTGCTGTTTGTCGAAAACAAGCTGTGTTCAGCTATGTTTGACGGAATAAGCGCTTTCCCATTATTTCTTTTCTCAGGGATTGTGTTTGGTATAACGGTTTGCGCCTTCCTTATTTCAAAAAATATTACTGAGCTTCTTCTTTGTGGCTTTACCGGACTTTTTGTTATGTTTTTTATTCAAATACGATTTATCGACTTTACATTCGAAAACTTCGGAGGTAACTGGTTGAAGGTTTATGTCGGTGGATTTTACGGTTCAGTAGCCGCAGTTGTTATTGCTATAATAATGACCGCAAAAAAAGTTCGGCTGTCCGACATTTTCTATGGGAGGTGTAACAATATGCAAAACGAATTAACCAATCAATTGAGAATTAAACTTGTTTTGTATGCATTGATATCCGCAATGGGATTTTCATACCTTGTTCTGCCCGAAAATGCAAGTATAAGTGTACCTTTGTTTGTTATCTTGCAGTTTGTATGTCTATGGTTTTGTGTCCCCAATCGCAGGCGGCTGTTCTTTCTTATCCCCATAGCCGTAATGTCACTCAACTGCTTTTTAAGTGCAAGTCACATCTGGCGCACATCTAACCTTTTGATAAGCTTTGTTCTTTTCAGTTGCGCGTTTATGCCCTTTAATTTCAAAAGCGATAGTCTTTCATACTTGGGAGATATCGGCATAAGAATCATTACACCGTTTGCATTCTTTGGGTTGCCGTTTAAATGGCTAACTGAGCTGAGTAGTGAAAAGGCACCTGTTGTAAAAAGAGTGGTTCTTGCTCTTGCTATTTCTCTCCCTTGCGCCTTGGTTTTGCTTTTTGTCCTTTCAAGAGCAGATATGGTCTTTTCGCTAAAAACAGAAAGCTTCTTCACCAATGCACACAACCGCATAAATATACATACTGTGTTTTTATACATCTCAGGAATTGTTGCAGGACTTTTTTTGTTCAGCGTGCTTTACTGTTCTCACACCGATGACAAAGAGCCGGCAGAGGAAAAACCTCCACGAGTAAATGGTGACCTGATAATAATAAATATTTTTCTCGCTATTGTGCTTTTCATCTACAGTCTGTTTGTGATTATACAGTTCAAGTATCTTTTTGCAGGTTCTGCACTGCCCGAAGGGCTGACATATACCGAATATGCCAGAAAGGGATTTTTTGAGTTGCTTGCACTCACCGGAGTGAACATTGCAACAATCCTTGCTGTAATAAAGCTTACAAAGCTGCATACCGGAAAATGGTTTATTTTCGCCAAAGTGCTGTGTCATTATTTATGTGCTGTAACCGTTATCCTGTTAATATCATCCTTTTACAGAATGTGGCTTTACACAAATGACGACGGCCTGACCCGACTAAGGTTTTTTGTTATGGGATTTTTGGTATTTGAAGCAATCGGCTTGCTTGTGACATTCCGGTATATAGCTAAGCCCAATATAAACATAACCTTGATTTATATTTGCCTTGCTATGACCTATTATATGCTCCTTAATATTATCCCTACCGACAGAATTATTGCAGAAAACCAAATAAAAAAATATTTGTGTGGCGAAAGGGAGAATATTTATTATGTTTACACCCTCTCCGCCGATGCCGCTCCGGCATTAACAGAGCTTTACGGAAAAACACCTGACGAAACCACGAGAAATGACATCATCGCCTTTCTGGAACGAGTGACTTCCTCCGATATTCCTGAGCGTTGGCAACGGTATAATTTGTCAACACAAAAAGCAAAGGAAACCCTTGACAAACTTAACTAAAAATCAGGTGCTCATTCAGAGCACCTGATTTTTTTGATAACGGGGATTTTGTTTTAATATACAAAACGGCGTTTTGAAGAATAACTTCCAAACGCCTACCTTTTTAGTATATCACACTCTTTTTGTAATGTAAATAAAAACTTATTTAAATTTTCCATTTTCTGCTATTTACACAAAAAACGGCTTTTCATTTTTAATAAATTGTCAATTGAAATCAGGCTTGACTTATGCTACACTTAAATCAAGGAAAGGAAGGTACACTCCAATGAGAAAGTAAATCCTTAAAGCTTTTAAATGAAGGTTCAGGTTCGGGGGTCCGGACAGATGAAAGGAACCGCGGCGGCGTAAACGCTTGATATAGAATAGGGAACAGAGAGAAAAAGAAACAGAAAAAAGATTCCGGATTCTAAAATCAGACCAACATTAAAAAGCAAAACAAATTCACCTTTTGCAGCAGAAAGTGCATCTTAAACGAAAGTTGTTCTCGTTAGAGGAAATCAGGTAATAAGAATGGGTTTTTAAAGCTGTATGATTTGAGCAAAGGGTAGACAAGGAAAGAGAGGATAACCAAAAGATGTTAGATATCAAGAGTGAACAGAAGTGACCCTTGGTTGCAGTTAAAATAGCAATCAAGGGTCACTTCTTTTTTTGTCATAACAGCAGAGGTTGCAAAAAAACATATTGACAAATTTAGTTTTGCTGTGTATAATAACATAGTTGACAAAAATCTAATATTTCGAGGCGTGGCGCAGTTTGGTAGCGCACCTGGTTTGGGACCAGGGGGCCGCAGGTTCGAATCCTGTCGCCTCGACCATAAAAAGCGGCAGAATTCACAATGAATTCTGCCGCTTTTAATTTTTAAATCAAATCCGCAAGATGAGGTCTGAGTCTTTTGAAAAGTACATTCCCCAAAACTACCAGCACCGCAACAATGCCCCAGAAATAAAGGGTCAGCCACGGCTTTTCCCAAAAACCTATTCCATAAACAAAGGTATCACGATAACCCTCGGTTATGTAGTATATTGGGTTTAGCATAAAGATAAAATGCAAATTTTCGGGGATTGCGTGTATATCCCAGAATATCGGGGTCAGCCAGAAGCCAAACTGCACCAGAACGCCGACAATATTGCTTATATCTCTTGCAAAAACTGTCAGGGTTGCGGTAATTCTGCCTAAAGCCCACGACAAAATAAACGCTGCAGCCATATAGTACACAACCTGAATATGTAAAAATCCCGGAAAATATCCGTATGCCGAGCTTACAACAAAGGTCAGCACAACAAAGAATAAATGCACGAAGAATGCAGAGGTTACCCGGACAGTGGGGAGCATTTCAATTTTGAATACAACCTTTTTTACCAGATAGGAATAATCGATAAATACCCCTGTTGCGCCGCCCCAGGCCTCGGATATAAAGAACCACGGCACAACGCCCGAAACCAGCCATATTACATACGGCATATCATTTACCGGACCGTTCTGGAACGCCACCTGAAATACAAACCAGTAAATCAGGATTGTTATAACAGGGCTGATAAACGCCCAGATTGCGCCCAAAGCAGAGCCTGCATACTTTGCCTTGAAATCGTTTTTTGCTAATGAAAAAAGCATATATCTTCCTCCTCTATTTGTCGATTTTCCAATCGTCCAGACCCGTTTGTATCGCATTCATCATACGGGTTTTAAAGTGGTGGTCTGTGTTTTGTCTTTCGTTTATAAAGTCCTTCATCTCCTGCCGTTTTGAAACGCCGTCCATAGGACAGGGGTTGTGGACAATCGGGAGATTTTCACGCCTTGCATATCCCTTTATATCACCCTCAGGAACATATATTAGCGGTCTTATAACCTTCATATCCACCCTTGACAAATATGTAACCGGCGAAAAGCAGTTGAGTCTGCCCTCGTAAAACAGCGACAGAAAGAATGTTTCGATTACATCCTCGTTATGGTGGCCAAGCGCAACCTTGTTGCAGCCGTGCTCCCTTGCCATATCGTTCACTGCACCACGGCGCATTTTGGCACAAAGCGAGCAGGGGTTCTTTTCCTTCCTGACTTCAAAAAGGATTTCCGCAATGTCGGTATCCTTAACGATATACTCCACACCCAGCCCGTCGCAGAGTTCCTTTACGGGTGAATAGTCAACACCCTCGAAGCCCATATTGAGTGTGACACCCATTACCTCGAACGGAACCTCAGAAAATCTGCGGTATGCGCTGAGCGCACAAAGCAGGGCAAGGCTGTCCTTGCCGCCCGAAACGCCCACCGCAATTCTATCGCCGGCTTCAATCATATTATAGTCTTGAATTGCCCGCCGCATATGGCTTAGTATTCTTCTCATTTAACCAAGATACTCCTTTAGAAGTTTAAGTGCATTAAAACGGTGGCTCACCGAATTTTTCACATCTGCCGCAATCTCCGCCATAGACGAGTCAAACTGCGGAAGGTAAAACACAGGGTCATAGCCAAAGCCGTTTTCGCCGTGCTTTTCAAATAAGATTCTGCCCTCTGCCTCACCACGGAAGGTTTTGGGCTCCTCGCCCGGAATCGCAAGGGCAATAACACATACAAAGCGTGCAGTTCTTTCCGCCTCGGGAACATTCTTAAGCTCATCAAGCAATTTATTTATATTCTCGTCATCGGTTGCATTTTCACCTGCAAAGCGTGCCGTAAAGATACCCGGTCTGCCTTGAAGCGCATCAACCGAAAGACCGCTATCGTCAGCAATCGCAGGAGCACCGCTTGCCTCCATTATCGTAACCGCCTTTTTAAGGGCATTTTCCTCAAAGGTACTGCCATCCTCAATCACATCCAAATCACCAAAACCTGCTGCGTCCTGAGTGATAAGTTCAACACTTTCACCCAAAATCGCCTGCATCTCGGCTGCCTTGTGAGGGTTTTTGCTTGCTAAGATAAGTTTCATAAGCTACCGTTCCTTTTGTTATAATTCATATAATATATATATCATATTTTTTCGATGTTGTAAATATTGATAGTTGCAAATTTAAAATTTTTATGTTATACTGTAGAATGTTATGCAAGTATTTAACACAAAAGTTAAATTTTTAACAATTTTTTAGAAAAAAGACTTGTATAATTCGGAAAAATAAGGTAAAATATTATTAATAACATATAAAAACATTTTTGGAGGTATTTTATTATGTCAGTAAAAGTTGCTATTAATGGTTTCGGCCGTATTGGTCGTCTTGCATTCAGACAGATGTTTGGTGCAGAGGGTTATGAGATCGTTGCTATCAACGACCTTACAAAGCCCTCAATGCTCGCAAATCTTCTTAAGTATGACACCGCTCAG
>SVJR01000036.1 GCA_015068845.1 Oscillospiraceae bacterium
AAGAAAGAATAAAGACGGAGAATATATACAAGTTCCTTCTCTATTTTGACAAACTGTATGCAAAGTTTACTGATGTAGAGAAAAAAGCCTTTCTAAAGACTTTTGTTAATCGGGTTGATATTTTCCCAGAAGAACAGGCAGACGGAAGATTGCTGAAAGCGATAAAGTTTAACTTCCCAATATTCTACGATGATAAAATAATAGACGGGTTAAGTTGGGATAAAGAGGGTCACGTCGAGTGCGTCGTGCGACTATGTCGCACATAGCACTCATCGATATAAATCTCTTACGAGATTTTCGATATATTCTATTAGAACTCGATATGCCTGACGGCTCGATATGTTGCCTTACGGCAACGAGATTTATATCATATCGAAAACGAGCATAGCGAGTTTATATCGAATTTTGCGAAGCAAAATATATCGAACACGCAAAGCGTGTATATCGACAAAGGAGACTATACTATGGAAAATGGCAAAAATGTATTAAGAGAAGAAACCATCAATTTTGCAATAGAAATATCAGACATTTGTGATAAAATTAAAGGTTGTTCAGTATATATTACCCAACTTTTAAGATGCTCTTCATCTATTGGGGCGAATCTTCACGAGGCAAAATATGCCCAAAGTAAAGCAGATTTTATAAACAAGTTAGAAATAGCCTTAAAAGAAAGTTTTGAAACTGAGTATTGGTTAGAGTTATTATATCGCAAGAACAAAATTGATGAATCAACATATAAATTCTTGATTAACAAATGCGGTACAATAAGAAGAAAATTAATTGCATCGGTTACTACAGCAAAAAGCAAAGGAAAGGAATAATCCTATGAATAAAAAATATATTGTAGCACTTATTTTAAATATTATTCCGTTCTTTTTGAGTTGTCTGTTATACGAAGGCGGAATTGCAATATCTATAATGTTTTTTATACTTCAAATTTTAATTAATAGCCTTAATTATAAATGGACAAACAAAATAACATCATATTTGTTTTTGAATTCAGTAATGCTTATTTCAAGTATAACAAGCAACAAAATCATCACTCAATTATATTACACTAATGTAAGCTCTGACAACGGAACATTAGCGGTTGGAGATTTTGAGATAAAATTCACTTTAGCCTTTATCCTATTAATGACACTAATAGGTATAGTTTTGCGGATTGTGAGCAAGAAAAATATAAAGCAATAGTGTCGCAGACTACACACAAGCCATATTGAAACCGTATGCTGTCTGAGGAAAATTAAGAGTTAATATTTCAAAATACGCATACATTTATACTATTAACTATATATTGGGAGTGATTTTATGAACGCAATAGTTATTTACAAAAGCCGATACGGGTCAACCAAAGCCTACGCTGAGTGGATTGCCGAGGCTCTTGAGTGCAAGGCTGTTGAGGCAAAGGGTATAAAGGTAGATGATTTGTCAGGTTATGATACAATTGTGTATGGTGGCGGACTTTATGCTGAAATTATAAATGGGGTAAGTCTTATCACCAAAAATCTTGACAAGCTCAAAGGGAAAAGATTGGCGGTTTATACAACGGGAATAACCCCGCTTGATTGCCGTGAATACTATGAGGGCGAGGTTTATGAAAAGAACTTTAAACCCGGTATGCTTGACCAAATCAAGGTGTTTAACTTCCTTGGCAGAATGGTTGTAAGTGAACTGTCATTCCCACACAAGGCTGCAATCAAGACTTTAAAGAAGATTATGTCCGGCAAGGAAAACCCCACCGAACTGGAAAAGCTACTGATAGAGCTTTGCGATGCAGACGGCGACTTTACCGATAAATCTGCAATAGGGGATTTGGTGGATTATATTAAGGGTGCGTAAAGATTTTTTACAGTATGACAAAAGTTAGAAGGTAATGATATGTTGACTAAGTTACGAAAATGGTTCAATGTTGGTGTGCTTTCCAACAACCAGCTCAAAATGATTGCACTTGTGTGTATGACTATTGACCATATAGGTGCATATATACTAACCGATTGGATAATTCTGCGGATAATCGGCAGAATTGCATTCCCGATTTTTGCGTATATGATTGCCGAGGGCTGTGCCTATACCAAAAACCGAAAAAAGTACCTTGGCGTGATGGCTGTGACTGCAGTGTTGTACCAAGGAGCGTATTTTGTGCTGACAAAATCTCTTGCCCAGTGCATACTGGTCACATTTACCCTGTCGATACTGCTCATTTACATAACAGACTATGCCAAAACAAAGCGCACACCCAAGGCTTGCTCCCTTGCACTTGTATCGTTTATAACGGTCTTTATAATTGTTGAGATTGTGCCAAGACTGCTTGACACTACATTTTCGGTTGACTATGGCTTTGTTGGAATTCTCGTTCCGGTTCTGGTATATGTGGTTGAAGCGTGGCAGGACAAGCTGTTTATGTTTTCGATGTCGCTGTTTGTGCTTGCCGGAATTCTTGGCGGTGTGCAGTGGTTCTCGCTTTTGGCAATTCCGCTCCTTGCAGTTTACAACGAACGCCGCGGCAAGCGCCGGCTGAAGTACTTCTTTTATGCATATTATCCATTACACCTTGCAGTAATTTATTTTATAGGGTTGCTTTTGGAAAAAATATAAAGATTAAGGATGATGAGAATGGAAACAGGGATAAATTTATTTTGTTATGACGATGAGATAAGTATAGACCGTCAGATTGAATTGATGAAGCAAAATGGCTTCAAAAACACATTTATGTTATCGGACTCTGTATGGTTGACCGGCGAAACTGTCGGCAAGCTGAAAGCAGCCGACATAACCCTTGCGACCCTCCACGCCCCGTTCCGCGGAATAAATGCAATCTGGAAGGAAGGCGAGGCAGGCGACAAGGTGCTTAAAAGCCTTGTCGACGGTGTTGAAAAGTGTGCGAGGTATAAAGTCCCCGTTCTGGTGGTTCACCTGTCTTCAAAGTATCCACCGCCAATGATAAGTGATGCGGGTGTATGCAGATTTAAAGAGCTGATGGATAAAGCAAAAAAGTATGGTGTGAAAATTGCATACGAAAACCAACGCTGCCTTTCTAATCTGGCATTAGCCTTGGAACATTTTGAAGACGCCGGCTTTTGCTGGGATACCGGGCACGAGGGATGTTTTACTCCCGGCCGGGAATATATGCCGCTGTTCGGTGACCGTCTTGCAACAGTTCATATTCACGACAACCTTGGGGTGAGGGACAGCGATGACCACCTTGTGCCCTATGATGGCAGGCTGAACTTCGACAAGGTGGCAAAACATCTTGCCGCTGCAAATTATAACGGATGTATAATGCTTGAAGTATTCCGCAGCAACAGCCAGCATTATGATAATATAACCGACGAGGAATATTATGCCCGTGCGGCAAGTGCGGCAAACAGGCTTGCAGATGAAGTAGAAATATTAAAAAAGCGGTAGACTTAAGTCTGCTGCTTTTTGTAATAATGACGGAATTCTGGAAATATATATATACTATATTTACTCAGGAAGGGCGAAGTAATGAAAAAATACAGAGCGGTTGTGATAGACGGAAAAAAACTGATACGCCGAGGTATTGCCGTGATGACCCTTGCGGTTGTTGCGGCATTGGGTGTACTCGATATAAAAATTGCCGCACCAAAGATAAATGTTATGCCCGACAGTATCGGTCAGTCTGCCGTGGCGGAAAGTGTTCCTGTGATAGGTGCTGTTAGCGGAACTGCGGAAAAACTGAAAAGCTCCGCGATTGCCGTTGTGAAGAAGGTGGTCTCGTTTGTACTGACCTTCGACCCGTTTGATTTACATACAGCGGTTGCCGAGGAGCTTCCGCTTATAAAGGCTGTGGGTTATGGTTACCTTGCACGAACGGCAAACCAAAGCATTGCCGCCTATAATCCTCAAAATGTCGACACCGGCGGCGGTACGGCGGAACCGGCAACTCCCGGTACGGGGCAGTACCCCATAACCGAGGTAGACTCAGGTCAGGGCAAGGCTCTGGGTAAGGAAAAAAGTAAAATTCTTATACGGAATGAAACAGATTTTGGCATCAACATAGACGAAATGCTGAGTAGCCCCCTCAAGTTCGATATGAAGGGCGAGGAACCAAAGGTTCTGATTGTTCACACCCATACAACCGAATGCTATTCGCCCGAGGGCGCCTCGGTATATTCGGCAGACAAAAGCGACCGAAGCCTTAACGCTGACGAAAATATGACCGCGGTAGGCAAAGCCGTGAAAAGGGTGTTTGAGAAAAAGGGGATTAAGGTAATTCACGACGCAACCGTCCACGACAACCCAAGCTTTAACGGCTCGTACGAGAACTCGCGCAAAACGGTGGAAAAGTATAAGGCAAAGTATCCGGGGATAGCGGTGGTTCTTGATTTACACCGCGATGCTTTTATATATGATGACGGAAGCAAAGCAAAATTCGTGACCGAAATTGACGGCAAAAAAACCGCCCAGCTGATGCTGGTGGTGGGAACAAACGGCGGCGGTCTCGACCATCCGAACTGGCGTGAGAATATGAAGCTTGCACTTAAACTCCAGAACCATATATCAAAAAAATATCCAAGCCTTATGCGCGGTGTAAACCTTCGCAAGGAACGGTTCAACGGCCACGTGGCATTGGGAAGTATGATTATCGAAGTAGGCAGCAGCGGAAATACATTGAGTGAAGCGGTTCGTGGCGCCGAACTTGCCGCGGCAGAAATTTCTGATTTTCTGAATACATTAAAATGATATAGAACGATTGTATATAAAAATAAAGACCCTTCGACAGGCTTAGGGTGACCCATAAGGTGTCATTCTGAACGAAGTGAAGAATCTTAAAGGGTGTGCTCGAAATGCTTTGTACTTCGGGTACACTTTTGCGTTTTTGTGCATTTAATCACAGCCAATGGCGAAGAGTAAATAGTGCAGAACGGACAAACTGAACCCAAAGGGGTTACCCGATGGCGTACATATGGTACGCCGAGAGGTGAAGTTTGTTCGTAGCATAAAGTGCAAAAATAAACATTCGTCAACTGACGAATGTTTACATTGAAATATGTTGTTTTAGTTTAAGGTGTTAAAATATAATAATTTCTGCTTTATGCGGTCTGTGCGTTTAATCACAGCCAATTAGTCAGGTGCCTTGTTACATGGCAGCTGATATTTACCGCAACCGGCAGCCCGGCAATATGCGTCGGGAATGTTTCAATATTCACGCCAAGGGCGGTGGTTTTGCCGCCAAAGCCCTGAGGCCCAATATCAAGTGCGTTTATTTTTTCAAGGAGAGTTCTTTCAAGCTCTGCATAGTATTCGTCGGGATTGTGCTTCCGCACATCTCGGAGGAGTGCCTGCTTTGAAAGGAGCGCCGCCTTCTCCATAGTTCCGCCGATTCCAACCCCCACAACAATGGGCGGGCACGGATTACCTGAGCCAAGCCGAACGGTTTCGGTGACGAAATTGATTACTCCGTCAACCCCGTCTGAGGGCTTGAGCATTTTAACGGCACTCATATTCTCGCTGCCAAACCCCTTGGGAGCGATGGTGATTTCAAAACCGTCGCCGTCGGTGATTTCGGTATGTATAACGGCTGGTGTGTTATCGCCGGTGTTCTTGCGGCGGAGCGGGTCACCGACAACCGACTTGCGGAGATACCCTTCCTCGTAGCCACGGCGTACCCCCTCGTTAATTGCGTCGTAAAGTCCGCCATCGGTAATATGAACCTCCTGACCAAGCTTTAAAAAGAACACAGCCATCCCGGTATCCTGACAAATCGGCACGGCGTCCCGACGAGCAATATCCGCATTCTTTAAAATGTCTGCAAGGATATCCGCAGCAAGCCCGCCGTCCTCATTTTCAAGACCGGCGCGTAGCGCAGCCTCAATATCCTCATTCAAAAAACAGTTTGATTCTATGCACATACCGGCAACAAGGTCGGTAATTTTTTTTGCTGAAATTTCGCGCACGGTTTCTTCCTCCACAAATAAAATTATCCTTATTATATCATTTAGACAAATAAAAATCAAGACGAATGCATATATCTTAAAATGATGAAAAAATACGCAAAAGAGAGGCGAGGCTTATGAAAAAAGAAATACGACCCTATACATACGAGGTGCTGAAGGATGACATACTGATGCTCCGCCGCGACTTTCCCGAAGCAGAGGTGGGGAGCATAGGCAAATCTTCGTGGGGCAGCAATCTGTACTACATTAAATTGGGAACGGGCGAAAAAAAGATAATGTATAACGGCGCCCACCACGGAATGGAATGGCTGACCTCTGCAATGCTGATGCGTTTTACACGGGACTTTCTGGAGGCAAAGCTGTCGGGCAGGGCATTGCACGGTTTTAATGTGAAGACGCTCTGGCGAAGGTGCTCGCTATACATTGTGCCAATGGTCAATCCCGACGGCGTTCAGCTTTCGGCGGAGGGCCTGCCCTGCAGACTTCCGCAAAGTGAAAAACAACGGCTTCTGCGAATGAACGGAAAGTCCGACTTCACGCACTGGCAGGCAAATGCCCGGGGCGTTGACCTCAACCATAACTACGACGCAATGTGGCAGGAATCAAAGGCGATGGAAAAGGACTACGGAATTTATTCTCCCGGCCCCACAAGGTTCTCGGGTACCCACCCCGAGTCCGAGCCGGAAAGTCACGCCCTTGCCCGATTTACCCGTATGCACGGGTTCCGGCTGACAATATCCTTCCATAGTCAGGGCAAGGTGATATACCACGGCTTTTTGAAAAAAGAACCGCCCCGCTCGCTGGCTATTGCAAAAGCCTACACCAAAATCTCGCCGTACCGCCTTGACGAAACCGAGGGGATTGCATCATATGGCGGCTTTAAGGACTGGTTTGTGGATAAATTCAACTTCCCCGGCTACACGGTGGAGGTGGGCGAGGGCCAGAATCCTTTGCCGACCGTGCAGCTGCCGCAGATTTATAAGGAAACTCTGCCGATTTTGCTCGGCACAATGACGGTGCTGTAGGGGTCGATGCCCACATCGACCCGCCTGTCATTCTAAGCACAGGCTCCCTTGTGTAAAGGGGCGCTGATTGCCGGTGGCAATCGTTTAGTGCCGACCGAGGCGAGAGCCAAGAAACTGTCACGAAGTGGCTGAGGGATTGTGCTTTAGTTAAATCCCCCACTTGCACCAAACTGTAATTTGTGCTATATTATATACAGGAGAATTTCCGACGAAAGGAACTTTATAAAATGGCAAATAAAACAGTTAAGATAATAGGTGCAGGGCTTGCAGGCTGCGAGGCAGCGTGGCAGCTTGCGAAGCGTGGGGTAAAGGTCAAATTGTATGAGATGAAGCCTCGCAAAATGTCGCCTGCCCATAAATCAGAGAACTTTGCAGAGCTCGTGTGCAGCAACTCCCTCCGTGCCGACGGAATATACAATGCCGTAGGTCTTTTAAAGGAGGAAATGCGCCGTCTCGGTTCACTTATTATGGAATGTGCGGACGCAACCCGTGTCCCTGCCGGCGGAGCACTTGCGGTTGACCGTGACGGCTTTTCAAAAATGGTTACTGAAAAGATTAAGGCGTGTCCGGATATTGAAATTATTTCTGAGGAAGTAACCGAAATCAATACCGATGAATATACTATTGTTGCGGCAGGCCCTCTGGCGTCAGACGCACTCTCTGAAAGCATATTGAAGCTTACGGGCGACGACTCTCTGCATTTTTATGATGCGGCAGCGCCTATCGTGGCGTTTGATAGTATAGATATGACAAAGGCGTTCAAGGCGGCACGCTACGGCAAGGGCGGCGACGATTATATAAACTGCCCTATGACAAAGGACGAATATATCGCCTTCCGCAATGCCCTTGTAACTGCTGAAGGTGCACCCGTCCACGAGGGTGTGGAGAACCCCAAGGTGTTTGAAGGCTGTATGCCAATTGAGGTTATGGCGGCACGGGGCGAGGACACAATGCGCTTTGGTCCGCTCAAGCCGGTGGGACTGACAAGCCCCCACGACGGCAGCCGCCCCTATGCGGTGGTTCAGCTGAGACAGGACAACGCCGCAGCAAGTATGTATAATATAGTAGGCTTCCAGACCCACCTGAAGTTTGGCGAACAGAAAAGGGTGTTCGGTATGATTCCCGGCCTCGAGAATGCCGAGTTTGTCAGATACGGTGTTATGCACCGCAATACCTATATCAATTCCCCCAAATGCCTGACGGCTAATTATAATATGAAGCAATTCTCCAAGGTGTACTTTGCCGGACAGATAACCGGCGTGGAGGGCTATATCGAATCTGCGGCATCAGGGCTTTGGGCAGGCGTGTCAATGGCAGCAGATGTGTGTGGTGCAGCTGCTCCCTCAATTTCTGCAAAGACCGCGATGGGTGCCCTTGCGGCATATATATCCAATCCGGCGGTTTGCGACTTTCAGCCAATGAATGTGAACTTCGGTATATTTGAAGATTTGGGTATGCGTATAAAGGATAAAAAAGAAAAAGCCGAAAAATATGCAGAAAGGGCATTGACGGAAATTGACGGTTTCAAAATGTAGGGGTCGGCTCAGCCCTCCTTGTGTAAAGGAGGGGGGACCGTCGCAGACGGTGGGAGGATTGTAACGACCCCAAATTACAAAAAACCTACGCAAATGAATAATTTTCCATTAAATTTTACAAAATCTCTTGACATATTTGAAATGTAGTATTACAATATATGACATAGAATTATGTTTTTTTATCAATATATAGTAACCGCCATTGCATATTTTGACAAAAGAATTGAAAAAGTATTACAAATATGTTACATTTTCAAATTCGTGTTGACATATGCTTACGTTTGGTGATATAATCAACCTAAGTTAACGGGCGAGGTGCGTCATTGTATTCTTTTTCGTTAACAACAAACAATTCATTACTTTGCAAAAAAATTAATAAACATATATTTATTTTAAGGCTGGAGCGTTAAGGCAATATGCCGGTGGCATATTGATAGCGCAAGATTACAAAAACCGAGAGGTTTTTGTAAAAGGGAAAAACCCGAAAGGGTTTCAACCACAATCCGACGAAAAATAAAACCGGAAGATATAAGCATTGAAATAAATCTTCCAACTCTAATTTATTATCTTGCAAAAAAATTAATAAACATATATTTATTTTAAGGCTGGAGCGTTAAGGCAATATGCCGGTGGCATATTGATAGCGCAAGATTACAAAAACCGAGAGGTTTTTGTGATAGGGAAAAACCCGAAAGGGTTTTAACCACAATCCGACGAAAAATAAAACCGGAAGATATAAGCATTGAAATAAATCTTCCAACTCTAATTTATTATCTTGCAAAAAAATTAATAAACATATATTTATTTTAAGGCTGGAGCGTTAAGGCA
>SVJR01000037.1 GCA_015068845.1 Oscillospiraceae bacterium
TTGTACCCGGTCGGTCTTGAAGTCAAGCAGAACAACTCTGCCGTCCTCAACAAAGAAGCAGTCCATTGTACCCTGAAGCAATATCTCGCCACTGCCGCCGTCGGGGAAAATTTCGGCAACCGGAGCCTTGGTATAAAAGCTAAACTCACGTTCCACCCGTTCTGCGGTTTTCAAGCGTTTGCCGATATCGCTTTCAAAAAATGCATATATTTTTTTAGCATCTACCGCCTTTGCCTGTGCCGGTGTAAGTATTTTTTCACTTTGAAGCTTTTCGGTCAATGCCTTTATATCCTCCGCCGAGCTGACAGCTTTGGGGTTTATCATCTGCATCACAAAATGCACCACAGTTCCCTTTTCAGCACCGCTCACCGCCTTTAGCTGTGCGACATCACGGGTGCGTAGCTCGTCAAGCAGCGGTATATATTCCTCGTCGGTCTGCATCCTTTTTACCTCGCTGACCGACATTTTTACAGGGATAGCACCAAGCCGCATATCGGGATAGATATATTCCAGCTTTTCGCGGATTCCGTCAGCATTTTCTGCGGCTTCAAGCTCCGGCAGTACATCGATTTCCGGTACCGCCTGCACCGTAGCGGGTACATCGCGCCATTCCTTATATATCACCGCAGTTAAGTCAAAATCGGCATCTCTGTTAACAATGTTTTCGGAAAAGCCGAGGTGTTCCCGTATGGGGAACGCCTTCGGGTGAGTTAAAAGTGCCGCCATCAGCCAATCTCTGAAGCATTTCTTTGATTTCACATATTCTGTCTTTGAGCGTTTTTCCGCATCAACCAGAATGGGCGCAAAGCCCTTTTGTGTCTGCTTGTAGGTGGCGGTTATAATCAGCTTTTCACGGGCACGGGTAAGTGCAACATAAAGAAGACGCATTTCCTCCGAGACAAGTGCCTGCTTTGCCTCGCGGATAACACGGAGCCGCGCCGGTGACGGGTAGCGGACACGCATTTTTGTGTCAACAAAGTCTGCCGCAATTCCCACTTCCCCGTTCCAGAGAATATTCTTTTCAAATTCCTTGAAGTTAAATTCGTGAGCGGTATCCGAAAGGATTACCACCGGAAACTCCAGACCCTTTGACTTGTGAACCGTCATTATCCTGACCACATTATCGCCATCGCCAAAGGGCTTGGCGGGGGTCAGGTCATCACCCTGATTTTTTATCGTTTCGATATAATTCATAAAACTGAACAATCCGCTCATACGGGTGTTCTCAAACTCGGCGGCTCTTTCAAACAAAAGGCGAAGGTTTGCCTGACGCTCTGCACCGCGGCTCATTGAGCCTGAATACGAATAGTAGCCATATTCGTAGTAGATTGTATGGATAAGCCGGTCAACGCCGGTAAATTCTGCGCGTTCTCGCAGATTTTCAAGTGCCGAAAGGAATTCTGCCGCCGCGCCGTCGCCGTTTTCTGCCGCATAGCTTACAGCATCTATGAAGCTGCCTCGCCGCATTGCGGTACGCATCTTTGCCAAAGTCTCCGGAGTGAAGCCCCAGATTGGCGAACGCATAACCGCAATCAGCGGAATGTCCTGACGAGGGTTGTCGATTATCTGCAAAAACGCCAGCACAGTCTGGACTTCAGGTGCACTTAAGTAGTTACGGCCACGCTCGGAATATACCGGAATTCCATATTCCTCAAATACTTCCTCAAATACAGGCGCCGCAGACTTGGTATTTCGCATAAGCACAACTATGTCGCGGTATTCAATTGTGCGAAGCGTGCCTAAAGACTTATCAAATACCGGCATTTTGGAGTCTATCATCTCCGAAATACGCTTTGCCGCAACGCGCGCCTCAAGTTCAAGCTTGTCCGGAGTTCCGACTTCCTTGGGAACATTACTGCAAACAAGGTGGAACTCTGTGCTGAGCTGCGAATTATCCTCAACTTCGGGGTATTCCGCACCCTGAACAAGGTATTCCTCCTCTGTGTAATTTATATCACCCACCGACGGGCTCATTATGCCGCGGAACACAAAGTTAACGGTGTTTACCACGCCGCGTCTGCTGCGGAAGTTTTTGAAAAGGCGTATCAGATGTCCGCCGCCGCACGGCATTTCGTAATCCGAATATTTGTCGGAAAACAGCTTTGGCACAGCGTTACGGAAGGTATAGATACTCTGCTTCAAATCGCCTACCATAAAGATATTGCTGTTATCCCTTGACAGGGTTTTAAACAGAGTGTCCTGAATATTGTTCGTGTCCTGATACTCGTCAATTAAAATTTCCTTAAACTTTTCACGAAGGCGTAGCGCCGCCTCGGTCGGCTCGCCGGCCTTTCCGGCAAGAAGCATCAACGCCTCGTGTTCAAGGTCGTTAAAGTCCAGAAGGTTCTTTTCACGCTTGAGCCGTGTGTATCTGCGGTCAACCATAAGCACCATATTTTTAAGGGTTCGGAGCGGGAAATATGCTCCGGCAATCCGTTTTACCGCCTCGGTCTCGTCGCAAGCAAAAAGCGAATCAATGCTCTTTTTAATGTCCTTGGCAAGCTCACGCAGAGCCTTTATCCTGTCCTGTGCTGCCGCAATATCGGGTTCGGGATTACGGGGACCGGCTTTCAGCGTTGCAAAGTCAAAGCTGAAAAGCCCATCGCGCACCTCGGCATAGCCTTTGCCCCGAATATGCTCAAAGCACCGCCTGATGGATTGTGCTTCGTCCGACAAGAATGCCGCATATGGGTGGTCGGCGTAAAGATTTCTGTCGGCTTCCGCAAGCATTTCGGTATACAAATCCAGAATTTCGTTTTCCGTCTCAATGACCGATTTTTCAAACAAATCCAGCCATTTTCCGCCGTTTAGGCTACGGGTTTTTGCCACTTCCTTGTAGCCGCACAGGGCTTCATTCAGCCATTTTGCAGGGTATGGCATACTTTTGCTGAAGTTGAACAGGGCAAGCACCGTTTCACGAAGCGTCCGGTCGTTTTTTATGCCGCCGTAGCCCATAACCAGTGCCTCTATGGAGCGGTCACGGTTGATTTTGCCGTAAAACCGTTCAAGCGTGCCGTCAAGAGCCATAGATAGCAGCATTTTCTGCTCGGTGTTTGAGCATAGATTGAAGTTCACCGGAAGCTTGGTCAGGTGGATGTTGCTTTTAAGTAAATTCATACAAAATGAATGTATTGTCGATATGTTTGCCGAATGAACAAGCAACTTTTGCTTTTGCAGATGCTTGTCGTCAGGGTTTTCTTCAAGAGTTTTTTCGATTGCGGCAGCAATCTTCTCGCGCATTTCGCGGGCCGCCGCATCGGTAAAGGTAAGCACAAGAAGCTCATTTATATTAACATTCTTTTCAGCGTCGCTTACAAGCTCAATAATTCGCTGAACCAGAACTGCCGTTTTGCCGGAGCCTGCCGCCGCCGCAAGAAGAATGTTCTCGCCGCTATATTCAATCGCCGCTCGTTGATCTTTTGTCCACTTCACTATGCTCACCCCTCTTTCTAAAATTTTGTGTCTGCCGTTATAACCTTTCCGTTCAGATATTCAAGCTCGCCCGCCGGCGTGCTGAACTTGAATTCTATCTTATAGGCACGAAGCTGCTGGAAATCGCGTCTATCGTTTGTTTTTGCTCCGTACTTAACATCACCGCAAAGAGGATAGCCCATCGCAGCAAAGCTCGCACGAATCTGGTGGGTTCTGCCGGTCAGCAAAAGTGCCTCTACCGTGCCGTCACTCCCTAATGTGCGGTACAAAGTCTTGCAGTATTTTGAGCCGGGAGCTTCGCTTTTATAGAAATACACCTTGCGTTCCCGTTCGTTTTTGAGGGTGTAACCCTCAATAACACCTTCCGGCGGGGTAATATTCCCCTCTGTACGGAGCAGGTAATATTTATTTATCTCACGGTCCCGTATCTTCTCGTTAATACCTCGCAGAGCCGCCGCATTTTTCGCGGCAATCACCAAGCCCGAGGTGTTTTTATCTATTCGGTTACAGAGTGCCGGTGCAAAGGTATTTTCGCATTCGGGGGAATACTCGCCTTTCTTAAAGAGATAGCTTTGAACTCTGTCTAAAAGGCAGCCGTCCTCGCCGTGGGCAGCAATCCCCGACGGTTTGTCTGCAATAAGGATATTCTCGTCCTCATACACCACCTTAAGAGGCAGCTCCTTTTTGAGAATTTCGGTCTTTTCGTCACTATTGTTTGGGAAAAACTCGTCGTTTATATAAAGCTCCAACACATCACCCGGCTGAATAATGTAGTCGATGTCGGTCTTTTTGCCGTTTACCTTGACCCGCTTTTTACGCAGCCATTTGTAAAGCATACCCTTTGACGCACCGACAAGCAGCTTGGTCAGGAACTTATCAAGCCTTTGCCCTGCATCGTTGCCGCCCGCAACAAACTTTTTCATATTCAATCATTCCTTAGTTTTGCTGTTTGAGGTAGACCACCAGCACCGCAATATCCGCCGGCGAAACGCCCGAAATTCGGGACGCCTGACCAATCGAGTGCGGTCTCAGCTTTTCAAGCTTCTGGCGTGCTTCGATACGCAGTCCGCCGATTTTTGAATAGTCAATATCCTCGGGAAGTTTTTTGTTTTCCATCTTTTTGAACTTGTTTGCCTGAGCAATCTGGCGGTCGATGTAGCCCTCGTATTTTATGCTGATTTCAACCTGTTCGCACACATCCTTGGGAAGCTCGGTGCGGTCAGGGTCGATTACTGCCAAGCTTTCATAAGTCACCTCGGGGCGCTTTAGCATATCGCTTGCGTGAATTCCCGTGGAAATCCGTGTTGCGCCCACGCTGTCCAAAAATGCATTTACCGCATCGGACGGGGGGAACACTATTCCCCGAAGTCTCTCTATTTCCTTTTCGATAAGCGACTTCTTCTCTAAAAATGCCGCATACCTTTCGTCCGAGATTAATCCGATTTCGTGACCCATTTCAGTTAGTCTCAAATCAGCGTTATCCTGTCTTAAAATCAATCTGTATTCGGAGCGTGAGGTCATCATACGATATGGCTCATTTGTGCCCTTGGTCACAAGGTCATCAATAAGTGTGCCTATGTACGCCTCGCTTCGGTCAAGCACAAACGGCTCCTTGCCGGAAAGCTTGCGTGCCGCATTTATGCCTGCCATAAGGCCTTGCGCCGCCGCCTCCTCGTAGCCCGATGTGCCGTTGAACTGACCCGCACCGTAAAGACCGCCGATATTCTTAAACTCAAGTGTTGCCTTAAGCTGAAGCGGATTGCAGCAATCGTACTCAATAGCATAAGCATTGCGTGTCACCTGAGCATTTTCAAGTCCCGGCAGAGTGTGGAGCATCTCAATCTGCACATCCTCGGGCAGACTGCTTGAAAATCCCTGAATATACATTTCCTCGGTGTCCTCGCCCATAGGCTCAATGAACAGCTGATGCCGTTCCTTGTCCTTGAACCTTACAATCTTATCTTCTATTGACGGGCAGTACCTTGGACCTATGCCCTTTATATCGCCGCCGTAAAGGGGCGAACGGTGGATATTATCAAGAATTACCTTGTGCGTTCTTTCGTTGGTGTATGTCACAAAACAGCTGACCGTGTTTTCGAGCGGCTTTGTTGTTTCAAACGAGAACGGCGTGATTTCGTCGTCACCAAGCTGTTCCTCCAGCTCGGAAAAGTCGATTGACCGCCTGTTTACACGGGGCGGTGTTCCGGTTTTAAAGCGAACCAGCTCGACCCCGATATCCTGAAGGTTCTTTGACAGCTCGGTCGCAGGGAACACCCCGTCAGGACCGCTTTCCTGACTGAACTCGCCGATAATTATTCTGGACTTTAAGTATGTACCGGTTGAAACAATCGCCGCACGGCAAAGGTATCTTGCACCGGCACGGGTTTCAACCGAGCAGACATTACCATCTTCATCAACATTCACCTTCACAATCTCCCCCTGACGGACATGGAGACCCTCGCACATTTCAAGACGGTGCTTCATCTCGTTCTGATACGCCCGTCTGTCTATCTGGGCACGCAACGAATAAACCGCAGGCCCTTTGCCGCGGTTGAGAATTCTGGACTGCAAAAGGGTTGCGTCCGCTGCCTTGCCCATCTCGCCACCGAGTGCGTCAATTTCTCGCACAAGATGCCCCTTTGCAGTACCGCCTATACTGGGGTTACAGGGCAGGTTTGCTATGCTGTCAAGGCTGATTGAAAAGATACAGGTCTTCATACCCAGCCTTGCCGAAGCAAAAGCCGCCTCAACCCCTGCGTGACCGCCGCCTATAACCACTACATCGTAACTGTCTGCTGTAAACAAGTTCTCATCCTCCGTCTTAATTACTCGTTTTCCTTAAAGCAAAGCTTCAGAATTTCCTCATAAATTTCGTCCGCGTTCTCACGGAAGAACTTCGCCACACGCTCGGCGTGGTTTTTCTTGCCCATATTGAGCGAAAGCTCCAGAACGGGGACCTTATTCTCATTTAAACTGCACTTTGCCATATACTGACCCTCTGCCGCAAGCACCACTTCGGCACGGACCGCGTTGGGGTCGGCAATCTCGTCGAACTTCACGCGACCGATTGCGGAGTCAATCCGCTCCCTTATACTGTACGGGATTCGGTTTTTGAAGAAGGTATACGCCTCCTCGCCGCGCTCGGTAAGGCAAAGTGCTTCCTCGTTGCGATAGTACTTCTGATAGATATATTTGTCCTCCAGAAGTTCAGCAAGAACACCGGATAGGTCAAAGTACTCCATTATCTCCTTGTCCCATGTGAAAATCTCGTATATGCGGCTGACCGCAATGGGAGCCTTGTACTGCTTGATTGCGTATACTGCCGCAAACTTCATTTCCTCTTTTTCAAGATACATTAAAAATCAATCCTTACTTGTGTCTGAAATATAAACCGAACACGCCGACACCGGCATGACAGGTAATAACAGGTCCGACCTGACCACGAACAACATTGCAAATTCCGGCTTTTTTCAAATACTCCACTGTCATATCCCCATTCGCAGCCGCATCAGCGTCAAGAACATAAACTGTTCCGTTTTCCTTATCTTCCATTTTCTCATCCACAATCTCAACCAGTTTTGAAATTGCCTTTTTAAGACCCTTTACCTTGGCAAAAGCCTCAACCATACCGTCATTTGACCACAGAATAGGCTTTATATCGAGAACCTTTGAAACAACCATTGTTGTCGCCTTGATTCTTCCGCCCTTCTGCAAATATTTGAGGTCATCAACGATAAAGTATACCTTATCCTTCTCAAATCGTTCCTTCAAAAATGCCAGAATTTCGTCCTTTGTCGCACCATTGGCTGCCATTTTTGCCGCCTCGATAACATTTACGCCCGTACCAAGGCTATACATACTGGAATCGATAACGGTAATATCAAAGCCTTCCTCACTGTTCAGTGTTGAAGAAATGTTCATTGCTGTATTTACAATACCGCTGCTGTTTGCAGGGATTGTGATATGAATAATCGGGTCGGTATTGCCAAGCTCGCGGTATATATCCTCAAGTATTCCCGGGGTCGCCTGACTGGTCGCCGGCATTTCCTCGGTGGACTTGAACTTTTCGTAAAACTCGTCCGGTGTATAGCTTAGGTCTGCCAGAATACTTTCATCGGGATAGTTGATGTAAAAGGGAAGAACCTTTATTCCATACTCCTCTGCCTGAGTAGCAGTCAGGTCTGCCGATAAATCTGTCATTATTTTAACCATTAGTCAAATGTCCTCTCTTTTCTAAATTTTTGAAATCGTTCTGTCTCAGAACTTCATATGCTACAACGGCAACCGAATTGGATAAATTCAGCGACCGCATTTTTTCCTTCATCGGAATTCTGATTGCCTTTTCAATGTTCTCACGGATTAAATCCTCCGGGAGTCCCTTTGTCTCCTTGCCGAAAACCAGAAAAATCTCTTTTTCTTCACACACAGGGAAGGCTACCTGACTGTATGTATTGGGGGCTTTGGTCGTGCAGTAGTAAAAGTCGCCGTCAGGGTAATTCCTTTGCACCTCGGCAAAGCTCTGGTATTCGTAAAGCTCCAGCTCGTCCCAGTAGTCAAGCCCTGCACGCTTTACCGCCTTCTCGCTTATATCAAAGCCTAAGGGATGCACCAGATGAAGTGCCGCCCCGATTACCGAACAGGTCCTTGAAATGTTTCCCGTGTTTGACGGGATTTCCGGTTCCACAAGTACTATATTTAATTTCATACCGTCATTTACCTTTCTGTTTAGCTGTTTTTGTATCGCTTAAAGATTCCTCGACAAGCTCGGAATGACAGCTGTGGAAATTTTTACCCACCTGTGCTCCATTGTCATTCTGAACGAAGTGAAGAATCTTCCGTCTAATTAAAAAACTTTTTATCCAAAGCCCGGTACTGAATAGCCTCGGCTATATGCTCAAGCCCTATACTTTCCTCGCCTGCAAGGTCGGCAATCGTCCGTGCCACCTTTAAGATGCGGTTGTGGGCTCTTGCACTGAGACCCAAAGTCTCAAATGCATCACGCAAAAGTGAGCTTGCCTCGCTGTCCAGCCGGCAATACTTTTCCATAAGTTCGGGGGTCAGCTGACTGTTCGAGAAAACGCCGCTGTCCTTATACCGCTCACGCTGAAGCTGCCGTGCCCGCTCGACCCTCTGTCGAATTTCCACCGAGGACTCACCGGGAGCCTTTGCCTCAAGCTCGTCATACCTCACCGCAGGAACTTCGATGTGCAAATCTATACGGTCAAGGAGCGGTCCGCTTATCTTACTCATATACTTTACAATCTGACTTTGCGAACAGGTACAATCTCGCGTCGAATCGCCGTAAAATCCGCAAGGGCAAGGGTTCATGGACGCCACCAGCATAACGCTACAGGGGTATGTTACGCTACCGCTTGTTCTGGTAATAGTAATCTCGCCGTCCTCGAGAGGCTGACGCATCGCCTCTAAGGCATCGCGCCGAAACTCGGGGAGCTCGTCCATAAACAAAACGCCGTTGTGGGAAAGGCTGATTTCGCCGGGCCGGGGGTTTGCGCCGCCGCCCGAAAGCCCTGCCGCCGACACCGTATGATGGGGATGCCGGAACGGACGCTCCGCAATCAATGGACTGTTGCCCGAAAGCAAACCTGCAATACTGTGTATCTTTGTAACCTCCAGCGATTCCTCAAAGCTGAGTTTGGGGAGAATGGAGGGGATTCGCTGTGCAATCATTGTTTTTCCCGAGCCGGGAGGCCCTATCATAATTATAGTTGAATACATATACACGGTTGTGGTTTTCTTATGATTACAAGGCTTTTTTTCAATTATACCTAATGTATAAATCATATGATTTTTACTATAAAACAAGACCACTAC
>SVJR01000006.1 GCA_015068845.1 Oscillospiraceae bacterium
CATCTATTTTGACCGCGAATTCTGGTGGAGGGAGATGGATTCGAACCATCGAAGCTAGAAGCAACAGATTTACAGTCTGCCCCCTTTGGCCACTCGGGAACCCCTCCGAAAAATGGAGCTGGTGATGGGACTCGAACCCGCAACCTGCTGATTACAAATCAGCTGCTCTGCCAATTGAGCTACACCAGCTTAAATTTTATACTGACCACTTTCGCGACCAGCAGAAACTATAATACCATAAAACTTTATGCTTGTCAACACTTTTTTTAATTTTTTTTATAATTCGCATAATTTTAATGTATACTCGTTATCATCTATTTCAAGTACTCCATAACTTCGCATTGCGCTGCCCGGATTAAACAGCTCAACCTCGCCCATTTTTTCCTGATACGCCTTATGAGTATGCCCGAATATGCAAATATCCGCGCCCTTTTCCCGTGCGACCTGCCACACCTTTGAATATGAATATTTCACACCGTAATTGTGGCCGTGGGTCAGGAAAATCTTAACACCGCCCAGCTCAAAAAACCGTTCATCAGGGAAATCGTGATTTAAAAAGTCATTATTCCCCTTGACCGCATCAATCTGTACAGCCGGATACATAATTCCAAGGTCCTCCACATCCTGGCACACATCGCCGGCGTGAATAATCCAATCAACCATTGCTTCCTTCTCCATCGCCTTCATCAAGGGGGCAAATTGTCTGTGCGAGTCGCTGAAAATCAAAATTTTCATAAAGTTATACCTCCTTTTTTATTTTAACATATCCCAAACTTTTTGTCACTATTTTTTTACGGGGTCATATACTGTTAAATAGGAATTCATTAACAGAAAGGCATGGTATAAATTTATGACTATTCAGGAAATGATTGCAAAAATGAACCCCCAGATGCTCTCCCAAGGTCTGGCAAAAATAAGCTCAGGTCTCAGCCCCGAACAGCTGAAACAGGCAGAAGCCGCAATAAAGGCAATGTCAAACGACCCAAACGGCGCACTCAAAGACCTCAACACAAATCAGCTTCAGGCAGAGCTCCAGAACAATCCGGCACTGATTAAGCAGCTAAGTCAAAACCCCGAACTGCTTACAAAACTGCAGTCCATTATCAAGGGGAAATAACATTAAAAAGGAGAATTTAAAATGAGCGAAGGTCCCGACCTTTCAAAAGCAATCGAGACGGTTCAGCAAATGCTCGCCGATGAAAACAGCGAAAATATTCTTGGCAATCTGCTGAGTTCACTTTCCGATAGCTCCGACAATACGCAGCCTGCAGAAGAAAACAGTGGTTTGGACCTTTCTTCCCTCCTCTCGGCTTTCGGAGGGGGCGACAGCAACGATGAGATGCCCTTTGATCTCGGAACCGTAATGAAGCTGCAAAGCGTGATGTCCGAAATGAATCGCCGTAAAAACGACAACGGCCCGACATTTTTAAAAGCATTGAAGCCACTGTTAAAAAAGGAACGCCGTGACAAGGTTGACCAGGCTGTAAAAATCCTTGGTGTCACAAAAGCTCTTAAAATATTCAAAAATCTTGACAACGGGAGAAGTGATTAAATGAAGTACCATCATTACAATCCCCAGAATGCACCTCAGCAAAACACCCGTCCGCAAGCCACGCCGTCCCAGCAACCGCCGCGGCAAAAAACGCCATCTCAACCGGCAGGACAAAGCCGTCCGGCGGTTAAACCGCCACAGACTAATCCGTCAAAACAAATGTCAGCCGTCAATCCGCCGCGGCAAGCTCCACAGAATAACTCTCGCGCCAAAACAAGACCCATCAGGCGTCCAACACCGCCACCGCCCCCAAAGCCCAAGACAAAGGCAAAGAAAAAGCTTCCTTTGGGGAAAGGCGTAACCGGCTTGTTGCACGGACTTCTTCCCGCTTCGGTATATGACCCTGACTCAAAAAAAATATTTGGTATCTTCAGTGCAGAGGACCTTTTGCTCGTTGCGCTGATTTTTCTGTGTGCAGAAAGCGACGAGGAAGACAACTCGATGATGATTCTGGCACTCCTGTATATTCTTGTTTCAGATTACATTGAGCTGCCTGATTTGTCCTTTTAGGAATATATTGGTTTTTTCTATCATACTATATACCAAAAAACACCATTTTGAAATGAGGTAGAAGAAATGTCCGTGAAACTGCAAAAGGAGCATATAAGGCTGTCCGAGGTCGTATGCTCCCGTTATTGTCAGACCACTCTTGAAAACGATATTATTGTCCCGGATATAAAGCCCGATATCCTTAAAGTTCTGCAGGTCAGCAACTCGATTGCCATAACCCAGAAGAACATTCAGACAGACAAGGTTTATGTTCAGGGAATCCTCCGCATCAACATTCTTTACACGCCCGACAACGATGAGCCGGGCTCGGTTAAGGCTATTAACACAACCCTGGACTTTAACCACACCATTGACGCAAAGGGCGCAAAGCCCGGTATGGAGCTGATGATTGAAGCAGAATGCGACCCTGCCGAATACACACCTGTAAACAGCCGTAAGCTGAATGTCCGCAGTAAAATCGGGTTTTCAATACGGCTCTCGCAGCTATCCGAGCTTGACCTTGCCACCGGCATTGACGACAGCACACCCATTCAGCTTAAAGGAACCAATCTCAAAATTTACAATCCTTGCATAGACGCCGAACGCGACCTGATTATCCGCGAGAAGTTTGAGCTGCCCTCAGGCAAGCCGTCAATCTGCGAGGTTCTGAAATTCACCGCAAAGCCGGTTTCAGTTGAACTGCGCCTTCTTAACGATAAAGCAGTTGCCAAAGGCGAAATCAAGGCTTGTGCCCTTTACTGCAGCGAAGAGAACTCAGTAGAGTGTCTGGAATACACCGCACCGTTCAGTGAAATTCTGGAGATTGACGGGCTGACAGAAACAATGTCGGGAGAAATTGATTATTCGGTAAAAGACCTTTATTATGAAGTTTGCCCTGACCCGGACGGCGACAAAAGGGTTTTGAGCTGCGAGTTCACCCTTTCGGCAACCGTCAGGGCCTATGAAACCGTGGAATGCAGCGCAATTGAGGACGCATACGGCCTGGACTTTGCCGTGGAGCTTGAAAAGACCGCATATAGTATAGAACAGCTTGTCGAAAGCACCTCTGCCGAGTGCACGCTGAAGGAACAGGTAAACATTCCCGATTACCTGCCCGAAATTCATCAGCTGTGCGACTGTGCCGCGTCTTTAACCGTAGAGAATGTGACAATTGACGCACCGTCGGTAACGGTAAGCGGATATGCAAACTGCAATATACTTTACCTCGCCGCCGATAATGGCACGCCCGTCGCAGGGTTCAACCACATAATGGCATTCAGCCACACCTTTGACATTCCCGGAATAACTCCGGACTGTCTGTGTGATACAAAGGCGGAAATTGAACATATAAGCTGTACCATAAGCAGCGGCAGATGCCTTGAGGTCCGTGCGGTTATTGCAATAATACTCAAAGCAATGTGCCCTGAGAGCACCGAGCTGATTTCTGCCATCAACTGTATTGAAGACGAGGCTTTGCCAAAGCCCCCGTCGATAATTGTGTACTTTGTGCAAAAAGGCGACACCCTCTGGAACATTGCAAAACGCTACCACACCTCGGCGGAGGCAATAATAGAAGCAAACAACCTTGAATCCGATCTGATTTTCCCCGGACAGCGAATATTTATTTTCAGATAGGTTATAACAAAGAAAAGTCATTTAAGAGCTTACTCTTAAATGACTTTTTTATATTCTTCAAAAGCTTTAATATTTTCAAAGCAGGCTACCGAAAGGCTCACATTAAACTCTTTAACTGCCGCCCTGACTGTTTCAAATGCTGTTTGCGGATAGTTGTTTTCCTCGCTCAGATGACCGAGTATTATCTCCTTTGTCCCCGTCTGGCTGAGCCGTTTGGCAAGCTCTGCCGAGTCATCGTTGCAAAGATGCCCAAGTTCACCTCGTATACGGCGTTTTAACTCGTATGGATAGCTACCTATATCCAGCATATACGGGTCGTAATTTGCCTCTAAAAGAACTGTATTGCTGCCCTTAACAGCATCAAAAACGCTGTCTGTAATCACGCCCATATCGGTTGCCACGGCAACCTTTGCCGCTCCTGTGCAAAAGGTATAGCCCACCGGCTCTGCTGCATCGTGAGGGATAGGAAACGAGGTCACCTTGATATCGTTTATGTAAAAGCTGTCGTTTGCGCTAAATACCTTTACATTATCCTCGTCTATTCTGCCTACCGCAGTCTTCATTCCCTGCCATGTACCGCAGGTTGCATATACCGGAAGGTTGTGCTTGCGTGAAATAATACCGACACCCTTAGTATGGTCGGTATGTTCGTGGGTGACAACAATCGCATCCAGCTCTGCCCCCGAAATACCCACATTTTTCAGGCATTCCTCAAGGACCTTGCCGCTAACGCCGCAATCAACCAGTATTTTTGTATTCGCGCTGAAAATAACCGTTGCATTCCCCTTGCTGCTGCTTTTAAGGGGACATACCATCAATTCTGCTGTCATTTTGAGCCTTCCTTTTCACATATTAAATGCCGCACCAAAGCACATTCTCCGATGCGGCATAAGCTTCGACTTTACGCAGGAGTAACTGTGCGGACTTTTTCGCCATCTCTGCGTCTTGTAATCTGAGCGCCAAGGGCTCTAAGCTTCTGTTCAAAGTTCTCATAGCCTCTGTCGATATATTTAAGATTGTATATTTCAGTAACACCGTCAGCCATCAGTCCGGCAATAACCAGTGCCGCTCCGGCTCTCAGATCGGTTGATGACACCGGCGAGCCCATCAGGCGGTTGCCACCCTCAACAACAGCTGTTCTGCCGTCAACACTGACAATTGCTCCCATTCGTCTGAGCTCCTCAACATACTTAAAGCGGTTGTCCCATACATTTTCGGTAACAATGCAGGTTCCGTTTGCCGCAGTGAGAAGGGTCAGCATCTGAGGCTGAAGGTCGGTGGGAAAACCGGGATACGGCATCGTTGTGAAGTTTGCCTTCTTAAGACTCTCCGTACCTTTTACCCTTATACTATCGTCATATTCCTCAATCACCACGCCCATCTCGGCAAGCTTTGCAGAAATAGAATCAAGATGCTTGGGGATAATATTCTTTATCAGTACATCGCCACCGGTTGCAGCCGCCGCAATCATAAAGGTTCCTGCTTCAATCTGGTCGGGAATAACCGTATAAGTTCCGCCGTGAAGCTCTTCAACACCCTTTATTTTAATAACATCTGTACCTGCGCCCTTGATGTTTGCGCCCATACTGTTGAGAAAGTTTGCAACATCAACTATGTGCGGCTCCTTTGCGGCATTCTCGATAACTGTCTGTCCGTTTGCGGTAGCTGCCGCCATCATTACATTTATAGTTGCGCCGACAGATACCTTATCCATATAAATTGACGCCCCTGTAAGCTCCTCGGCTTTAATGTCTACAAAGCCATACTCCACGGTGTATTCCGCACCAAGCGAAACAAAGCCCTTGAGGTGTAAATCAATCGGTCTTACACCAAAATCACAGCCACCGGGCATTGCAACCCTCGCCTGTCTGAATCTGCCCAGAAGTGCTCCCATAAGATACGAGGAAGCACGAATTTTGCTGACCATCTCGTAAGGTGCTTCAAAGCAATTTAAGGAGCTTCCGTCAATACGCAGAACTCCCTTATCAATGAATTCAGCTCTACCGCCGAGCTGATTTATTATGTCGATTAATACATAGGTGTCGCTGACAGCCGGTACATTTTCAATTATACATACATCCTTAACAAGGAGCGCTGCCACAATCAATGCAACTGCAGAATTCTTTGCGCCGCTGATTTCGACCTCGCCCTCAAGCTTTGCACCGCCCAGGATCACATACTTTTCCATCTTTTCACCCACCCGGATTTAATCTTTGGTATATCAAAACTGTTGTGGTCTGTTTTATCTTTATTATTTTATCATAAACTATTGTCAAAATCAATAGTAAATTACAATTCACACACAATATTTTGTATTTTCAGCTTTTAGCATACCCAACATCGCCTTTTTCAATACCTATCCGGCCGTTTGTTTTGTCAATTAAATCTGCAATAAATTTTTCAACTTCGGATTCGGGAATATACGCCTTGACCTTAACCGCATCGGCATACTCCGTTTCACCCATCATATAGTTTTGGGCGCAGATCTCGCTTTGAACCTTGCCAAGCAGCGAATACTCACAGGAAACCGTAATTTCACGGCACAGAACCATTGTAACCGGCTTTGCCGCCTCAATACCCATCTTTGCCGCTTTGGAGTAAGCGTGAACCAAGCCACCCGTTCCAAGCAGAATTCCGCCAAAATAACGGGTAACAACAACTAAAATATTGCTTAGCCCCTCTTTTTTTATCATATCAAAAACGGGCATTCCCGCCGTTCCTGCCGGCTCGCCATCGTCGCTGTATCTTTGAATATTGTTGTCTTCTATGATATAGGCATAAACATTATGCCCTGCATCCCAGTACTTTTTCCTGAGAGATTCAAGAAATTCAAGAGCTTCTGCCTCGGTTTTCACAGGCTTGACCGTTGCAATAAACCTTGACCGCTTTTCTACCAACTCGTCCGTGCCTTCGCCCAGAACGGTTCTGTAGCTTTCTTTCACCTGCAATCACCCTTTCTTTTGTATAGCCTTCCCCTCGAGGCTGGAGCGTTAAGACAACATATCGGCGATATGTTGTTAGCGTAAGATTGCAAAATGTAGAACATTTTGCTGTTAAAAGAAAACGCAGTGCGTTTTTACCCCAAGAGTCGGATGAGGTGTTGCGCCCACCCCAATAACACATATATTTTAACATACTTCGACTTACTATGCAAGTAAAATATAAGTCATCATAACCGCCATAAGCATCCCCGTCAAATCCGCAAGCAACGCCGATTTAACCGTGTGCCGTATCTTTTTTATGCCAACAGCACCGAAATATACCGCAACCGTGTAAAATGTAGTTTCGGTCGAACCCATCATAACCGACGCCACCTTCCCGGCAAGCGAGTCAGGTCCGTTATTTTTGAAGATATCGTTCACTATCGCAATCGAGCCGCTGCCCGAAACAGGTCTGAGAAGCGCAAGCGGCAATACATCTGCAGGAATTTTAAGGGTATCGGTCAGCGGCTTCAGAATATCCCCCAGTATTCTAAGCGCACCCGATTCACGGAACATAGAAATTGCAACCATAAGACCAACCAACGGTGCCACAATCTGCAGCATATTTTCAGCACCGGTCTTTGCACCCTCCACAAAGCTATCGTATACATTTATCCGTTTTACCATCCCAAAGGCAACTATCCCCACAATCATCAGCGGCACAGCAAAAAGAGAGATAATCCTCATTTACAAGTCTCTCCTTCTCTGAAATATTTTTGCCGCCATAACGCCCACAACAACAGCGCAGATACTGCACACCCAGACCGGAACAATTATTCCCGACGGGTCGGACGAGCCGTACATTTGCCGGAGCGAAATAACCGTGGACGGAATAAGCTGAATTGATGCCGTATTAATCACCACAAACATACACATCTCGTCGCTTGCTGCTGTACGGTGTTTGTTTTCCTTGTCAAGCTCACGCATTGCAGCAATTCCAAGAGGGGTTGCTGCATTGCCCATCCCCAAAAGATTTGCCACCATATTCATAACAATTGCACGCATTGCGGCAGAGTCCTGACGAAGCTTGGGAAATATAATCTTAGTCACAGGTCTTAAAAGCCTTGCAAAAACATTTATCAGCCCCGAATTCTCTGCCACCTTTGCAATTCCCGTCCAAAGACACATTGAACCAAGCAAGCCTATGCAAGTCTCAACCGCTGATGCCGCCCCCTCAATTGCACCTGCCGTAAGTGCCTCAATTTTTCCGGTAAACATTGCCGCCGCAAAGGATATAACTATCATTCCGCACCAAATATAATTAAGCATCTATACCCCTCTTTTTGTGTTTTTAATTAAATATATTCAGAGCTCCGGCGGAATATTTGCGTTTGTTAAAAGTATGATTTAAGCCACAACAAATGCTGTCTTGACTCCTTCCACCGTTAAGACACATCTCACCAAGGCTCCCCTGTGTAAGGGGAGCTGGCAAATTAAAAATTTGACTGAGGGGTTGTTCCGATAATTTGGCATATTCAGTTGCTTTACAATCCCTCCGGCTTTTGCCATGCAAAATCCACCTCCCTTTACACAAGGGAGGCTTAAAAATCAAAAACATATTGTATTTTCTAAAATTTTGTGGTATAATAATTTTGCGACAAATTACGAATAACATCCTTGCAGTGGGGTATGCTTTATAAAAAGCGTACCTCTGGTTTATCAACCACTGTAAGGGGATTGTGATTTGTCGCAGAATCAAGCCAGAGTGTGCGTTTTTTGGATGTGTCACTCTGTTGGCACATCTTTTTTTATTGGAGGAAAACTTATGATTGGAGTAGTAAAATCACCGTTTTATCCGGACAAAACCGAAAAAGGTTTGGGAATTCAACAGTTTCTTGCAAACGGCGAAGAAATTGTGAGAACTTTTAAGAGCGTTGATATGAATGTCTTCTTCACAAACAAGCGTATTATTCTTGCATACATAGAAAAATCATTAGGTGAAGTCAAAATCGAGTTTGTTTCCTATCGGAGCATTGAACGATTTACCTATTTAAGCTCTGAAAACCTTAACACATACAATGTAGAGGTTTTCTTTCCCAATTGTATAGTTCTTCAATTTACATTTTCGAGTCAAAGCGAGGCCTTCAATTTTATAAAATTATTGGATGGACATATTTAAAAGCAGAGGGCGTGTGAAACAAAAGTTTCACACGCCCTTTATTTTACTGCTTTGCAAGCTCTGCAATTTTCATTGCATCATTGGTAATCACATCTGCGCCTGCGCCCCTCAGCTCTTCCTCACTGCGGAAGCCCCAGAGGACACCGATTGAAAACAGCCCCGCATTCTTTGCGGTCTGGATATCCGTTGCGGTATCGCCGATATAAAGGCACCCCTCCGGCTTTACGCCAAAGTCCTTCATAATCTCAAAAACCGCGTCCGGCTCGGGTTTCAGCGGAACGCCCGGTCTTGCGCCCAGACACAGGTCAACTGCACCTTCCTCAAAAAGCTGCTCGGCAACTTTCTTTGCTGTTACATCGTCTTTATTGGACAAAATTGCGATTTTTACGCCGCTTGCTTTGAGGTCGGCAAGCATTTCGGGGATACCATCGTACAACTCGGTAAGGTACATAAAATCGTTATCGTATTTATTCATATACCACTTATGTATCTCGTCAATATTATCCGGCTGAACATTTCTAAAATTCAACATTCTTTCAACCAAAACCCGTGAGCCGTTGCCCACCATCACCTTGTACTGTTCGGTAGGGATTGCCTCGATACCAAAGTTTTCAAGGGTAATGTTGCCGAAATACGCAAGGGTATTGATGGTATTCACCAATGTTCCGTCCATATCAAAAATGCATAATTTAATCATAATACAGTTATTCCTTTCATAAGGTTCTGCAAATTTTGTTGTTTTTCAAACAAAATGGCGGTTCTGTTTTTCAGAACCGCCATAATTTGTGAATGTTAAAATTACACAAGCTCCAGAATTGAAATCTCAGCTGCGTCACCGCGTCTGGGACCAACCTTTATGATTCTTGTATAACCACCGTTACGCTCTGCGTACTTGGGAGCAATCTCAGCAAACAGCTTTGTAACTACATCTTCCTTTGTGATGAAGGCAAGAGCCTGTCTTCTTGTGTGAAGAGTGTTCTTTTTGCCGAGTGTAATCATCTTTTCAGCCAGCTTCTGAACTTCCTTTGCGCGGGTAGTTGTTGTTTCAATCTTACCTGCTTCAAGGAAAGAAGTTGTCATGCTTCTTAACATTGCAATTCTCTGGTCAGTGGGTCTTCCCAACTTTCTCTGGTGTGCCATACTATCACCTCTTTCAATAAATTAACCATCCAAAGGCTTTGCCTTCAGAATTAATCCTCGTTTGCTGCAAGAGCAAGGCCCATACTTTCAAGCTTTGCCACAACCTCTTCGAGTGACTTGCGACCAAGGTTTCTAACCTTCATCATATCGTTCTCGCTGCGGTTTGTCAAATCCTGAACTGTATTGATTCCGGCACGCTTCAAACAATTGTATGAACGAACCGAAAGGTCAAGCTCTTCAATCGTGGTTTCGAGAACCTTTTCTTTCTTGCTCTCTTCCTTCTCAATCATAATTTCCGTATTCTTTGCACTCTCTGAGAGGTCGATGAACAAGTTAAGATGCTCGTTCATAATTTTTGCACCCAGACTTACCGCGTCCGGGGGGTCGATTGTGCCGTCGGTCCACACTTCAAGTGTGAGCTTGTCATAGTCGGTAATCTGACCGACTCTGGTGTTTTCAACGGTGTAATTAACCTTCATTACGGGTGTGTAGATTGAGTCAACCGGGATAACGCCGATTACCGGCTGGAGAAGCTGCTTGTTTCTGTCGGCAGAAACATAACCGCGTCCCTTGTCGATAACGATTTCCATAAACAGCTTTGCATCATCATTGAGTTTTGCAATGTGAAGGTCGCCGTTTATAATCTCTACATCAGAATCACACTTGATATCACGAGCGCAGATATCGCCTGCACCTTCGTGGTTGATGTAGATTGTCTTCGGGCCGTCTGAATGAAGCTTTACTGCAAGCTTCTTGATGTTGAGGATGATTTCTGTAACATCTTCAGCTACGCCCGGGATTGTTGAAAATTCGTGCAAAACGCCGTCAATCTTGACAGAGTTTACAGCTACGCCCGGCAGAGAAGAAAGTAAAATTCTTCTGAGCGAATTACCCAAAGTTGTGCCATAGCCTCTTTCTAAAGGTTCAACAACAAATTTTCCGTAACTGTTGTCCTCGGAGATATGAACACATTCAACTCTTGGTTTTTCAATTTCTATCATATTTAGCCCTCCTATTCAAATAATTTAACACAGGGATAACGCTGAACGCCTGTATCCTGCAGGACCTTGTAAATCCTGCTTCACTTTCTGAATATGCATTTTGCACATTCATCAGGGCTGTGTAAATAGGGTGGATTTTCCTTCGCAGAAAACTGCGGCAAAAAATCGGGTAGCGTTTATTACTTGCTGTAGTACTCGACGATAAGGTGTTCCTCGATGGGAAGATCGATATCTTCTCTGTCAGCAAAAGCAACTACTCTGCCTTCGAGAGTTTCCTTATTCATATCAAGCCACTTGGGAACGATTCTTGATTCTGTTGAAGCAAGGATTGCGTCAAACTTGCTGCTCTGACGGCTTGTCTCGCAAACAGTGATAACATCGCCAACCTTTACGAGGTATGAAGGAATGTTAACCTTCTTGCCGTTTACCATAAAGTGCTTATGAGAAACGAGCTGTCTTGCTTCAGGTCTTGAAGCTGCCAGACCGAGTCTGTAAACAACATTGTCAAGTCTTCTTTCGATGAGAGAGAGGAGGTTTTCACCTGTAACGCCCTGTTCCTTGTTAGCAAGCTCAAAATAATGAGCGAACTGGCTTTCAAGGATACCGTAAGCGCGTCTTACCTTCTGCTTTTCTCTCAGCTGAGTACCGTATTCAGAAAGCTTGCGTCTGCCCTGACCGTGCTGGCCGGGAGCGTATGCTCTTCTTGTTATAGCACATTTATCTGTGAAACATCTGTCACCCTTTAAGAATAACTTATGTCCTTCGCGTCTGCAAATTCTGCAAACTGATTCTGTATATCTTGCCATGCTTTATTTCACCTCCTGAAATTACACTCTTCTTCTCTTGGGGGGTCTACAACCGTTGTGAGGAATAGGTGTAACATCCTTAATCATATTAACTTCAAGGCCTGCAACCTGAAGTGCACGAATAGCAGCTTCACGGCCGCTTCCGGGACCTTTTACATAAACCTCAACATACTTGAGGCCGTGTTCCATTGCAGCCTTTGCAGCTGTTTCTGCTGCCATCTGAGCTGCGAAAGGAGTGCTCTTCTTTGAGCCTCTGAAGCCCAAACCACCTGCAGATGCCCAGGAAATTGCGTTTCCTGCTACATCAGTGATGGTAACTATTGTATTGTTAAAGGTTGACTTGATATGAGCCGCACCTCGTTCAATATTCTTCTTTTCTCTACGACGTCTGGTTTTCTTGACTGCCTTTGCCATAGTAAATTTCACCTCCTGATTTTAGCGGAGTCTTAACGATTTGCCCGTAAAGACACAGCTTAAAAACATCAATTATTTCTTTTTGTTGGCCATAGTCTTTCTGGGGCCTTTTCTCGTTCTTGCATTTGTCTTAGAACGCTGTCCTCTTACAGGAAGATTCTTCCTGTGGCGAAGACCTCTGTAACAGTTGATTTCGATGAGACGCTTAATGTCAAGCGCAATGTCACGGCGAAGGTCGCCCTCTACATTGTACTTGTCAATCTCAGCTCTGAGTATTGATACTTCATCCTCTGTCAAATCACGAACTCTTGTGTCGGGATTAACTCCTGTAGCAGCCAGGATTTTCTTGGATGTGGAAAGGCCTATACCGAAGATATAGGTAAGTCCAATCTCAACTCTCTTCTCATTTGGTAAGTCAACACCTGCAATACGTGCCATACTTTCATTCACCTCCGAATAATTTTTTTCTGAAAAGTGTTACGCGGAGCAGAATTTCACTTATCACGAAATTACTTTCGCTTTCATCAGCTTAAACAAAATTGGTGAGTAAGCCTGACTCTGCTCTCAAAAAGGTTTGCTAATGATTAGCCCTGCTTCTGCTTGTGGCGGGGGTTTTCACATATAACCATTATCTTGCCTTTTCTCTTAATTACTTTACACTTTTCGCAAATAGGTTTAACTGAAGGTTGTACTTTCATAATTCCTTCACCTCCTGAAAAAGTTACGCCAGCCCCATTTGCACATAGGGCTAACCATATCATTATAACACCAACAATTTATTATGTCAAGTATTTTTTCCAACAGGCTTGTTCGGCTTTTTACACAAAAAACAGCAGTTTTTCTTTCGTTTTTTTGCCGCCTTCGCCTATCTTGTGTCCGTACTCCGCCTCAGTTACAAACGAAGCAGAACTTAATGTATGCCGGTGCTTCAGACTGAAGCTTTTACCTGAAAACCCTATTTTGCTCTCCAGGTAATTCTGCCCTTGGTCAGGTCGTAGGGAGAAATTTCCACTGTAACCTTGTCGCCCGGCAGGATTCTGATGTAGTGCATTCTCAGCTTGCCTGAAATATGCGCTAAGATTTTGTGGCCGTTTTCAAGCTCTACCTGAAACATTGCGTTCGGTAATGCCTCCAGCACGGTACCTTCAACTTCCAGAACATCTTCCTTAGCCATAACTCAACCTCCTTTGCTGATATAATTAATATTTAATAATTATTCATTCTTCATTAATAATGCCTGTTCCTCAAACTCAGAGATAGCTCTGCGAAGCTCGGTGTTGGTAACCTTGGACTCCTCCACAAGTTTCGCCGCAACATACTCGCTTTTGCCTTCGGTTGGCTTTACGTGCTTAATCTTTTTCTTTTTGGGCTTATCAATTTTGTGCAAATCGCCGTCGCAGATATACACAAAAATTCCGTCAACCGCAACAACAACAAAATATCTGCCGCTGTCTCTGCCGGCTTTGGAAAGAACAATATCGCCCATACTGAATTTTTCTTCCATAAATCCTCATTTAATCCTTTCGTCGGAATAAATCAAAAATTTTAGTCTATTAAGGTCAGGCACACCGGTTCGCCGTTGGTCACGAGAACTGTATTCTCGTAATGTGCTGCAAGCCTGCCGTCTGCGGTATATACCGTCCAGTCGTCATCGCCCACATAAATTTCCCGTGTTCCTTCATTCACCATCGGTTCAATTGCAAGACACATGCCCGGTCTTATGCGGATTCCGCGGCGTTTGGGGTCCTTGTAATTTGGGATTTCGGGTTCTTCGTGGAGTTCTCTGCCGATTCCGTGACCGCAGTATTCACGCAGAACGCTGAAGCCGTTTTCCTCGGCAACTCTCTGGATTTCGCCGGATATATCCGAGATACGGTAGCCGTCCTTTGCAAATTTGATTCCCTCAAAAAAGCTCTGCCGAGTCACATCAATCAAGTGCTGTGCCGCATCTGAAATCTCACCCACGCCAACAGTTCTTGCTGCGTCGCCGTTGTAGCCCTTGTAGCAAGCACCCACATCAAAGCTGACGATGTCGCCTTCTTTGAGAATCCGTTTTGACGGAATGCCGTGGATTACCTCCGAGTTAACGCTTATACAAACGCTACCCGGAAAACCACCGTAGCCTTTAAAGGTCGGAGTGCAGCCGTTGTCTCTGATATACTTTTCGGCAGCTTTGTCAAGCTCAAGGGTTGTGATGCCGGGTTTTGTGAGTTCTTCAAGAAGCTTAAGTGTTTCGCCGGTTACACGACCTGCTGTCTTCATATATTCAATTTCTGCTTTGGATTTAATTGTTACCATAATTCAAGCCTTTCAAACTAACCTTCGAGGACCTTGAGAACCTCAACGGTTGTAGACTCAATCTCATCCTTGCCCACAGCAACCTTGAGCATACCCTTATCGGCATAGAACTTTTTGAGGGGTTCTGTCTGTTCGTAGTAGGTTTTGAGACGGTCGCGGATTACCTCAGGCTTATCGTCCTCGCGGGTACGGAGTGCACCACCGCAGTTATCACAAACGCCGTCCTTTTTGGGTTTTCTGTGTTCCTTGTGAAAGCTGCTTCCGCATACCTTACATTCAAGTCTGCCTGAAAGTCTTTCAACAATCTTTTCATCCTCAACCTCAAGGGTAAGAACGGTATCAATCTCAATATCCGATGCATCAAGAGCCTCTGCCTGAGCAATGTTACGGGGGAAGCCGTCGAGAATGAAGCCGTTTTTACAATCGGGCTCGCTCAGTCTGGTTTTAACGATGTTGATAATCACATCATCGGGGACGAACTTACCCTTATCTATATACTGCTTTGCAATTTCGCCAAGCTCGGTACCGTCTGCGATGCTCTTTCTCAGAATTGCACCTGTTGAAATTGTGGGGATATCAAAATGCTTTGAAAGCATTTCTGCCTGTGTACCTTTACCTGCTCCGGGAGCTGCAAGAATGATGAGTTTCATTTTAAAACACTTACCTTTCTGTCATAGTTAGCAGCAGTGCTGCACTTTCTTTTATGTCTATTTTTAACAATTTATTCCAAAAATATCACATATTTATTTGGGAAGGGGACCTCTGAAAGCCTCTAATGTGGATTTACAGGTGTTTCTCACCTAATCCTCAGTTTATCCAGAAAGGCTTTAAGAGGTACCCTTTCTGAACAAAGCGGCTTCGCCGCACCGCTACGCGGGCGGTCGTAGCAATAACGCTTTGTTTGCTCATGTGCATTTCGGCAAAGCCGAAAATTTTGCACGGGCATTAAATTGGGGTTTTTTATATTGTAGGAAATAGTAATTTCCTATAATATAAAAAACTCCACAAGGGCTGTTTCGAAGCGCCCAAAAAGCGCCCGAAACATCCCCTGCCAAGTTTGGGATAACATCCCTATTGAATTCTTATTCTAAAAATCCCTTATAGTGTCTCATAAGCATCTGAGATTCAAGCTGATTAACTGTCTCAAGAGCAACACCGACTACGATAAGGAGCGATGTTCCGCCAATTGAGAAATTCTGAATGTTGAGTCCCATATTCATAAAGATAGGTACAATTGCAATGAAGCCAAGGAAAATAGCTCCAGCAAGAGTAATCTTTGAAAGAACACGGCTTATGAATTCAGATGTGGGTCTGCCGGGACGGATACCCGGGATAAATCCACCGTTATTCTTCATATTGTTAGCCATTTCAACCGGGTTGAACTGGATAGCACTGTAGAAGTATGTGAAGAATATGATAAGGAAGAAATAGAGAACTGCATATGCCCAGTGGTCGGGTGAGAATACCTTAAGGAATCCACCCCAGAAACCGGGACTGCCTGCCTGAACTCTGAAGAACGAAGCAATTGTGCCGGGGAACGACATAATTGACATCGCGAAGATGATCGGGATAACGCCCACAGCCGCAACCTTGATCGGGATATGAGTGTTCTGACCGCCGTACATCTTTCTTCCTACAACTCTTTTTGCATACTGAACGGGAATTCTTCTTTCAGCCTCGTTCATCATAACAACGAGACCAACAACAGCAAGGGCAACTATAACAAGTGCGATTGCACCGATTATACCCATTGTGCCGTTCTGCATATAGTTCCAAAGCGAAACAACGCCTGAGGGTATGCTTGAAACGATACCCGCAAAGATGATAAGCGAGATACCGTTACCAACACCCTTTTCCGTAATCTGCTCGCCCAGCCACATAAGGAATGCTGTACCTGCTGTGAATGTCATAACGATGATAACTGCAGGCCAGAAACCTGTCATTGTAACTGCACTGTAGCTCTTAAGAAGGAAGTAAAGACCGATAGCCTGGATGAGAGCGAGAACAACTGTTCCCCATCTCTGAATCTGAGCAATCTTTTTTCTGCCTTCTTCGCCTTCCTTCTGCAGTCTTTCAAGCGCAGGGATAGCTACACACAAAAGCTGCATAATAATGGAAGCGTTGATGTACGGTGTGATACCCATTGCGAAGATAGTTGCGTTCTGGAAAGCACCACCTGATACCAGGTCAATGAAGCCAAACAATGAGTTGTTTGTGCTTTCGAACATTGCTTTAAGCTGGTTCGGGTCGAGCAGCGGAACAGGTATGCAGGAGCCAAGACGGAAAACGATAAGCATAACTAAGGTATAAAGAAGCTTCATCCTCAGATCCTTAACCTTCCATGCATTCCTAATTGTTTCGAACATATTATACCACCTCAACCTTTCCACCGGCAGCTATAATCTTTTCTTCTGCTGTTTTGCTGAAGCGCTTTGCCTTAACGGTAAACGCTTTGTTAACCTCGCCGCGGCCTAAGATAACAACACCGTCACAAATCTTTGAAATGATGCCGTTTTCCTTGAGAACCTCAGCGGTTACTTCGCTGCAATCCAGCTTGTTCAATGCTTCAACATTAACTGAAACATATTCCTTTGCAAAAATGTTTGTAAAGCCACGCTTGGGAAGTCTTCTGTAAATAGGCATCTGACCACCTTCAAAGCCGGGACGAACACCGCCGCCGCTACGGGCGTTCTGGCCCTTGTGTCCCTTACCGCTTGTTTTACCGTTACCGCTACCGTGGCCTCTACCTACTCTGAATCTATCCTTTTTGGAGCCTTCGCTCGGAGATAATTCATGAAGTTTCATCGAGTACACCTCCTCTTTAAATTTTTGAATTGTTTAACTGAAGCGAATATTTACGCTTCTTCAACTGATACCAGATGAGAAACTTTGAAAATCATACCTCTGATCTGAGGATTGTCAGGTTTCTCAACGCACATATGAAGTTTTCTGAGACCCAGTGCTTCAACTGTAGCTATCTGGTCTTTCTTGCAACCAATTGTACTTTTTACAAGTGTTACCTTCAATTTGTTAGCCAAGGAAAAAACCTCCTATCTCACTTGGTGTAACTTCTCTTAACCTAAAATATCTTCAGGTTTCTTGCCTCTGAGCTTAGCTACTTCTTCAACACTCTTGAGTGCAGCTAATGCCTGAACTGTTGCTGCAACAACATTCTTGGGGTTGTTGCTTCTGAGGCACTTGGTTCTGATGTCTCTGATACCTGCAAGCTCAAGCACTGCACGTGCTGCGCCGCCGGCGATAACACCGGTACCTTCTGCAGCGGGCTTAAGAAGCACTCTGCCGGCACCAAACTCACCGATAATGTCGTGAGGGATAGTTGTTTCAACTCTGGGTACGGTAATCATATTCTTCTTAGCTTCGTCGATACCCTTGCGGATAGCGTCCGGAACTTCAGCAGCCTTGCCTGTACCGTAACCAACATGACCGTTCTCGTCACCAACTACAACCAGGGCGCTGAATCTGCTTGTTCTACCACCCTTAACTGTCTTTGATACACGATTAAGAGAAACAACTTTTTCTTTTATATCAAGCACGTTTGCGTCTACACGCTCCTGCTTTTTGGTTATCTCTACTCTTTCTGCCATTGTTTGTTTTCACCTCTTTCAATGTAATTGACTTTCTCAAAACAAATTACTAAAATTTGAAGCTTTTTTAGGTCAGATTAGAAGTCCAGGCCGCCCTCACGAGCACCTGCTGCAACCTCTGCTACTCTACCATGGTAAACATATCCGCCTCTGTCGAATACGACAGTCTTGATGTTTGCATCGAGAGCTTTCTTTGCGATTGCGATACCTACTGCCTTTGCAGCTTCTTTGTTTCCGCCGTAATTTGCCTTAAGGTCTGCATCAAGTGTTGATGCTGAAACAAGTGTTCTGCCGGTTGTATCGTCAATAATCTGAGCATATATATTCTTAAGACTTCTGTATACGCAAAGTCTGGGTGTTTCAGCTGTGCCGGAAACCTTTTTGCGTACTCTTGCATGTCTTGCGCGTCTTGCTTCTTCGCTGTTCTTTCTTTTTATCATTCTACTCGCACCTCCTTGCGGTTTAGTATGAAATCTGTCTGTAAATGAGCCAAAATCCAATCAGGCCGCACACAGAATTGCCTTAAAGAAGTTATTACTTCTTCTTAGCACCTGTCTTACCTTCTTTTCTTCTGATGTACTCATCAACATATTTGATACCTTTACCCTTATAAGGTTCAGGCGGTCTCTTTTCTCTTACCTGGGCGGCAAACTGACCAACCTTCTGCTTATCGTAACCTGAGATAATGATCTGGTTAGGCTGAGGAACATCGATTTTAATGCCCTCGATTTCTTCCATTTCAACCTGATGAGAATAACCCAGGTTCAAAACCAGCTTGTTGCCCTGCTTTGCAGCTCTGTAACCAACACCGTTGATTTCAAGAGTTTTGCTGTAGCCTTCGGACACGCCGATTACCATATTTGCGATTAAGGTGCGTGTAAGACCGTGCAGAGCTCTGTGTTCCTTGACATCTGAAGGGCGCTTAACAACAACTGTGTCGCCATCCTTTTCGATAATCATATCAGCAGACATTGTCTCTGTCAGAGTGCCCTTTGCGCCCTTGACCGTAATTTCATTGTTTGCACCTATTGTAACATCAACACCGGCAGGTATTGTAATAGGCATTTTTCCTATACGAGACATTTCGTTTTCCTCCTTCCTTACCAAATAAATGCGAGAACCTCTCCGCCTACATTCTGACGGCGAGCCTCTTTGTCTGTCATAATTCCCTTAGATGTGGAAATAATAGCGATACCCAAACCCTTGAGAACCTGGGGCAGTTCTTCCTTTGAAGCATAAATTCTAAGACCCGGCTTTGAGACTCTCTTGAGGCCTGTTAAAACCTTCTGCTTATTTTCAGCATACTTGAGTGTTACACGGATAACGCCCTGAGTGTTATCTTCGATGTACTCAACATTCTTAACATAACCTTCATCAAGCAAAATCTTTGCAATAGCCTTTTTCATATTTGATGCAGGAATATCAACTGTCGCATGTCTTGAGTTGTTTGCGTTTCTGATTCTTGTTAACATATCTGCTATCGGATCTGTGATGTGCATTGTTTATCCTCCTTTTTAGCGGATTTTGTGAGTCAGTTTGGCTATCCGAATCACATTTTTTAGCCACTTGACTCTCCATAAATTTAAAATTTTATTTTGTTCTCAGCAGAACAAACCGGCAAATATTACCAGGACGCCTTCTTCACTCCGGGGATCTGACCCTTGTAAGCGAGTTCGCGGAAGCAGATTCTGCAAATACCGAACTTGCGTAAATAAGCGTGAGGTCTGCCGCAGATCTTACATCTGTTGTATTCACGGGTTGAATACTTCTGTTCTTTCTGCTGTTTTAAAACCATAGCTTTTCTTGCCATATGCTTTAATCTCCTCCATTTCTAAAAGATTAAACGAGTGAATTTTCGTTTCAGCCCTAACTTATCTTGTGAAGGGAGCACCCATCAGTGTAAGGAGCTCACGAGCTTCCTCGTCGCTCTGTGCTGTTGTAACGAAAATGATATCCATACCACGGAGCTTGTCAATCTTATCGTAATCTATTTCAGGGAAAATAAGCTGTTCCTTAATACCCAGTGAATAGTTACCTCTGCCGTCGAAGGAATTGGGATTGATACCTCTGAAGTCACGAACACGGGGGAGTGCTGCGTTGAACAGTCTGTCAACGAACTCGTACATCTTCGCGCCACGGAGAGTAACCTTACAACCAATGTTCATACCCTCTCTGACTTTAAACTGAGCTACTGACTTCTTCGCCTTTGTAACAACAGGCTTCTGGCCTGTGATAAGAGCGAGGTCGTTCATAGCATAATCTATAGCCTTTGAATTTTCCTTTGCTTCGCCCAGACCGATGTTGATAACAACCTTATCGAGCTTGGGTATCTGCATTACGCTTTTGTAGCTGAACTTCTTCATCAAAGCGTCTTTGATTTCTTTTGTATAGCGTTCTTCAAGTCTCATTGAAGCTACCTCCTTTCGAATAAAAATTATTCACCAAATGTTTCTCCGCACTTCTTGCAGTAACGAACATGAGTTCCGTCCTCCAGAACCTTTCTGCCAACTCGTGTGGGAGCACCACACTTTCCGCAGATATTCATTACCTTGCTTGCGTATATGGGAGTTTCCTGGCTGATAATACCGCCTGCTTCGCCCATACGGCGCGGCTTCTTGTGCTTTTTAGCCACAGAAACGCCTTCAACAATAACTGTGCGCTTTACAGGGTTAACTGCGAGCACTTTGCCCTTTTTACCCTTATCCTTACCGGAAAGAACAACTACCTTGTCACCGGTCTTCACATGCATCTTCAGCATTTCTTTTCCTCCTTTCGCATCTACTCAGGAATTACACTTTGTTGTCCGCGGTTTTTACACCTTGCCGGGTGTTCCGACCATAAGGTTTTAACCTACGAACAGTGATTTTGAATGTTTCTTACAGAACCTCGGGAGCGAGAGACAAAATCTTCATATACTCCTTGTCACGAAGTTCTCTGGCGATGGGGCCAAATATACGAGTACCTCTGGGAGTCTTATCGTCCTTGATGATAACTGCTGCGTTTTCATCAAATCTGATTTTAGAGCCGTCTGCTCTCTTAACGCCCTGTACTGTTCGTACGATAACCGCTTTAACAACATCACCCTTTTTAACAGCACCGCCGGGTGTTGCCTTCTTAACTGAAGCAACAATAACATCACCAATGTTACCATAGCGTCTGTATGAGCCACCGAGAACACGGATGCACATAAGTTCCTTTGCACCGCTGTTATCTGCAACCTTGAGCATTGTCTGCTGCTGTACCATAACTGGATTCCTCCTAACTTTAAGATATCAATTTTGCCATATACGGCATTGTCGCATAAAGTCTATTATTTAGCCTTTTCAACAATTTCAACCAGTCTCCATCTCTTGTCCTTTGAAAGAGGTCTGGTTTCCATAACCTTTACCTTATCGCCTACACGGCACTCGTTGTTTTCATCGTGAGCCTTCAGCTTGTAGGTATTTTTAATAACCTTTTTGTAAACCGGGTGCTTAACGCTGTCTTTGATAGCAACAACGATGGTCTTATCCATCTTATCACTTACAACCTCGCCAACACGGGTCTTACGGTAGTTGCGCTTTTCTTCCATACGTTACACCTCCTACGAATTTGCATTGGCATTGATGCCAAGCTCTTGTTCCTTTAAAACCGTCTTAAGCTTTGCAATATCCTTCTTAACTGCAACAATTCTCATAGGATTGTCCAGCTGGTTCATTGCGTTCTGAAAACGGAGATTGAAAAGTTCTTCTTTTAAATCCTGAATCTTATCAGTGATTTCCTGCATTGAAAGGTCTCTGATCTCATTGATTTTCATTACATTTCACCTTCCATTTCCTGATCGGCTTTTCTGACAAACTTACACTTTAAGGGAAGCTTGTGCATAGCAAGACGCATAGCCTCACGAGCTACTTCTTCGCTTACGCCGCCGATTTCAAATAATATTCTACCGGGCTTAACAACTGCTACCCAGTATTCAGGTGAACCCTTACCACTACCCATACGAGTTTCAGCGGGTTTCTCTGTTACGGGCTTGTCAGGGAATATCTTAATCCAAACCTGACCGCCTCTCTTTGTATATCTTGTCATAGCAATACGGGCTGCCTCAATCTGGTTGCTTGTAATCCAAGCGGGAGACTGAGCCTGAAGACCAAACTCACCGTAAACAACCTTGTTACCGCGAGAAGCCTTACCCTTCATTCTGCCACGCATAACGCGTCTAAACTTAACTCTTTTTGGTGATAACATTATTTGTTTCCTCCTTCCCTTTTCTTGGCAGGAGCTTTTACTTCCTTAACTTTCTTGCTTTCTGCAAGAACTTCACCCTTGTAGATCCAAACCTTAACACCGAGCTTACCGTAGGTTGTATCAGCCTCAGCAAAGCCGTAGTCAATGTCTGCTCTCAGGGTCTGCAGCGGGATAGTACCCTCGTGATACTGCTCTGTACGAGCGATTTCAGCACCGCCAACACGGCCTGATACTGCAGCCTTGATACCCTTAGCGCCCATCTTCATAGTTCTTGCCATGCACTGCTTCATAGCCTTTCTGAAAGAAATTCTTCTTTCGAGCTGCGATGCGATGTTTTCAGCAACGAGCTGTGCGCATACATCGGGGTTCTTCACCTCGATTACATTAAGGATAACTGATTTTCCTGTAATTGCTTCAACTTCTTTCTTAAGCTTGTCAATTTCGCTTCCGCCTTTACCGATAACGATACCGGGCTTTGCGGCGTGGATAGAAAGACGAATTTTGTTAGCAAATTTTTCAATTTCGATTTTATCAACTCCGGCAAGGTAGAGCTTCTTCTTAAGGAAAACTCTGAGGTTGTAATCTTCTACAAGATTATCGCCGTAGTTCTTTTTGTCAGCGTACCAACGTGAATCCCAGTCTTTGATTACGCCAACTCGGATACCGTGGGGATTAACTTTCTGACCCATGCTTATACCTCCTTTTTAAAAGATTATTCCTTTTCAGCCAGTTTCAAAGTAATGTGACTTGTCTTTTTGTTAATTCTGAATGCACGACCCTGAGCTCTAGCCTGAACTCTCTTAAGAGTGGGACCCTGGTCTGCGAATACTTCTGAAACATAAAGATTTTCAACATTCATATTGTAGTTGTGCTCAGCGTTAGCCATTGCTGACAGCAAGAGCTTTTCAACTACAGGGCTTGCAGCCTTGGGTGTGTTCTTGAGAATACCAAGCGCAACACCAACCGGCTTGTTTCTGATTAAATCTATAACTATACGCACCTTTCTCGGAGCGATGCGTACATGAGTAACCTTTGCTACTGCTTCCATTGCTCTTTAGCTCCTTTCTTGGTAATATCTGTAAGCTTTAACGAAGCTCACAGGAATTATTTAGAAGTTTTAGCACCTGCGTGACCTTTGTATGTTCTGGTCGGAGCAAATTCACCAAGCTTATGTCCTACCATATCTTCAGTTACATAAACCGGAACATGCTTTCTGCCATCATAAACTGCGATGGTGTGTCCAACCATTTCAGGGAATATAGTAGATGCTCTTGACCATGTCTTGATTACGACTTTTTCGTTCTTTTCGTTCATTGCTACAATCTTTGCAATGAGCTTGGCTTCGACGAAAGGTCCTTTTTTAATACTACGACCCATGAGGTAACCTCCTTAAAAAAATTCTTATTTCGCGTTACGACGCTTAACGATAAACTTGTCAGTTCTGTTCTTCTTGTCTCTGGTCTTGTAACCGAGTGCAGGCTTACCCCAAGGAGTAACAGGTGAGGGTCTACCGATAGGTGACTTACCTTCACCACCACCGTGAGGATGGTCATTCGGGTTCATAACAACGCCTCGAACTGTGGGTCTGAAGCCCATATGACGCTTTCTACCAGCCTTACCGAGGTTGATGTTTTCGTAATCTGTATTACCAACCTGACCGATAGTTGCACGGCAATCAAGTCTTACAAGACGAACTTCGCCGGAAGGAAGTCTTACCTGTGCGTAACCGTTTTCTTTAGCCATAAGCTGTGCAAAAACGCCTGCGCTACGAACGAGCTGTCCGCCCTTGCCGGGGTAAAGTTCAATGTTATAAATAAGTGTACCAACAGGGATATCTTCGATAAGAAGAGCGTTACCGGGCTTAATATCTGCGCCCTTACCTGATACTACTACATCACCCTTCTTGAGTGAAACAGGAGCAACGATGTAGGTCTTTACGCCGTCTTCGTACTGAAGCAGTGCAATGTTTGCACTTCTGTTAGGATCGTACTCGATTGAGAGAACTGTTGCGGGCATATTGTCCTTATTTCTCTTGAAATCGATTACTCTGTATTTTCTCTTTGTGCCACCGCCGCGATGTCTAACTGTTATTCTACCGTAAGAGTTACGGCCTGCTTTGCTCTTGAGGGGACGAAGAAGTGATCTCTCGGGAGCCACTTTATCGATTTCTGCAAAATCAGAAACAGTCATCTGACGAAGCGAAGGTGTTGTAGGATTATATTTTCTAATTCCCATTTTTACATCTCCTTTTCTGAATTTTCGTTAGCGGTAAAATTAGTTCTCGAACAGTTCGATTGTCTTGCTGTCTGCTGTAAGCTTAACAACAGCTTTTTTCCAATCCGCTCTCTTACCAACATGAACGCCCATTCTCTTGGTCTTGCCCATGTAGTTGATTGTTGTTACGCTCTGAACCTTTACCTTGAAAATTTCTTCTACAGCTTTCTTGATCTGGATTTTGTTTGCAGACTTTGCAACTTCAAAAGTGTACTTTTTGTCTGCAACCTGTTCCATACTCTGTTCTGTAATGATAGGTCTTTTTATGATATCATGAGATGTCATATTCATTATGCGTACACCTCCTCGAGTTTAAGAGCTGCATCCTTTGTGATGATGCATTTTGTATGTCCCAGCACCTCGTATGTGTTGATTGCACCAACGAATGTTGTGTCAACACCCTTGATGTTTCTTGCTGAAAGAACAACATTGCTGTCATTTTCAGGAAGAACGATGAGCGCCTTTTCGGTTACGCCCAGGTTTGCCAGGATTTCAGCCATGCGGCTTGTCTTGATTTCGTCAAGTGTGAGGCTCTCAAGAACAATAATGTCATTGTCAAGAACCTTTGAAGATAATGCAGACTTGAGAGCAAGTCTTCTAACCTTCTTGTTAACTGCGTATCTGTAGTCTCTGGGCTTCGGGCCGAGTGCTACGCCGCCGCCAACCCACTGGGGTGCACGGATACTACCCTGTCTTGCACGGCCTGTACCCTTCTGTCTCCAGGGCTTGATACCGCCGCCGCTTACTTCTGTACGGGTCTTGGTGCTCTGTGTGCCCTGTCTCTGATTAGCGAGATAGTTAACAACTACTTCGTGCATGATGTCGGCTCTTACTTCAGCGCCGAATACGCTATCATTAAGTTCGATATCGCCGACCTGCTTGCCGTCTGTGTTATATAAAGCTACTTTTGGCATATCTTATATCCTCCTCTCTCTCAGTTTAGGCATTAGCCTTAACTGCGTTTTTAACAACCAGCAATCCACCCTTGGGGCCGGGTACTGAACCCTTAACCAAAAGAAGGTTGCGTTCCGTATCTATCTTTACAAGACCGAGGTTCTGGATTGTAACCTTGTCCACGCCGTAGTGTCCGGGAAGTTTCTTACCCTTGAACACTCTTGAGGGAGATGAACAAGCGCCCAGTGAACCGGGGCCTCTGTGGTAATGGCTACCGTGAGTCATAGGACCTCTGTGAGTTCCCCATCTCTTAATTGTACCTGCGTAACCGTGACCTTTGCTGATACCTGTAACATCAAGAACTTCACCAGCTTCAAAAATGTCAACTTTAATTTCGTCACCGACGTTTAACTCGCTAGCTGAGTCAAGCTTGAACTCTCTGAGGTACCGTTTCGGTGTAACATTTGCTTTTGCAAAGTGACCCTTCATAGGCTTGTTTACATTCTTTTCCTTCTTGTCCTCGAAGCCTACCTGAACAGCCTCGTAGCCGTCAACTTCGATAGTCTTCTTCTGAACCACACTACAGGGACCTGCTTCAATTACAGTAACAGGAATGAGTGTGCCGTCTTCTGCAAAAATCTGTGTCATACCGAGCTTTTTGCCTAAGATTGCTTTTTTCATAATTTTTTCCTCCTAAATTTCACACAAATCGGTTCGTTTCCGAACATATGTGCGGGTCATCGGTTGGATTTTCCAACATAACCAAAATTTTTTCTACCTTTTTAATTATAATATTAAACTATATCTTAAGTTCAATATCAACGCCTGCAGGCAGATCCAGGTGCTTAAGTGCGTCGATTGTCTTGGCATTGGGCGCCAAAACATCAATCAATCTCTTGTGAGTTCTCAGTTCAAACTGCTCACGGCTGTCCTTGTACTTATGAACAGCTCTGAGGATTGTAACGACTTCCTTCTTTGTGGGAAGCGGAATAGGTCCTGAGACTTTCGCTCCCGTTCTCTTGGCTGTTTCAACGATCTTCTCGGCGCTCTGGTCGATGAGGTTGTGATCGTAAGCCTTAAGTCTGATTCTGATCTTCTCTGTTGCCATGCTGTACCCTCCTTCAAAATTTGCTTTTGATTTCTTACACTGTGCCGGGCGTTTCGCACAGTTAAATAATAAAACCCGAACACCATCTCTTGTTTTCACAAATCGGTTTCGGGACAACAGCGCGCAACCTCCCCCGATGCGACAGCATACCGCACCGGCGAAATATCCGCTCTGTATTAAAGTAGAAGTGTGACCCTTCCGCCCGCTTTTAAAAACCGGACAATCTCCTCCGAAATTTCCAAATCCCTCGTGAGATGAGGGTTTGCTACCTCCGGAATCATCGTATGTCTTTGTCACGCTTTGATATTATACTACAACTTATTTATAAAAGTCAAGTACTTTTTGAAAATTTTTTATTTTTTTCTTCTAAAGGTAAAAATCCCGCATAAGCGGGATTTTATACCTTGTGTCGTAGCAATCTATGTATGCCGTACAATTAAAAAAGTGCACGGCAAAGCCGTGCACCGAAAAACGCACAGCTCTTGTTTGCGAGACAATTTTAAACATAACCACAGGACGTTTAAAGTGAGCATGCGTTTTTTCCATAAAAAAAGAAAAAACAACATCCTGGGTTACAATATTAAATTGCCTCGCAAGATTAGTATATCACAAGTATTCTGAAATTACAATATCTTTTCATAATATTTATGCAGGCAAAAATATTGACAAAAAAACTTCCTATATATATAATACTATATACAGGCAGTAAAATTCAGAAAGGCGATGACGAATTATGAAATACATAGTTGTTCTTTGCGACGGTGCGGCTGATACACCCGTTCCTGAACTTGGCAATAAAACTCCCCTCGAAAAAGCAAATAAACCGAACATAGATAAGCTTGCCGCTTTGGGCGAAATGGGTATGGTAACAACCGTGCCCGCAAACCTCCCTCCCGGCAGCGATGTGGCAAACCTTGCAGTATTTGGCTACGACCCTCAGAAATATTATACAGGCCGTTCACCCCTTGAAGCACTTTCAATGGGTGTTCACCTTGAGCTTACCGACACAACCTTCCGCACAAATGTGGTTACACTTTCAGAAGATGAGCCGTATGAAGAAAAAACAATGATTGACTACAGCTCGGACGAGATTACCACCGATGAATCAAGCCAGCTTATTGCAGCTGTCAACGAGGCTCTCCGCACCGAGGAATACGAATTCTTCAGCGGAATCAGCTACCGCCATCTTATGGTATGGCACAACAAGGAGAACAATTTCTCCCTGACACCGCCCCACGATATTTCCGACCGCAAGGTAACGGAATATCTGCCCAAGGACGAAGTTCTTTTGACACTTATGAAAAAGAGCTATGACATCCTTAAAGACCATCCCGTGAACCTTGCCAGAAAGGAACGCGGACTTCGTCCGGCAAACTCAATCTGGATTTGGGGTAACGGAACAAAGCCCAACCTCACCACATACGATGAGCTTTACGGCATAAAAGGTAGCGTTGTTTCTGCCGTTGACCTTATCAAGGGCATCGGTACAGGTGCAGGTCTTGATGTAATTGATGTTATAGGAGCAACAGGAAATGTGCATACTAACTTTGACGGCAAGGCAGAAGCTGCCATTAAGGCACTTCGCGGCGGCTCGGACTTTGTATACATTCACCTTGAAGCTCCCGACGAGGCAGGACACAGACACGAGATTGACAACAAGGTTAAGGCAATCGAGCTGATTGACGAAAAGATTGTCGCGCCCATTCTCAAGGCAATGGACGAGGACGGCGAGGAATATTCCATTCTTCTTATGCCCGACCATCCGACACCTCTGGCAATCCGCACGCATACTTCCGACCCTGTGCCGTATATAATATACAGAAGCGGCAATTCGGGCGAAGCTAAGAACACCGCCTACACCGAAGCCGAGGCAAAAAAGACCGGCATTGTTGTGAAGGACGGCTACACTCTTATGAGCAAGCTTTTAGGAAGATAAAAACCCTTGCCGCAAAGGAGTGTTTGCGGTGAAAACAGAACAGATTATAAAAATCACATTAAGTATAGCAGGAATAGCCATAGGGCTATTCCTGTTTCCTTTTCTTATAAAGATTTTTGCACCCTTTGTCGCCGCGTTCATAGTTGCCGCACCCTGTCAGCGGATTGTTGTGTTCTTAGAAAAGCGGCTTAGGCTCAGCCGTGGCATCAGCTCGGCTATTATATCCACCCTGATTGTTGCCGCCGGCACGGGGATTGTCCTTGCTCTTTCGTTTCAGCTTTTTTCCCAGACCCGCAACCTCATAACCACACTTCCTGCGGCAATTGACTCGTTCAAGGGTCAGCTGACGGGGCTTGTTGACAAATTCAATGGTTTCAAGCTGAGTCTTTCCCCTGAGGTCTCGGCGTTCATTGACAAGATAACCGGAAACTTCCGTGCCTATTCGGAGCAGCTTTCGCAAAAGGTGACAGACATTGCGATAAGTGCCGCCGGCAGCTTTGCCGCAACGCTCCCGAACCTTGTGTTATTTTTAGTAATGTTTATCTTAGGAACATTCTTTTTCACCAAGGACTACAATCTGATTATAAACTTTTTAAAAGAAGTGTTTCCATCAAAAATAGTTCAGCGTCTAAGCACTGCACGAGCGTTCCTAACCCGTGCTTTTTCGTCATATCTTAAAGCTCAGCTTATCCTGATGGGCATTACCTCCGCACTTATTACGGTCAGCCTTTGGGTAATAGGCAAGGACTACGCCCTCCTCTGGGGACTGGTCTGCGGTCTGGTCGATGCCCTGCCGTTCCTTGGTACTGCGGTGGTGTTGCTCCCCTGGGCACTTGCCTCGCTTGCCTATGGTGATATATACACCTTTGTGTCACTACTGATTATTCAGGGGCTTGTGTTTGTTGTGCGACAGGTTGCCGAACCCAAGGTGGTCAGCCGCCAGATTGGAATTCATCCAATACTGACCCTGGTCAGCGTATATATCGGGCTACGGTTCTTCGGCGTTGCCGGAATGATTTTTGCCCCGGTAGCGACTTTGGTGCTGGTGAATTTTTATGTTTCGTACAAGGAACATCACGATACCAATTAAAAAAGCTGTTACAAAATGAAGTCATTTCATAACAGCCCTATAAGGACGAAGAGAAAATAGTGCAGAACGGACAAACCGAACCCGCAGGGGCTACCCGAAGGCGTACACAGGTACGTCGAGTAGTGAAGTTTGTTCGTAGTATAAAGCTTTCTAAGCTTTGTACGGTCTGTGCATTTTATCACAGTCCGATTTATTTGATTTTTCCTTTTTCAATCAGTGTTACTTTTACCGCTGTCCAGATAAGTGTTGCAACAAGATAAACCGCAACAACAACTATCGGGCCCCAGGAGAACCACCATCTGGAATCTGTCATAAGTGCAGCCTCGTTGATTGAACCAAAGAAGCTGCGAATTTGAGGAAAAAATCCAATCCAGAGCGAACCAAGTGCCAGCACAAGTGCGAATACTGCATAGCCGTAAAATGTGCTTGCCTTATCAAGAACCTTCATTTTGCCGCAGACAAAAAGTGCTGCCGAGCAAACCGCAAATACCGCCGCCATTGACTTAAGAAGAGCCGGCATTGTGAGAACCATATCCCCCGAATATCCGTTTTCAACAAATCTGAGGAGGATTATAACAAGTACTCCCCACGCAAGATTTATCATATATCCGTTTGTTATCTTATCTATGCGTGCTCTTTTCGCACGGTTTCTTTCTCTCTTAATTTCCTGATTTGCTTTAGCTACCATAACAAAAGCCCTATCCTTTCAATAATCTAAAACAGTCCTACAGCTCGCCGCGGTCATACATTATAACCGGAATGAGTGCACTTGCCACCGTTTCTGTTCTCAAAATCCGTTTCCCTAGCCCCACAGCGCGAATGCCGTGTTCTATGGCAAAAGCTGCCTCCTCGTCGGAGAATCCGCCCTCCGGACCTACAAGAATTCCAAACTCCGTTGCATCAGGGTTGTCACCAAGAACACCCTTCAGGTCACATCTGCCTTCGTGGCCGAGAACCTCGTAAGGCATCAGCGGAAGTTGAATTCCCGCCAACATTTCGATTGCCTTTTCAAAGGTGACAGGCGCCAACACCTCAGGTACCAGACCTCTGCCGCATTGCTTTGCCGCCTCAACCGAGACTTTGTTCCAGCGTTTTGCTTTTTCGGCACCTGCTGCAGCGTTTGCAATCTTTGTAACACATCTTTCCATCATCACCGGAACAACCCTCATCACACCAAGCTCCACCGCCTTCTGCACGATAAGCTCCATCTTGCCCGATTTGGGTAAGCCTTGAAACAAGGTAATTTTTGTTTTTGGCTCAGAAAGCGATATTTCTTTTTTCAGAATTTCAGCTTTGCAGAGATTCTTTTCAATCGCCGTGAGTCTTGCCGTATATTCGTAACCTGTTCCGTCAAAAATAAGAATTTCATCGCCACATTTCATCCGGAGAACCTTTTCGATATGCTTTGAGTCCTCAAATATATTTGCGGTATTACCGCTTATATTCTGTGGCTCGGTAAAAAATCTGCGCATAAGCACTATATCCTTTCCCGGAGAGACTGCCGATGAATTTTATATTCTAGTATATTTTAACACATTTAAACTGAAATTTCAACCCGTTTTTTGAATTTTAGCACAATAATTATACTTTAACGATAGTAAAGGCTATTTAATCTTCTGAACTTTTCTTTATCTATCTTCTCAAGCTGGTCGCGTGTTATCCTGAACTGCCAGTTGCCGTCGGCACGGCCGGGAGTGTTGAGCCTTGTATCTGCGCCATAGCCCAAAAGGTCCTGAATTGGCACAATCACAAGCCCTGCCGCACTTTGCCATAAAGTCCGCAGCATTGAATCAAAACCCTTGTTCCAATCATTATCGGTATATCCGCAGTATTCCAGCATTTCACGACGCAGGTCTTCGGAAAGCTCCCACAGATACCCAAGCAGAGTGTTGTTATCATGAGTTCCCGAATATGCCACGCAGTTATTTTTATAATTATGCGGTTTGTGGGTCGATTCACCGCCTAAAAATCCAAATTGAACGACCCGCATTCCCGGAAATCCACTCTCATCAACAAGTGCATTCACCTCATCGGTTATGTCCCCCAAATCCTCCGCAATAATCAACTTATTCTTCGCAAGCTCTTTAATTTTTGAAATCAGCTCCATACCGGGGCCCTTGACCCATTTGCCGTTTCGGGCTGTTTCCTCGCCATAGGGCACCGACCAGAAGGATTCAATCGCGCGAAAGTGGTCTACACGGACTCCGTCAAACAATTTGAGCATCGCAGACATACGGTCGCTCCACCAACGGTAGCCTGTTTTCCGCATTTCTTCCCAGTTGTAAAGGGGGTTGCCCCAAAGCTGACCGTCCTCGCAGAAGTAATCCGGCGGAACACCTGCAACCGCGTAGGGAATATTCTTTTCGTCTATCATAAACTGGTCGGTATTTTTCCGCACATCCGAGCTGTCCATCGCCACATAAAAGGGAATATCCCCTATTATCTTTATGCCTTTTTGATTAGCATAAGCCTTAATCTTTGACCATTGCTCAAAAAACTTAAACTGGACAAACTTCCAGCCAAACAGAATTGTCTCGTCTGTTTTATCGCAGTCCCACTCCCACCAAGGCTTTTGACCGTTTGCGGTTTTCAAAGCCATAAATTCGCAGAAATCTAAAATATACGGGCTTCCCGAAATAAATTTTTCGATTTCCTCTGCATTTTTCACACGCTGTGAGGCTTTAAACAAAAGCTCAAGCCGCTCCTCTCTCAGCCGTTCAAACTCGCACAGATACGGAGTATTCTGTTTTGCTGTCGTCAGCTCGTTTTCAAAGATAAGTCCTTCCTGAAGCAGCTGCTCCAAATCGACAAAATACGGATTTCCCGCAAAGGTTGAATATGACTTATACGGAGAGTTGTAATCGTCCGCCGGGCAAAACGGTAGAACCTGCCAATATGTAAAGCCGCAGTCCGAGAGGAAGTCGACAAACTCGTTTGCCGCTTTCCCGAAGCTGCCACAGGAGTAATCGCCCCAAAGTGTTGAAATGTGCATCAGCACACCGCTTTTCCGTTCCATTTATATATCACTCCTATTTTTACTTCTTTTTCAAAACTTCTTTAAGGTAAATCCCCGTATATGATTCATCGCATTTCGCCACCTGTTCGGGAGTACCGCAGGCAACCACTTCGCCGCCGCGGTTTCCGCCTTCGGGGCCAAGGTCAATTATATAATCGGCAGTTTTAATCACATCCAGATTGTGTTCGATAAGGATTACGGTGTTTCCCGCATCAACCAATTTTTGCAGAACCTCAATCAGCTTATGGACATCCGCCGTGTGCAGACCGGTAGTCGGCTCATCAAGAATATATACGGTTTTGCCGGTACTACGCTTGCTGAGCTCGGTTGCAAGCTTTACCCGCTGTGCTTCACCTCCCGAAAGCGTTGTTGACGCCTGACCGATTTTTATATATCCCAATCCCACCTCATAAAGGGTTTTCAGGCGGTTTGCGATTTTGGGGATATTCTCAAAGAATTCCACGCCTTCTTCAACCGTCATTTCAAGCACATCGCTGATGTTTTTGCCTTTATACTTAACTTCAAGCGTTTCGCGGTTATAGCGTTTGCCGCCGCAGACCTCACAGGGCATATAAATGTCCGGCAAAAAGTGCATTTCAATCTTAATAATTCCGTCGCCCTGACAGGACTCGCATCTGCCACCTTTGACATTGAAGCTGAACCTGCCCGGACCGTAGCCCCTTGATTTTGCCTCGGCTGTTGCCGCAAAAAGATTTCGGATATCCCCGAAAAGTCCGGTATAGGTTGCCGGATTTGAGCGAGGCGTTCTGCCGATTGGTGACTGGTCGATATTGATAACCTTGTCGAGATACTCAAGTCCGGTAATATTTTTGTACTTACCGGGCTTTTGCTTTGCGTGATTAAGCTCATTGGCAAGAACCTTATACAAAATCTCGTTTATAAGTGAGCTTTTTCCGCTGCCCGAAACACCGGTAACGCAGGTTGCTGTACCGAGCGGAATTTTAACCGTCACATCCTTAAGGTTGTTCTGGGATGCCCCGACCACCTTCAAAAACTTGCCGTTGCCGCGGCGACGCACCTCGGGAATGGGAATTTTCTTTTTACCGCTAAGGTAAAGTCCGGTCTCGGACTTCTCACACTTCTTTATGTCCTCAACCGTACCTTCCGCAATTACCTCACCGCCGTGAATGCCTGCGCCGGGACCGATATCCACGATATGGTCCGCCGCGTACATTGTGTCCTCGTCGTGCTCCACCACAATCAGAGTATTGCCTAAGTCGCGAAGGCGTTTAAGCATCTCAATCAGCTTGTGGTTGTCCCTTTGGTGGAGGCCGATACTCGGCTCGTCAAGGATATACAGCACTCCCATAAGCCCTGAACCAATCTGGCTTGCAAGCCGGATACGCTGAGCCTCGCCACCCGAAAGCGTTCCGCTGGAACGGGTCAGGGTCAGGTAATCAAGGCCTACGCTGACCAGAAATTTCATTCTGTCCTTTATTTCTTTTAATATCTGCTTACCGATTAATTCTTCCCTCTCGCTTAGCTCAATTTTATCAAAGAATTCCAAGCCTTCACTTATTGAAAAGTTACATACCTCGTTGATATTAAGACCCTTTACCGTTACAGCAAGGCTCTCCTTGCGGAGTCTTGCGCCGCCGCAATCAGGGCAGGGCATTGAATACATAAGCTCCTGAATTTCGCGTTTTGCCCATTCGGAGTTTGTTTCGTTATACCGCCTCTCAATATTATTCAAGAGCCCCTCAAATCGGGCATACTGTTCGCCTTTGGCATATTTACGCTCGTACGAAAGCCGGATTTTTTCGCCGCCGGTACCGTACATAAGGATATCCACAATATCCTTCGGTAAGTCCTTAAACGGTGTGTCAAGGCTGAATCCGTAATGCTCGGAAAGACCTTTGTAGTACATTGCGGAAATACTCATTTTGTCGGTTCCACTCCAGCCGTAGCAGTTAATTGCGCCCTCGTTGATACTCTTGGTTTTGTCGGGAATGAGCTTGTCGGGGTCAATCAGCTCAACACTACCAAGACCCATACAATGCGGACACGCACCGTATGGGGTATTGAATGAAAACATACGGGGTGTAAGCTCCTCAATATTAATTCCACAATCATCACAGGCATAGTTCTGGCTGAACATCATCTCTTTGTCCTCGTCGGGAAGCTGAATAACGACCAGCCCGTCAGCCATTTTAAGGGCTGTTTCAAGAGAGTCGGTCAGTCGTTTTTCAATTCCTTCACGAACAACAAGTCTGTCAACCACAATTTCAATATTATGCTTCTTCTGCTTGTCCAGTACAATCTCGTCTGCAGCAGGGTCATAAATCTCGCCATCGACCCGAACGCGAACAAAGCCGTCCTTTACCGCCTTTTCAAAAACCTTGGTATACTCGCCCTTACGGCCTCTGATTACCGGAGCAAGGATCTGGAACTTGGTTTTTTCGGGCAGTTCAAGCACCGCATCAACAATCTGGTCGATTGACTGGGAATGTATCTCCTTGCCGCACTTAGGACAATGGGGAACACCGATACGGGCATACAGAAGTCTTATATAGTCGTAAATCTCGGTAACCGTACCCACAGTTGAACGGGGGTTTTTGCTTGTTGTCTTCTGGTCAATGGAGATTGCCGGGGAAAGACCGTCGATTGACTCCACATTCGGCTTTTCCATTTGGCCGAGAAACTGCCGGGCATACGCCGAAAGCGACTCTACATAACGCCTTTGTCCCTCCGCATAAATCGTTTCAAAGGCAAGGGACGACTTGCCCGAGCCGCTGAGACCGGTCAGCACAACCAGCTTATCGCGGGGGATTTTAACATCTATACCTTTGAGGTTATTCTCCCTTGCTCCCTTGATATCTATATACTTATGCATCACTGTTCTCCTTGTATCTTTTTTATCTCATCACGCAGCTTTGCCGCAAGCTCGAACTGCAATAGTTCTGCAGCTTTCTTCATTTCAACCGTTAACTCAGCAATTGTCCGTTCAGTAATCTCGGCACTATCCGGCTGTTTTGCTCTTGATTGCGTCTCGTCACCGCTCACGGTTGCCTCGATAATATCACGGACATCCTTTTTAATTGACTGCGGAACAATTCCGTGCTCTTCGTTATATTCTCTCTGGATTTTGCGACGGCGTTCCGTCTCGGTAATCGCACGGTGCATTGAGCCTGTAATCCGGTCTGCATACATTATAACCGAGCCGTTTGCGTTTCGTGCCGCACGCCCTATGGTCTGGATGAGAGATGTATCCGACCGTAAAAAGCCTTCCTGGTCAGCATCAAGGATAGCGACCAATGAAACTTCGGGAATGTCAAGACCCTCACGCAAAAGGTTTATTCCCACAAGAACATCAAATACGCCAAGACGAAGGTCGCGGATAATTTCCATTCGTTCAATGGTTTCCACCTCGGAATGAAGGTATCTTACCTTCACGCCCATTTCCGCAAAATAATCCGTCAGCCGTTCCGCCATCTTTTTGGTCAAAGTGGTTACAAGCACCCTCTCGCCCTTTTCAGTACGGGCGCATATCTCGCCGTAAAGGTCATCAACCTGACCTGCCACGGGACGGACATCAATCTTCGGGTCAAGCAGACCGGTCGGCCTTATTACCTGCTCGACAACCTGCGTTGAACGCTCAGTTTCAAACTCGGCAGGGGTTGCGCTGACAAAAATAGCCTGATTTATATGGTCATAGAATTCGTCAAAATTAAGCGGCCTGTTATCATATGCCGACGGGAGGCGGAATCCATATTCCACCAAATTTGTCTTTCGGGCACGGTCGCCGGCATACATTGCACGAACCTGCGGAATCGTTACATGGGACTCGTCCACTATGAGCAAAAAGTCCTTGGGCAGATAGTCAAGAAGTGTAAACGGCGGACTGCCCTCCGCCCTTCCGCTGATGTGCCGCGAGTAGTTTTCGATGCCCTGACAAAACCCCGTCTCACGCAGCATTTCCATATCATATTGGGTGCGCTGTCTGATACGCTGAGCCTCAATCAGTTTGTCGTCTGCCTCAAACTCCTTTACTCGGCTTTCCATCTCGTCAAGAATTGCAGGAACGGCACAGTCAAGTTTTTCCTTGCCGGCAACATAATGCGATGCCGGATAAATTGCGCAATGCTTCAGCACCGAAATAACCTCACCCGTTACCGAGCTGATTTCCGCAATCCTGTCCACTTCGTCACCGAAGAACTCTATCCGGATTGCGTTACCGCTTGAATATGACGGAAATACATCAATCACATCGCCACGGACACGGAACTTATTACGCGAAAAGTCCACATCGTTGCGCTCGTACTGAATCTCAATCAGTTTTTTTATTACCTCGTCACGGTCGGCAATATTGCCCGTTCGGAGCGACACCACCATATTGTTGTAGTCAATCGGGTCGCCCAGGCCGTAAATGCAGGATACGCTGGCGACAATGATAACATCCTTGCGTTCAAACAGCGCTGCCGTTGCTGAGTGGCGAAGCTTATCAATGTCATCATTTGTCTGCGCGTCCTTCTCGATATATGTGTCCGAATGCGGAATGTACGCCTCGGGCTGATAGTAGTCGTAATATGAAACAAAATATTCTACCGCGTTTTCGGGGAATATCTCCTTGAACTCGCTGCAAAGCTGTGCCGCAAGGGTCTTGTTATGAGCAAGGACAAGGGTTGGCTTGTTGACATTTTTAATCACATTTGCCATAGTAAAGGTTTTGCCCGAGCCGGTAACGCCAAGCAAGGTCTGGAACTTATCACCGCGCAGAACACCCCGGGTCAGCTTTTCAATTGCCTGGGGCTGGTCGCCGTTTGGCGCATAGGGTGAATGAATTGTAAATTCCGGCATCTTGCAAAACCTCCTTTTTATATCAACTGAATTTCGTACTCGCCTTCAAAATCCTTCAGATTTTTCACTTTTTTAAGATATCCGTTGCCACGGATGCTGTAGCTTTCCTGACCCGATATAATCACGCTGTCAAGAAACTTGATGTCTACTGCCGCAAAAGCATCGTTCAGCTGCCTGGACAACGCTATATCCTCATATGACGGTTTAGGATTTCCACTGGGGTGGTTGTGAACAATCAGAACCACAGCCGCATTATCCCAAAGCGCCCGCCTTACAACCTGCTTGGGGGTTATGTAAGTATGAGTTTCCCCGCCCTTTGAAATTTTTATTACAGAACGCAACCTGAACGATGAGTTAAGGCTGAAAAGATATGCCTCCTCAAGCATTTTCCCGTAAAAGAATGTGGAAGCATATGCCGTTATCTCCTCCATAGTAAAAAGCCGAGGCGGCTTATGGTACTTGAGATTGCGCTCAGTTATACCTAAAAGTGCCGGCAAGGTTTTAAGAAACTTTGCAGCTCGGTCACCGATCCCCTTAAACTCCATCAGCTGTTCGACATCTGCGTTAAATACGCCCGCAAGAGACCCAAAGCGCCTAAGCATTTTATGCGCTACCTCATTAACATTGGCACGCGGAATAACAGTGAACAGGATATATTCAAGCTGCTCGTGCGGTTCAAGGAACTCAAGACCCTCTTTGGCAACCTTTATGTCAAGCCGTTCTCTGTGTCTATCGTGTATGTTGCCGCTCACTGTTCCCGCCTCCTTAGTTTGGTCAGTACCTCTTCAAAATAATCCGGTGCTTCTCTTTCAAATTCCATATATTCACCAAGAACCGGGTGAATGTAGCCCACCTTGCGTGCGTGGAGGAGCTGACCGCTTAGCTTAAACTCTTCCTTTTTCCTTCCGTAAACGGGATCACCGACTATCGGATGACCGTTTTGGGACATATGAACCCGTATCTGATGGGTGCGGCCTGTCTCAAGCCGACATCTCACAAGCGTGTATTTATCAAACCGCTCCAAAACATAGAAGTGCGTCACCGCATCTCTTGAATTTTTCTCGGTTATTGTCATTTTTTTACGGTCCTTGGGGTCTCTGCCGATGGGTGCATCTATCGTGCCGGAATCTTCCTTTATTCTGCCGTGAACAAGTGCCATATATTCACGGGTCAGGCTGTGCTCCTTTATCTGCTCGGAAAGTCCCAGATGGGCACGGTCGTCCTTGGCAACAAGCAGAAGTCCGCTTGTGTCCTTGTCAATGCGGTGAATTATCCCGGGCCGTATCTCGCCGTTTATCCCCGACAAATTGTCACCGCAATGCGCCATAAGCGCGTTGACCAGCGTACCCTCAAGGTTGCCTGCCGCAGGGTGAACCACCATCCCCTGGGGTTTGTTGACAACCAGCATATGCTCGTCCTCATAAACTATATCAAGCGGTATTTCCTCCGCTTTAAGCTCGGTGTCCTTCGGCGGCGGAAGAGTCAGTTCAATTCTGTCGCCCTCACGCAGCTTGTAATTCGCCTTTGCCGTACTTCCGTTTACCGTGATATTGCCGTCTGAAATCAGCTTTTGAATTCTCGACCTTGTAAGGTCAGCATTTGTCTTGGCAAGAAACACATCAAGTCTTGCACCCGAAGCTTCAACACAAATCAGCATTCTTCTCTGCCTCCTTCGGGACGGACTTCAGCTTGTCTTCAATAAAAACAACAAAAACCGCTATCAGTCCTGCACCTATACACACAAAAATATCGGCAATATTAAAAACAGGGAAGTCAATCAATCTGAAATCAATAAAATCAACCACATACCCCAAAGAGATGCGGTCAATCATATTCCCCACAGCCCCTGCCATTACAAAGCAAAGCCCTAAATTAAGGGTCTTTGACCGATTTTTGAACTTCCACAATGCAAACAATATCACAGGTATGGCAATCAGAGCCACTATAACAAAAAACCATACTTTATCCTGAAGTATCCCGAAGGCCGCACCGCGGTTTTCAACATAGGTCAGGTGAAGCACACCCTCCCAGACCGATATACTGCCGATTTGCGAAAGCTCGGCTTGTGCCCAATGCTTCACAAGGAAATCCAGTATTATTATCCCTATACATACAACAAAATAAACCATGATATTTCTCCGTTAATAATTTCAAATAAACGGCATCGCCGTTTTTTTTATTTTTATCAGGCATAGCGGAAAATTCCTTTTATACCAAAAATCTGTTCCCCCAGGACACACCTCGGGAAACAGATTACAGTTTCAAGAGCCTTTTGATTATTCAGCCTCTGCCGCAGGTTCTTCGCCTTCTTCGGGATCTGCCGCAACATACTCGCCCTTTTCGTTAACAGTCAGTTTGGGAAGCTCCATTGTAACGCGCTCCAGCTTTTCAAGGGCCGACATTACCTTTTCAGGCTGTTCGTCCGAAACGGGCTCAAGTTCAACACGCTTGGGCTCAACCTTAATATCGGTGGTTTTTGCCGTGGGCATATTGAATTCCTTAACAATATCAAGCTGAGAGGTCAAAAGCGAGATAATTCTTGTTCTGAAAACTTCAACGCTGCGCTTCATTTCCTCATACTCGTAGCTTACACGAGTAACCTCACGGCTTGCGTCCGAAAGCAGCTGTGATGCCTTTGTTTCAGCATCTGCGATAATGTTCTCCGCTTTCTTTTTAGCATTCTGAACAACCTCGTCACCCGCACTCTGGGCAACAAGAATTGCGCTCTGAAGAGCCTCCTCCATTGCCTTGTACTGTTTGATTGCATTGGACAGCATATTGATTTTGTCCTTGTTTGCAAGGTTTTCCTTGTAGATAAGCTCATAGTTTTCGCCTATTACATGCATAAACTCCTGAACTTCAACCTTACTGTAGCCCGAAAGCTCCTTCTTAAATTTTCTGTTTTCAATTTCCAATGGTGTCAGCATAAAGAATCACCTCTAAAAAATCTAAAATTTGTTTCTATGTTGCTTTTTCTATACAAATCCCAAGTCGGCCTTTTTTTGTTGTGTTTAAAGAGTCCGACAGTATGAACCTGCCCGCACCTCGAACCGAAAAGGTATCTCCGGGATTTACCTGCAATGATACATTATCGCATTCAAGCCAGTTGACACTGACTCTCTTACTTTTTATAACCTCCGCCGCAACACTGCGGGAGGTTTTAAGTGCCGCTGCAACTATACAGTCAAGTCTGAGCGCCGCAACGGTTGTCTTTATTTCTTCAAATTTGCGTTTCGGAACTTCAAACTCACCAGGTTCAACCTTGCGGATTTTTACGCCGCATCTCCCCACCTTGTCAAGGTTGGAGATTATGTATTCGCCAATGTCCGCTGCCGCAAACACCAGGGTTTTCCCCTCAAGGCACAGGATATCCCCGATTTTTTCACGGCGGATGCCAAGTCCCAGAAGGCTGCCCAGAAAGTCACGATGGTTTAAAGCATCTATATCCCTGCCTGAAATTTCAAGCGCCGAAACAAACTCCGCCATAGCGTCGTCCTCTGCATATTCGGGGAGCGCCATAAACATACACCGCTCCGCATCGGGATAACCGCCATAAAAGGTAAGACGGATATCCGGGATACCTATCTGCCGCAAATGAGCCTTAATAACTGCCGCCTCGGCAGGGGTTAAAAACCCCAGCGCCTTAACAGTATAATGCTTTTCGCAAAGCAGAGCTGTATCTGCCGCTTTTGCAAGCAGAATTTTCTCGTCAATACCCTGCTGCATTAGTTATTCCAGGGAAAAATTCCTTTGTTGCGAAGCTCGTCCTTGAAATCACCCATAATACCCACATTGTAGGGTGCGATAAGGAATATTCCGTTTGAAACCTTCTGGATGTTTCCGTCAAGTGCGTATACAGCACCGCTGAGAAAATCAACAATTCTGCGTGCAACATCTCTTTCAACGGATTCAAGGTTCATAACAACTGGCTTTTTGCTCTTTAAGTGGTTCGCAATGTCTCTTGCATCTTCAAAGCTTTCGGGCTGAAGAACAACCAGCTTGAGCTGCGCAGTTGTGTGGATTTTTACAACCTTATTACGCTTGCCGCCAACCTCAAGGGTTTCGCTTTCGTCTGCTTCAAAAACAGAGCTGTTTGAAAATTCGCTGTTTTCGAGCAAATCCTCCTCGTAATCATCGCCTGTGTCAAAGCCGATAAGATTAAGCATCTTGTTTACTATACTCATTATATTTTCCTCCTCGGAATTTTATATAAAAGTTTAATAATATTCGTAATTTTGAAAAAATCTCCTCTAAATAATTATTATATCACAAAAAAATCATTTTGTATAGTCCCGTTTTCCAAAAATTCCGGTACCAACTCTAACCATTGTTGCGCCGTGCTTTATCGCAAGGGCATAGTCATTGGTCATACCCATTGAAAGCTCGTCCATAGAGACTCCCGGAATATTTTTCTCCTTAATATCCTCTGCAAGCTTTTTCATTCCGTCAAACACACGGATAAGCAACTCCTCATCGTCGGTAAACGGCGCAACCGTCATAAGACCCTTGATTTTTACATTCTCAAATTCTGCGGAAATACTGCGACACAGTTCTTCACATTCATCAGGATTTATGCCGAACTTACTTTCCTCGCCCGAAACATTTACCTCCAAAAGAATGTTCTGAACCTTGCCGTGCTTTTTGGCCTGACGGTCGATTTCCTTTGCCAAATCAAAGCTGTCAACCGAATGAATAAGCTCCACCTTATCTATTATATACTTAACTTTGTTTTTTTGCAAGTGTCCGATAAGATGCCAGCGAACCGGCTTTACATTTTCGAACTTTTCCATAACCTCCTGAACACGATTCTCGCCGATATCGCAAGCACCGAGGTCAATCGCCTCATTCATCACATCTGTTCCATAGGTTTTTGTTACCGCAATAAGAGTTATATCCTCAGGATTTCTTCCTGCCTCCTCTGCCGCAGCTTTTATGTTTTTGCGAACCTGCTCAAGATTTTCACTGATATATGACATTTTACCTCACAACCTTGCCGTCATAAAGATTTTTTGCACTGACAATAAGCTCATCATAAAGCTTGAGCGGGCTGTTTCCATCTGCCGTATTATCTGCTTTTTCAGAAACAACCGCCCAATCCTTGCCGCTGTATATAAGGTCCACCGGCAGGAACTTTGCCTTGTCGTTGCGGATAACATAAACACCCATTGTTGTGCCGTCCATACGGAGACTTTTTGCAGGGATTCTGTACCCGTCATAACTGCTTTTTATGAACTCAACCTTCACCCGTGACGATGAATATATCATATCAACATACTTGTTGGAATTGACAACCAGTATAACCTTGCCCGATACCTCGGGGGTTATGTTTGTGACCGTTCCCTCAACCGCATCAATGCTTATATCGGGGAACCGGAGTTTAAGCTTGCTGCCCGTCTGCAGACCCTCTGCCTCGTCAGCCGGCACCTTTGCTGCAATACTCCATGAGAAGTTATTTACAATCTTGCCGATAGGCTCACCGGAATCCGCAAATTCTGCTGTTTTAGCTTCTGCCGGGAGCTTGTCCAGCTCCTTTAGATAGTCCGGGGTAATCTCCTCAAGTGCCTCCAATGTCAGCTTATCCTCAAGCCCGTCTATACGCGCGGTAAAAGCGCCGGTCTTGGGGGCGTGGACCAGAGTTCTTTCGATATTATACTTCTTTTCAACAGACGCTTTTTCAGCCTGAAGTCTTTTTATTTCGGCATTGTTATCAACCGGCTCGATTTCGCCCGAGATAATCCGCCGTTTTTCAATCAGCGAATTCACGGTGCTTTCAATTTCCGCCGTGCTTTCAAGATTTCCGGCGTGGCCAAGCATCGGAATCCGTCTGAGCGACTGGGATATTGTCTGTTCGATTTTCGCAGTATCGTTACTGAAAACATCGCCCGTAAGTGCCGTTTCGGACAGTTTGTCGATTTTTTCTTCAAGCGCCTTCAGTTCATTGTTTGCTGAAATGTTTATTTCGTTTTTGTAGATATGCATAACGGTCTCACCAAGACTCACACGCTCGTCCTCTGCCATAACGCAGTACAGATACCCCGAGACCGGGGCATTTATGACCGTTTGTTCGCGAAAGATATAGCCTTCTGCAGAAATCAGATCCTCCTCCGCGCCGCTGCGTACAATGGTGGTTGTCATACGGTTGCCGTAGCTAAGCACGGAATTGACCGAGATAATCAACACAAAGGCAAGGACAAGAAAGCCCACAAAGCCGCCGCGTTTTTTTGTTTTTCGTTTTGAAGATTTTCTGTTGGTTTTCATAAAGTAAAATCCCCACTTCATTAATTACATTGTATCAAATTATTTAAGAAAAGTAAAACATTTTTCGAAAACTTTTTCGTAAAACCCGTCCTCGCCCGCATCAAACCACGCAATGCTTGGGTTTCGTCTGAACCAGGTCAGCTGGCGTTTAGCATATCTGCGGCTTTCCATCTTGATTTTTTCGACCGCCTCACCAAGAGAGCACCGACCTTCAAAATACTCAACCAGCTCCTTATAGCCGATTGCCTGCATTGCCGTTGTATCCGCTCCGACGCCCTTTTCCCAAAGTCCCTTCACTTCTTCCAAAAGGCCTTTTTCAAGCATTATATCAACGCGGAGATTTATACGCTCGTACAATCTCTCTCTATCCATATCAATCCCGATGATGAGCGCATCATACACCGCATCCCTCACCGATTCAAGATTTACCTGAGTGAAGGTTTTGCCTGTCACCTTGCACACTTCAAGGGCACGGATAACACGACGGACATTGTTTGGGTGAATCTTCTCCGCCGCCTCGGGGTCTGTCTCCTGTAAAAGTGCATAAACTGCGTCGTTGCCTTTCGAGTCTGCCAGGGCCTGCATTTCCTCACGGAAATTCGGGTCGGAATCAAAATCTGCAAAGCTTATATTATTTAACACACTGTCCATATAAAGACCCGTTCCGCCGGCAATAACCGGAACCTTGCCGCGGCTGAGGATATCGTCTATGCAACGCCTTGCATCGCATACAAAGTCCGCAACACTGTAACGACGCTCCGGCTCGACAAAATCAAGCATATGATGTGGAATTCCCTGCATTTCGTCCTCGTCGGGCTTTGCCGTACCGATGCTCAAACCTTTATAAATCTGCATCGAATCGCAGGAAACTATCTCGCCGTTTACCGCCTTTGCAATTTCCACCGCCAAAGCGGTTTTGCCCGAAGCCGTCGGCCCCGCAACCGCAATTATCTTATTTTGCATACCTAAACAATCCTTTTGAACATCTTTTCAATCTCACGCTTGGTAAAGGCAATTTTTATGGGTCTGCCGTGAGGACAGGTAGTTATCCCGTCTTTTTCCAGCTCCTCAACAATCTTCACAAGAGCCTCAAGTTCAATATGGCTTAGCCCCTTGTTCGCCTTTATGGCATACTTACACGAAATCATATCCAGTAGTCGCTCCTCAAAGGATAAAAGCCCCATCGGCCTGCCGTCCTTTAAAACCACAATCACCTCTGTTGCGAGTGCCTTAATTTCGTCCTCATCACCAATAAACGGAGTCTCTCGGATAATCACCGAGCTTCTGCCGAATTCCTCCATCTCAAAGCCCATATCCGAGAGCATTTGTGCGTTATCCTTAACTGCCTGAAGCTCTACCGCATCAACATCAAGAACAATGGGGGTAAGAAGCATCTGCCCCGAGGTCTTTTTGCTTGTGTAATCCGCCTTCAGCATCTCGAACCGCTTTCTCTCGTGCGCCGCATGCTGGTCAATGAGATACATACTGTCGCCTTGCTGACAAACAAGGTATGTGTCAAACACCTGACCCACAACCTTTATCGGTAAAACCTGCTCATATACTTCAGCCGTCTGTTCCTCGAATAAATCAAGCTGCTCCGGCTTCTGCACCTCTATCGGGTTTTCTTCCACAACAACAGGCTGCGGTTTTATATCTTCCGCGACCGATGACTGTACCTTCGGTTTTTCCTCAAACCTCTCAAAAAATTTATCAATCATCGGGGTTGGCTCGTTGAATGCCGTAACCCGTCTTGTCTCCCTTTCAAATGCGCTTGTATCGGGAACTGTATTCTGCATAAATTCCCTGATAATTTTGCGGTCCGGTGCAGCCGGCTCACTTTTGGCAGGAGCCGCGGACTTCACTTCCGGCACAGGTACGCTCTTTATCTCCGGAGCCTGCATCGGTTTTACCTCAGGTACAGGCGTAGCCGAAACCGGCTGTGCTGTTATTTTGTAAAGAGCATTTTTCACCGCCGTGTGGACTATATTATATATTTCTTTTTCGTTTGCAAACTTGATTTCGGTTTTGGCAGGGTGAACATTCACATCTACAAGCTGTGGTGAAAGGTCGATGTTCAGTACAAAGAACGGGAACTTTCCCGTCATCAGAACATTTCTGTACGCCTCCTCAACCACCTTGGAAACCACGTGGTTTTTGATATACCTGCCGTTCACAAGCAGGGTCTGACGGGTTCTGTTACCCCGTGCAAGCTCCGCCTTGCCAACCATTCCGTGAACACGCACGCCGTGCTCACTATAATCCGCCTCGCACACCGCCTTGGCGTGGTCAATTCCGTAAATATTGAGAATGACATTTTTAAGCTGACCGTCGCCCGAGGTTGAAAATACCTCCTTGCCGTCGCTGATATATCTAAACGCAACCGACGGATTGGCAAGAGCAATTCTGCCTAAAACATCGGTCACATATCCTGCCTCGGTTGAATCCTTTTTAAGGAACTTCATTCGTGCAGGGATATTTGCAAAGAGATTTTCCACAATCATCGTTGTGCCGAAGTTGCACGCCACCTCGCACTTAGGCGACGCAACCCCGTGCTTAACCGTCATTGTTACGCCTTCCTCAGCATCACGGCATCTTGTAAGAACCTGAACCTCGGCAACGGAACAAATGCTGGCAAGCGCCTCGCCGCGGAAGCCCATAGTCTGAATTTCGTATAAATCCTCTATCTCACGGAGTTTACTTGTTGCATGGCGAATAAAGGCAAACTCAAGCTCGTCCTTCGGGATACCCTTGCCGTTGTCCTGAACGGATATGTACTTGATGCCGCCGTTTTTTATCTCAACGCGTATTTCACTTGCGCCGGCGTCTATGGAGTTTTCAACCAGCTCCTTAATCGCTGCTGAAGGTCTTTCAACCACTTCGCCTGCCGCAATTTTATTGGCAACCGCCTGTGGCAATACTTTTATCTCTGCCATACAACCACCTCCTTAAAACTTATTAATCCAAAGATTTCGCCTTTGCCTTAAGTGCATAAAGCTTAGTAAGTGCCTCCATAGGTGACATAGAATCAAGGTCAAGTGCCTTGATTTCTGCAACAACCTCGTTTTCCTCAAGCTCCATAAAGCTGAGCTGGTCAAAGTCCTCATCGACCTGCTTGGGCATTGTTTTTGCCTTTGCCGTACCCCGAACATTATTTCCGCCATCACGGGCTTCAAGGTCAACAAGAATTTTCTTTGCACGGCGGATAACCTCTTTTTTAACGCCGGCAAGTGCCGCAACCTCGACACCGTAACTGCCGTCAGCACCGCCACGAATGATTTTGCGTAAGAAGGTTATGTCATCACCTTTTTTCTTAACTGCACTGCAATAGTTCTTGACATTCGGTTCACGCTCTTCAAGCTCGCTAAGCTCGTGATAGTGCGTTGCAAAAAGGGTCTTTGCCCCGCACTTCTTCTTGTCGGCAATATACTCAACCACCGCCCAGGCAATGCTGAGTCCGTCGTAGGTACTGGTACCTCTGCCGATTTCGTCAAGGATAATCAGGCTCTTTGAAGTGGCGTTGTCAAGAATGTACGCCACCTCGGTCATTTCAACCATAAATGTACTCTGCCCTGCAGAAAGGTCGTCGGATGCACCCACACGGGTAAATATCTTGTCCACAATCCCGATTTCAGCCGAAGCCGCCGGAACAAACGAGCCAATCTGTGCCATAAGCACGATAAGTGCCGTCTGGCGCATATATGTTGATTTACCCGCCATATTAGGGCCGGTTATAATCGCTATCTGTCTTTCGCCGCAGTCAAGCTCAGAATCGTTGGGGATAAATATATTCTTGCTGTTGATGCTCTCAACCACAGGATGTCTGCCGTCTTTTATGTCAATCCTATCTGACATATTCATTACCGGCTTGGTATACCGGTTCTTCTCTGCAACATACGCAAACGAGCACAGAACATCTGCCGTTGCGATTACCTGCGCTGTCTGCTGAACTCTTGCGACCTGCGCCGCAACCGTCTCGCGGATTTTGCAGAACATCTCATATTCCATTGAAACAATCTGGCTCTCCGCCTCAACTATCTTTTCTTCAACCTCTTTAATCTGAGGTGTTATATATCTTTCGCAGTTCGAAAGTGTCTGCTTGCGAACAAAGTATTCGGGAACTTCGGCAGTATTCGCCTTGCTGATTTCAAGGTAGTACCCGAACACACGGTTGTAGCCAACCTTGATATTGCGGATACCGGTTTTATCCTTTTCCTCCTCGGCAAAGTTATTTATCCATTTAACGCCGTTTTCCATAAGGTCACGGCGTGTATCAATCTCGTCGCTGAACCCAGATTTGATAAGATTGCCTTCACGGAGCGAAATGGGGGCATTGGGATTAATCGCATCTTCAATTATTCCACGAATATCCGACATATCGTCAAGGTCTTTGGCAAGTCGGGTGAGCACGCCCGAACTGCACCGGCCGAGAATTCTCTTTACCTCCGGAAGCTTACTGAACGAGTACGCGATTGAAAGTAAATCCTTGCAGTTTGCCGTTTTGTATGCAATCTTTGAAATTATTCTTTCAATATCCTGGATCCCCGTAAGCGCCGCCATAAGCTCTTCACGGAGTATGGGCTGAGTTACAAGCTCCTCCACGGCGTTGTGGCGGTTCTGGATTTTAACACAGTTTGCAAGGGGTCTTGTAATCCACTTACGAAGCAGACGACTTCCCATTGAAGTTTTTGTCTTGTTGAGCACCGTAAGCAAGCTACCCTTCGCCGACCTGCCACGAACAGTTTCCATAAGCTCAAGGTTGCGGATACTGTAAATGTCCAGCTCCATATACTCGTCTTTTTCGATTTTCTGTACCCGTCTCAGATTGGCAAGCTCGGTCTTCTGGGTCTCCTCAAGGTACATAAGAAGTCCACCCAAAGCACCCTTTCCAAAGCCCTTGCCCTCAGTTAAATCTATGGAATTGCCAAAACATTTTTCTATGTATTTGTCGGCATTGTCTGCCTCAAACGCCCAGTTGTAATAGTTACGCACCGGGCACGCAAACCTCTCGCCGACAAATCCGACTATCTTTATATTCTCGTAAGCCTCAAGGTTGAATATAACCTCTGCCGGGCCAAACCGACTAAGCTCATTGAGAACCTGAACTTCAAAATCATCGCCCTCGAACTCGTTCACAAAAACCTCACCGGTGGAAATATCCACGCAGGCAACGCCTGCACCGGGGCCATCGGCACAAACCGCCGCTAAGTAGTTGTTTTTGGAATCGTCGAGTGCCGCAGTATCAATTATTGTTCCGGGGGTAATCACACGGATTACCTCACGCTTTACGATACCCTTGGTCTGGGAAGGGTCCTCGGTCTGTTCACAGATTGCAACGGCATAACCGTTTTCCACCAGCTTGGCAATATACGAATCAACAGCGTGGAAAGGCACGCCGCACATAGGCGCACGCTCCTCCTGACCGCAATCTCTGCCCGTAAGCGTGATTTCAAGAACCCTCGATGCGGTAAGCGCATCATCAAAGAACATCTCATAGAAATCACCCAGACGGTACATCAGTATTGCGTCCTTATATTGCTCTTTAATTTCAAAATACTGGCGCATCATCGGTGTGTATTCAGCCATTTAAAATCCCCCAACCCTTTATCTGTGCTTTTAATTAATGACAGCTTGAACAGCTTGAGCAGTTACCGCTGCAGCCGCCCTCGCCGGTTGCACTTTCCTGACCGGTAATGAAGTAGCTGAGCACCGCATTGACCTGTTGAACCATATTGTCAAAGTCACGGCTTGCCTCAATATATTCCGAGATAAGTGCATTGCCTGCAATCTTCTCGAACTCTGCCTGAACATAAGCCTTGTACTGCTCGAGGTCTTCCTTTGTTGGATTTGTTCCTCTAAGCTTTTCGGTTGCCTCTTTACGGTTCTTGTTGTAGGTATTGAGAAGCTCAACCGCCTCCTCATTGGCGTTCATTGCATCGCCCGCCTTTGCAACCCTGTCTCTTTCTTCACTTTCTGCAATCATTGTGCCCAGTTCCTGAGCCTTTTCGATAATTTCGTTTCTCATTTTTCATTTCTCCTTTTATTTAACAATTTCTCCGGTCAATGACCAGGTTTTACATTCTGTAATTTTCACATCTACTATTTCGCCGACAAGCTCGCTGCCACCGGGGAAGTTGACCACCTTGCCGCCGTCGGTTCTGCCGCTTAACACCTCGGCATTGGTCTTGCTGAAGCCCTCAACCAGAACCTTTTCGACCTTGCCAAAGTACGCATCGTTGCGGCGCTTTGAAATCTCGTTTTGAACCTCCTGCATACGGTCAAAGTTTCTGTGCTTTTCTTCTTCCGTAAGACAATCCGGCATCTCTGCCGCAGGCGTACCCTTGCGCTTTGAGTAGATGAACGAGAATACAAGGTCGTACTCCACCTCTTTCAGGATTGAAAGGGTATCTTCAAAATCCTCGTTGGTTTCACCGGGGAAGCCGACAATGATATCGGTTGATAATACAATCTCCGGCATCCTTTCACGGACCTTTTTCACAATCTGCAGATACTTTTCTCTGGTGTAGCTGCGATTCATCTTCTTTAAAATCCTGTCCGAGCCGCATTGAACGGGCAGATGCAGTTGCTTGCATATTTTGTCGTTCCCGGCCATAACCTCAATTAGCTCGTCCGATATATCTTTAGGATGCGAGGTCATAAACCTCACTCGCTCTATTCCGTCGACCTTGCAAACCTCGTCCAAAAGCTCGGCAAAGGTGAGTCCGTCTTCCAAATCCTTGCCATAGGAATTGACATTCTGACCAAGGAGCATTACCTCCTTGTAACCCGATTCCGAAACCCTCTTTACCTCATTTAAGATATTTTCTGCGCTGCGGCTGCGCTCCCTGCCACGAACATACGGAACAATACAGTATGTGCAGAAGTTGTTGCAGCCGTACATAATCGGGATTTTAGCAAGGGGCGGCGCATCACGGTGACAGCTTTCGGTCTCAAATATCTCACCCTCACTGTCCTCGTTTTCAAAAACTCTGTTGCCAAGCCGTGCCTTGTCCAGAATTTCGGGGAACATATAAAGTGAGTGTGTCCCGAAAACCATATCCACATGCTTGTATTTTTTGTGGATTTCCTCTGCAATATGCGCCTGCTGCATCATACAGCCGCAAACGCCGATAACAAGTCCCGGCTTGCGGTTTTTCTGATGCTTTAACGCACCTATATTGCCAAAAACCCGAAGTTCTGCATTCTCACGCACGGCACAAGTGTTATAAAGCACCAAATCCGCATCAACGCTGGTGCCGCAAAAGTCATAACCCATTGCCTCAAGCATACCCTTGAGACGCTCGGAATCGCTCTCGTTCTGAGCACAACCGTAGGTCTCGACAAACGCCAGCGGCTTTTTGCCCAAAATCCGGTTTTCAGCACAGATTTTGTCTATATATTCCTGCTGCTTTTCAAGCAGCTCGGGTCTTACTTCCTTCAAGCAAAAACACTCCATTCAAAAATACTCATACATATTAAATTATACTATTTTATCAACGGTTTTGCAATAGCTTTAAGTAAAAAATTCATAGCAAAACAGAATAATTATCCCATACCTGCAAATACTATCCGCATACAATACAAACCGGAGGAATGAGTATGAAATACAAGGTTACGGAGTATCTTGATTATGTTGATAAAAAATCCCCGAACAGCCCGATTTGGAAGGATGTTTTAATTGCTTTTGTGGTTGGCGGTGCAATCTGTACTGTCGGTCAGGTTTTTTCAGAAATTTATAAAAACGTGCTCGGTCTCGACGAGGAAAGTGTAAAAACCGCTGTCCCCATAACAATGGTGTTTTTGGGGGCACTATTCACCGGACTTAACCTTTACAACAAGCTGGCAAAGCACGCCGGGGCGGGCACACTCGTCCCCATTACCGGCTTTGCAAACGCCATTGTTTCACCGGCAATGGAATTCAAGCGCGAGGGCTGGGTTCTGGGACTTGCCGCAAAGATGTTCACCATTGCCGGGCCGGTTTTGGTTTACGGAATAAACTCATCAATCATTTTGGGTCTGGTTTTTTATCTTATACAAAAATTGTAGCTACGGGTCGATGTAGGCAGCGACCCCTACAACCAATCTGAAATCGTTATATCGTAGGGGCGGATGCCCACATCCGCCCGCTTAGGTGTCATTCTGAGCCAACGGCGAAGAATCTTGGCTCCCTCTTAGAGGGAGCTGTCGAACGCAGTGAGACTGAGGGAGTTCTTTAGATATACTCATTACTCCCTCCGTCAAAATCTTCGATTTTGCCACCTCCCTCGAAGAGGGAGGCATACAGAATCTTATTTTTCAGGAGGTCTGAAATGAATAAAAAACTTGGCAGACAAACCGTAAAATTCACAAACGGCGTAAATATACTCAGCTACGCCTCAATAGCAGGACAAAAAGAGGGCGAAGGGCCACTTGCAAAGTATTATGACAAGGTTCTTGAAGATGCCGAATGGGGCGAAGAAACCTGGGAAAAAACCGAGAGCAAAATGCAGAAAACAGCCGTTGCCCGTGCTGCAGAAAAATCAGCAGTTGAAATCAAGGATATTGAATATCTGTTTGCAGGGGACTTGCTTAACCAATGCATCAGCTCCACCTTTGGCTTGCGCGACTTTGGCGTGCCATTTTTAGGCGTATACGGAGCGTGCTCGACAATGGCTGAAACGCTGGGGCTTGCCTCGGTTATGATCGACGGAGGCTTTGCCGATATGACAGCAGCCGTAACCTCAAGCCATTTCTGCACAGCAGAACGGCAGTATAGATTCCCCCTTGAATACGGTGGACAAAGACCTCCAACAGCACAATGGACAGTTACAGGGTCGGGTGCGGCTATTTTGTCAAAAAACGGTGACGGACCTTATGTGACACACTTTACAGCAGGCAGAATAATTGATGCCGGAGTTTCAGATGCAAATAATATGGGTGCAGCAATGGCACCGGCTGCCGCCGATACTCTATCTGCACACTTTCGTGATACTGAACGAATACCGCAGGACTATGACCTGATACTGACGGGCGACCTTGGAAAAATCGGAAAATCAATTGCGATTGATATGCTTTGCGAGGAAGGCTTTGATATGACCGAGAACTACAACGATTGCGGCCTGATGGTATTTGATATAGACAAGCAGGATATGCACTCCGGCGGTTCGGGCTGCGGATGCGGTGCAATTACCCTTTGCGGTTATATTATGGATATGTTCAGGGCAAAAAAGATTAAAAATTTGCTGTTTGTGGGAACAGGAGCACTTCTCAGCCCCACTTCAACTATGCAGGGCGAATCAATTCCGTGCATTGCCCACGCAGTTGCAATTTCGGCAGATGGAGAATAACGTGGTTATCAGTCCAATGCTCAACTTCGGTATCATTCCGAGGCATTGTAGGGGCGGTTCACGAACCGCCCGTTTCGGGACATTCGTGAATGTCCCCTACATTTTAACCCATATGGACAATACACTATTGCCCATTTTTACATTATTATATATCCCACCCGAAAGGAGAAAAACTTATGCAATACTTTAACGCTTTCTGGGTAGGCGGCGTTATTTGTGCCATTGCCCAGATTTTGATTGACAAAACAAAAATGACACCGGCAAGGATACTTGTATCCTTTGTTGTTGCCGGTGTCATATTAGGAATGCTAGGTCTTTACGAACCGATTGTTGACTACGCAGGTGCAGGCGCAACCGTGCCGATTATCGGCTTTGGAAACACCCTCGCAAAGGGCGTAATGAAGGGTGTTTCAGAAAAAGGCTTTATCGGTATTTTTACCGGTGGTACAGCTGCCGCCGCCGGCGGTATTGCTGCATCAATATTTTTCGGCTTTGTAATGGCAATAATATTTAAGCCGAAACAAAAGTAAAGCAAGCGTCTTTCGGGTCGATGAAGGCATCGACCCCTACAAACATTTGGGGCGTAGCGGACACGGGGACGGTTCTCCAGCGGACACGGGCGGACACGGGGACGGTTCTCCTGTCTCACTTTATAAGTATTCTCTCGATAACACCCTTGCTTATCCCTGTCAATCTGCTCATTTGCCTTATAGATAACCCAAGGTCTTTAAATTTCTTTATGTATCTGTTTTGTTGTTCCTTACTCAATGCTTTGAATTCGCTTGAGTTATTGCACTTTGAAATTTGTTTAATAATCTCTTTCGCATCAATATCATTCAATGTGGAATTTCTATCGCTAATATCTAAACATAAATCATTATTTTCTTCATTATTAAACTCTATAAATTCGTCTTTTGAAAGCAAGGTATAAACAAAGTCCATATCAACAACTTCGCTTTCGCCGCAATAATAGTCAAAGTAACTGCTGTATTTGTATTCATACAACTCATTAATCATTCCGGCTTTAATTGGATTTTGATGTATATATCTGACTACAGTTAAGAAATATGAATCATCTTCCACGGGTTCACTTTTAAAACGATCCTGAAATAAATGTCCCATACGGTAGTATTTTCTGTTATACCAGAATGCATAACTGCCAGCAATCCTTTTCATTGCGGACGCTAAACAATCCCCATCAATTTTTAGCAACAAGTGTATATGATTTGACATAAGACAAAAAGCGAATATCTTATATTGAGATACTCCCTTATATTTTATAACAATCTCGATGAACTTTGAATAATCTTCATCATCCTCAAAAATAACTTGTTTATTTATCCCTCGAAGCATTACATGGTATATTCCGCTTTCGCTCAACTTTCTTGGTGTTCTTGGCATAACAATCACCTCGACCTTAATATATCAAAAAACAGCGAGCTTGTCAAGACACGAGAACCGTCCCCTTGTCCGACCCTTGTCCGACTGGAGGGGCAGGACAACAGAACCGTCCCCTTGTCCGCCCTTGTCCGACGAGAACCGTCCCCTTGTCCGACGCGACCCTTGTCCGACCGCCCTTGCAACAAGAAAAGAGAAGCTCAAAGGCTTCTCTTAAAATCAAATAATTACATCACAACAGACAGTTCATAAAGTTCATGCGGAGCAATGTCCTGACCATCCGACCACTCAATGGTATTTCCACACGGACGAACTGTACTAAAAACTGAAAAATCTTTGAGCTGGCCATACCACTCTCCGGATATATATGGTGCAACATCAAATCTTTTTGTCTCTCCTGTGTCAAATGTTACAATTACGCTGTAATCTGCTTGCGGAACAACCTTTAAAACATTTGGATACTTCATATCTGCACCTCCGTTTTATTTCAAGGGTTCAATTTTAAAATAACCATCACCGTTCGACAGCAATTTCCAGTTTGCCTCTAAGTCTTCTTTGTGGATTTCCATCCATGCAACCAAAAGCTTTAATTTTGATTTTGGAAACTCGCCCTCAAGTATATTGCCATCAAAATCAATAACTACATTATATTCCTGATACTCGGCGTGTACGTGGGGAACACTATGCTGCCCACCCTTTTCATTATACATTCTAACAATAATTCCAAAAAATATGCATAATGTAGGCATATAATCACATCCTTTTTTTATAGTATATCAGAATATATTAAAAAATGCAATATAAAATTCACAAGACAGGGGCAGGACAATAGAACCGTCCCCTTGTCTTCCAATATAAAATTCACAAGACAGGGGCATGACAATAGAACCGTCCCCCTGTCTTGCGTCTCCCCCTTGTCTCCCTTGTCTTCTTATTTAAAAGAACAATCCCAAAATACACAAAAAAAGAGACGACCGAAGTCGTCTCTTTTAAAATCTAATCAGATTAGATTATTCAACGTCATCAAGGAGACCCTTAACGATAACAACATCAATGATGTCGCCGTCATATTCTCTTACGTATACGTGGTCACCGTAGCCAACCTTGTTAGCTTTACCAGTCTTGTTGATGAAGTTACCTTCAGCATCGTAAAGCTTTGAAGCAGCCTCTGTGTAGAGATCTTCGAAGTAGCTGAAGTCACGGTATGAACCTGTGTCAATAACAGTGCTTCTGCTACCAACTTCGATTACGTATACATTCTTAGCTTCGTCGAGGTATTTGTTGTTAACTGCTGATGATGTCCAGATGTCGTTTGCGAATGAAATCTGGTAATCATCGTTGCAATCTGTAACGATACCACCGTAGATTGTTTCAAGACCAGAACGTACGTAGTTACCCTTAGCAGCTACAGCATTTGTTGTTGTAGCAAGAGTTACAGCATTGCCAGAACCATCATCGTAGTTATCTCTGATAACCGGAGCGAAATCCCATACATATTCAAGAGTTGAGATAGCATCGCCTGTGATGTTGATTTTAACAACGTCACCAACTGTAGGAATAGCTACTGTGCTTGCTACATCAGCTGTTGTGTTTGTTGTAACTTCTTCACCATCGATGAAGTATTTGATTGTGTAGATTTCGTTGCCTTCAGCATCTGTGCTGTTGCCTGCTTCTGTAACTACAGCAACATTAGCGCTTGCGCTTGTTGTGAGTTCTGTAGCAGGAATAACGATTACATTAGGAGCATCAGACTTCTTATCCTGGTAACCAACTGTTACAGTATAGAGGTCTTCATTCTTGAATGCATCAAGAGTTGCAACTGCGTACTTGTCAATCTGGCTTACTGAAGCTGTAACAAATACGATAGCATCAGCTTCAACCTTCTGCGAACCGAACTTAGCTCTTGCAGAGTCAAATTCAGCATTAGCAGCAAATGAACCAGCTGTTACGAAGTCAGCATCATAACCAGCTTCTGTAATCTTTGTGATGTAGCCGTTGCTGTTAGCAGCGTACTGAACTACATTAGTAGCCATTCCAACGATTTCAGCGTAGATTGTCTGACCCTTAACGTCATCGCCTGTGCCCATTTCCTTATCTGCACCAGCATTCCACTTGTCAAGGTCAAGCTTGATTTCCTTAGTAGCTGGGATAGTGTTTTCTTCGTTGTCCTTAGTGATTGTTGCACCGAGTTCAAGTGCAGCATTGTTTGCAAGTGACTTAACTACAACGCCGTCAGCGGTGAGCATCTGAATGCGAACATCAACATTGCCAAAACCTGATTTTTCGCCAGATACAGCGATGATGTAAGCGTAGTTTGTAGCTGCGCCACCAGCAAGAGCAGCATCTTCGATGAATGCAGCAATCTTACCGAACTGGTCAACATAGATTGTACCGCCTTCGCCTACTGCGAGATCGCTTGCTTTGTAAGCACCATCTGCTACATCATACCATGTGTCAGCAACTTTGTAAGCAACGCCGCCCTGTGATGTTTTAGAGTTTTTGCTTGATGTAATTGTACCAACAACATTTGAACCGAGAACTTCGATTACAATGTAGTTAGAGTTCTTGCTGTTTGCGTAGATTGAAAGAACGTCGAATTCAGCGAGCTCTGCAACGTCGATTTCAGCGCCGTCCTTCATAACCTTAAGAACCTTTGTTTCGTCTTCGAAATCATACTTGATATCTCCGAGAACGCCAGCCTTAGTAACGATCTTGTTCTTTGTAACTTCGTCAACAACTGCTGTGTAAGCAATGTCAATGAAAGCAACATCGTAACCCTTTAAATCGTTGTTGTCGATAAGTCTGATCTGACCGCCGTAGTTGAGCTTGCCAGCAACTGCTGTTGCAACACTTGCATTGCTATCCCATTCGCCGTTTACTACTACTGCAAAGTCATTCTCTACTGTATCGTTTGTATGAATCTTAGCATCTGTTGTGTCGTTTGAACCTTCCTTGAAGTACTTAAGGTCTGTACCTGAAGCACCGCCAGCTGAGAACTGATCAAGGCCAATAACAAGCTCTTTATTTCTTGCTGTGTCAACAGCAATAGAAACGAGCTGCCATTTGTTACCTACTTTTTCAACATAAGCGATAACGCTCTGGCCGAGGTAATCTTCAGCATCAGTGCCGCCTACCAAGAATTCAGTAACAGGAGCATCCTTAACCCACATGCTGTTTGTTGAGCTGTAGTCATCTGCTACATCGATTGTAACAACAGCTTCCTTTGTTGTGTCAATGTTCTTTGTACCAATGATAGAAGCAACTGTGTTTTCTTCTACGATACCACGAATCTTAACATAACCAAGGTTTGCACTCATAAGAGTCTGATAAGGATAACCTGTTGTGTTGCCGTCAGCGATAACGTAATCAACTTCACCCTTGTTGCTCCATCTAGCCTGGATCATAAGGGGTGTGTCGATAGCGTTAACGAGAAGCTGAGCAATTGTACCACGGTTAGCTTCGCTGCCTACTGCTGCGTTAGCAACTGCGAGTGATACATCGTATCTCTGAGCTGCTGCGAGGTAACCTGTGGGGTAACCACCGTTCTTTTCAGCAAAAGGTGTGTAACCGAGTGTAGCCATAATCATCTTAACAGCCTGTTCGTAAAGAACCGGATCTTCGGGACCAAAAGTACCGTCGCCATAGCCGTTGATGATGCCCATGCCAGCAGCATTTGCAATGTAACCAGAAGCCCAGTAGTCAGCGGGTACATCAGTAAATGCTGTATTAGCATTAGCCTTAGCTGTTTCGCCATAACCCTGGATACGAGCGATAAGAGCAGCCATTTCAGCTCTTGTTACGCCGTCTTCAGGAGCGAAAATGCCTTCGCCTTTACCTTCAACTATTTTGAGTTTGTTGAGTGTTTCAACTGCTTCGTAATAAGCGCTGTCTTCTGCTACATCAGTATATGTTGCACCAAAAGCAACAGTTGTGAGTGTAAGAGCGAAAACGCATACCAAAGCAATCACTTTTTTGAGATTTAACATAGTCTCAAATCCTCCTTAAAATAAATATATGTTTATTAATTTTTTTGCAAGATAATAAATTAGAGTTGGAAGATTTATTTCAATGCTTATATCTTCCGGTTTTATTTTTCGT
>SVJR01000038.1 GCA_015068845.1 Oscillospiraceae bacterium
TCTGGTGTCCGAAGTGAACACCTGCTTCAAGCAACTGCTTCATTTGAATAACTCCCATGATTTTACACCTCCAAAAGTTTTACACCTCCACCATAGTCACCTTGCAGGGAGCTGTCATGGGTATTGCAGCACCGCCCTGTCAATCATATGATGTGCGTATTTTATTTATGTTAAATGACCCTAATACGCCATTTAACCAAAACATTATAGCACGGCAAAAAATGTTTGTCAATATTTAATTAAAAATAATTTATAAGAAACTTGGATTTTGACCAATAGAATCCTTTTATCATATAAAATTTTTTGATAGTTATATTTTAATAGAATAAAAATGTTGAAATTATTCGCAAAATGGAATATAATATTAAAAAACATAAATAATGGTGATAAATATGAAAAGTAACTTCAAAAAATATATAAATATTGGCTTGGGAATATTTGTTTTATATCTCTGTATACACTACTGGGATGTAGCAGCTGAATTTCTCGCAACTGTTTTTGGTGCGGCTGTGCCGCTTTTGATTGGCGGTATGATTGCGTATTTTGTAAATATTCTTATGAGCTTTTACGAACGGCATTATTTTGTAAAAAGCAAAAAGTTACTGGCAGAAAAAACACGCCGTCCGGTCTGTATGCTTCTGGCGTTTCTGACCATAATCGCTATTATTGCGCTTGTAGTTGTGTTGGTTGTTCCTCAACTGGTTTCGGGTATTCAGCTTATATTGGCAGAACTTCCGGGTGCGCTAGAATTTATTGTGAAAAAAGCACTTGAATGGAACATTATATCCGACAATTTTGCCGGAATTCTTTCGTCAGTCGACTGGCAGTCGCGTATCGGCGAACTTATAGAGATATTTACATCCGGTGTAGGTAATATAATGAATGTGGCGGTCAAGGCAGTTTCGTCGGTGTTCTCGGGAATTATTTCCAGTATACTTGCGATTATTTTTGCGGTATATCTGCTTGCTGCCAAGGATAAACTCAAAGACCAGCGTGACCGTGTGATGAATCATTATCTCAAAGAAAGCTGGAACAAGAAGATTTCATATGTAATATCGGTTCTGGACGATTGCTTCCACAGATATATAGTGGGTCAGTGCACCGAGGCCGGGGTCTTAGGTGTTCTGTGTACCTTTGGAATGATGCTTTTGGGACTTCCGTATCCCACAATGATAGGTGCGTTAGTGGCGTTCACTGCACTAATCCCCGTTGCAGGTTCGTATATAGGGGCGGCAGTGGGTGCGTTTATGATTCTTACGGTTTCGCCGATTGAAGCACTGTTTTTCCTTATATTTATTGTTGTGCTGCAGCAGCTCGAAGGTAACCTTATTTATCCCAAGGTGGTAGGTTCAAGCATAGGACTCCCGGGAATCTGGGTTCTTGCAGCCGTAACGGTCGGTGGCGGAATTATGGGTGTTCTTGGTATGTTATTGGGAGTTCCTGTTGCTGCTGCAATTTATAAGCTTATCCGGGATGATGTAAATGGAGTCAGTCCGCTAAGAAACTAAATGATAAAATAAAAAAGACATCCGGTTGGATGTCTTTTTTGGAGCTACCTAGCAGAGTCGAACTGCCGACCTCATCCTTACCAAGGATGCGCTCTACCTACTGAGCTAAGGCAGCAAAAGTGGCGATCCGGATGGGGCTCGAACCCACGACCTCCAGCGTGACAGGCTGGCATTCTAACCAACTGAACTACCGGACCATATTAAAACCACTTGAAGATGATAACATAAACTGAGCAAAAAGTCAAGCCTTTTCTAATAAAAAGTTAAAAGTGATATGTAGGTTTGCCAATAATGTAAATAAATTTTCTTATATCTATTTGCAAACTGATTAAAATATGTTATACTGTGTATATTCAAATCTTTTACAGAGGTGAAAAGGATGCAGGAACAGGTATTTACAGTTGCATTAAGTAAGATAATAAAGGATTTTAAACTTGAGGAAGTATATACACCTAACCGTGATATTCTGATTGAGACGGTTGATGTAAACCGTCCGGGACTTCAGATTGTCGGTTTTTTTGATTATTTTGACCCCAAGAGACTGCAAATTATGGGTATGGTTGAGCATACCTATCTTGAGGGGCTAACGAATGAGGAAAAGTCCCAGAAGCTTAACGATTTCTTTGGCAGAGGCATACCTGCGGTGATTGTTACCCGTGGGATTGAACCATCGGTTGAATTTATGGAATCCGCAAAAAAGTACGAGGTAAATCTACTCAGAACCCAGCTTTCGACTTCAAGCTTTATGAGTGCACTTATTGCATTCTTGAATGTTGAGCTTGCCCCCCGTATCACCCGTCACGGCGTTCTTGTCGAGGTTTATGGCGAAGGCGTACTTATCTTAGGCGAAAGCGGAGTAGGTAAGAGTGAAACTGCAGTTGAGCTTATGAAACGAGGCCACCGTCTTGTTGCGGACGACGCAGTTGAGATAAAGCGTGTTTCGTCAAAAGCTCTTGTCGGCAGTGCCCCGGAGGTTATCCGTCACTTTATCGAGATGCGTGGTATAGGTATTGTTGATGTAAAGAAGATTTTTGGTATCGGTGCAGTTAAGGATACCGAGAAGATTGACCTTGTAATCCAGCTTGAAATATGGCAGAAGGACAAGCAGTATGACCGTCTTGGTCTTACAGATACTTATACCAATATTTTAGGAATAGATGTTCCGTGCCTTACCATTCCGGTGCGCCCGGGACGAAACCTGGCGGTTATATTTGAAATTGCCGCAATGAACAACCGCCAAAGACGAATGGGCTATAATGCGGCAGAAGCCCTCAATAACCGTCTTATGGGTATGATGAACGAAGAAAACTAAAGGATGGGACAAAATGAAGATTCTGACAGATATACACACACATACAAACGCAAGTGCCCACGCATACAGTACTCTTTACGAGAATATGTGCGCTGCAAGGGATAAAGGACTTGAACTGGTGGCGTGCACAAACCACGGCCCTGAAATGCCGGATGCACCACATTTGTGGCACTTTCTTTATTTCAAAGCGCTTCCGAGAGTGGTGGAGGGAGTGAAGCTCATTTGCGGCGTAGAAGCAAATATTCTGAACAAATCGGGTGAGTTGGATATCCCTAAGAAAATTCTTGAGGATATGGATATTGTGATTGCATCAATCCATAATTGCACATATGCAGAGGAAGTAGGCGGCGACCACACCGAAACATGGATGAATATAATTGACAATCCGCTTGTAGATGTTCTGGGACACACCGGTTCACCAGACTTTTTATATGATATGGACACGGTAATTCCTTATGCAAAGAAAAGGAATGTGTGTATTGAAATAAACAACCACTCATTTTTATCAAGACCGCAGAATGTGGCAAGATGCCGTGAAATCGCGCTTGCCTGCAAGAAATATAAAGCACCTGTTGTGGTGAATTCGGACGCTCATTTTATGGGTGAAATCGGTATTGTTCCCAAAGCTGTTGCGATGCTTGAAGAAATGGATTTCCCAGAAGAATTGATTATGAATTTAAATGCTGAGCGTTTCATAAAATATTTATCGGAAAAGAAGAATAAAACATTTGATTTCGGAGAGTAATTATGTTAAAGAAATTTCAAGAGCTTATCGGTAGAGAAAATGTACTGACCGATGAACTGATGAAAAACCACACCACCTTTAAAATAGGCGGTCCGGCAGATATTTTTCTTATGCCAAAAACAGAGGAACAAATAGCAAATGTGCTGAAAATTGCAAAGGAAAACAGTTTTCCGGTTTTTATACTGGGTAACGGGTCAAATCTGCTTGTCGGGGATAAGGGTATACGCGGAGCGGTACTTTGCCTTTATAAAAATCTTAATCGTCTTGGGGTATCCGGTGATGAAATCTATGCCGGTGCAGGGGTTCTTCTTTCCGCGGCTTCGGCAATTGCGGCAAATTCCGGACTTTCTGGTCTTGAATTTGCATCGGGTATTCCGGGGACAATCGGCGGCGCGGTTTATATGAACGCCGGAGCGTATGGACCTGAAATGAAAGATGTGATTGTCTCTGTTCGTTGTATGGACAGTGACGGAAATATAATGGAACTAAAAAACGAGGAATGTGAATTCGGTTACAGACATAGCTGTTTTACCAACAGTGATATGGTTATACTCGGCTGCACAATGAAGCTTCAGCAAGGCGATGTTGACGAAATCAGAGCAAAAATTTCAGAGCTTACCAAACGCCGTGTGACGAAGCAACCTGTCGAAAAACCCAGCGCCGGCAGCACCTTCAAGCGTCCCGAGGGCTACTTCGCAGGAACTCTCATCGAAGAAGCAGGACTCAAAGGCAAAAGATGCGGCGGAGCAGAGGTTTCAGAGAAGCACGCCGGATTTATTATTAATGCGGGTGAGGCTACCGCAAAGGATGTTCTTGATTTGATTGAATTTGTAAAAAATACAGTTTTTGAGAAAAACGGAGTTATGCTTGAACCCGAAGTGAAGCTTGTGGGAGAATTTTAAAAAACAGAAGGAGAAACGGTATGAAGTCATTTTCACAAAAAACAAAGGAAAGCCTTTGTAAGCTCAATCCGCCCGGTAAGCCGTGCTGTATCAATGCGGAAATGATGGGAATACTGATTTTTGCAAGTCGGCTTAAAGACGGCGAGTTGAGAGTGGTCTCCGAAAGTTTTGAGGTTATGAAGCGGTTTGCGGTTCTGGTAAAACGCTGCTGCGGTGATTCTACACGGGTTATGGAAAATAAGAATAACTTTTATTGCACGGTTACAAACAAAAAAATTATTGATATGGTGCTTGATTATGAATCGGGTAAAACAACTATTTTCGAGCTGTTTGCGACCAACGAGTGTTGCAGGGGTGCCTTTTTAAGAGGTGCATTCTGGGGCGGCGGATTGATTGTTGACCCGCAGAAAACATATAATATGGAGTTTGTAACCACGGATGAGCGAATTCACGCTGAAATGAAAGAATTTTTGACCGAACTTGAACTTGATTTTAAAGCTACAAAACGCAGAAGCAGTTTTGTGTTATATTCGAAAAATACCGATACAATATGCGATGCCCTTGCCTATATGGGAGCGGTAAGTGCCCAGATGCAGATTATAAACCTGAAGATTGAACGGGAGCTCAGAAATGATATTAACCGTGCCAATAACGGCGAACTTGCCAATATGGACAAGGTGATTGATGCGGCTGGTAAACAGCTTGCGGCAATCAATAAAATTGAAGCAACAATAGGCATCAAAAACTTGCCCGAAGACCTTCAGGAGGTTGCTTTTGCAAGACTGAACAACAAGGATTTGAGCCTTGGCGCCCTCGGTAAAACGCTTACACCACAGCTTACCAAGTCGGGTATAAATCATCGCATAAAGCGAATAATAGAGATTGCGAAAAAACAGTAGAAAAAACGGTTAAACCGGAAAGGACAGGAAACACAGATGGTATTTGCTCATTTACATACACACACAGCCTTCAGCCTTCTTGACGGCGAGGGAACAGTAAAAAAGGTCCTTGACCGTGCCAAAGAACTCGGTCAGACATCAATGGCAATAACCGACCACGGCTGTATGTTTGGTGTTATTGATTTTTACGAGTATGCAAAAAGCATCGGCATCAAGCCGGTCCTCGGTTGCGAGGTATATGTTGCGGCAAGAGGCCACAAGGACAAGATTCACGAGCTTGATTCGTCCAGCTCGCACCTTATTCTGCTTGCCAAAAACAACATCGGCTACAAAAACCTGATGAACATTGTCTCTATCGGCTATGTTGAAGGCTTTTATTACAGACCCCGTATTGATATGGATGTCCTTCGGGAAAACAGTGAGGGGATTATTGCCCTCAGTGCGTGTATGATAGGTGTTCTGTCCAAAAAAATCCTGGCAGGCAATTACGACGAAGCCAAAAAATCCGCACAGGAATTTATTGATATATTCGGCAAGGAAAACTATTATATCGAAATTCAGGACCATGGTATTTACGAGCAGAAAATGCTCAACCGTGAGCTTGTTCGTCTTGCCCGCGAGCTTGACCTAGGCATAGTTGCCACCAATGACATACACTATGTAAAGCAGGAGGACGCCGAGTTCCAGGATGTTCTTATGTGCATCCAGATGGGCAAAACCATCTACGATGATGACAGGATGAAGATGTCTACCAACGAAATGTATGTCAAGTCCGAGGAACAGATGTCGGAGCTGTTTTCATATATCCCCGAAGCAATTGAAAATACGCAGAAAATCGCAGATATGTGTAATGTCGAAATCGAATTCGGCAAGCTCCACCTGCCGGAATTTAAGCTTCCTGAGGGCTACACCTCGGTATCGTACCTGCATGAGCTTTGCGAAAAAGGCCTTGAAAAACGCTATCCTGATGCGGATAGCTCGATTCGTGACCGTCTTAAATACGAACTTTCAACCATTGAAAGTATGGGTTATGTTGATTACTTCCTGATTGTGTGGGACTTTATTCATTTTGCAAAGAAGAATGGCATAATGGTTGGCCCCGGCCGAGGCAGTGCCGCCGGAAGTATAGTTTCGTATTGCCTTGAAATTACCAATATCGACCCCATAAAATACGACTTGATTTTTGAGAGATTTTTAAACCCCGAGCGTGTAACCATGCCGGATATTGATATTGACTTCTGCTACGAACGCCGCGGCGAGGTTATTGACTATGTAAATAACAAGTACGGTGCAGATCGTGTGGCTCAGATTGTAACTTTCGGTACAATGGCGGCAAAGCTTGCAATCCGTGACACAGGCCGTGCCCTTGATATGCCCTATGGCTTTGTGGATGGCGTTGCAAAGCAGATACCCAATGAACTTAATATTACTATCGAAAAAGCTCTGGAAAGCAACAAACAGCTTAAAGAAATGTACGACAGCGACCCTCAGGTAAAAAGACTTGTAGATGTTTCGTCAGAGCTTGAGGGGCTTCCCAGACATACCTCAACCCACGCCGCAGGCGTGGTGATTACTCGTGAACCCGTGCAGACCTATGTTCCGCTATCAAGGAACGATGAGGTAATAACAACCCAGTTCACAATGACCACTATAGAACGACTGGGCCTGCTTAAAATGGACTTTTTGGGTCTTCGTACCCTTACCGTTATCCGTGACGCTGTGGAGAATATTAGACGCGCCCACGGTATAAAAGTTGATATGGACGGTATGGAAATGACCGACCCTGAAACCTATGCAATGATTTCAAAGGGCGATACCGACGGCGTGTTCCAGCTTGAAAGCGGTGGTATGAAGGAGTTTATGAAGGAACTCAAGCCCTCAACTCTTGAAGATATCATTGCCGGAATTTCTCTTTACCGTCCGGGTCCAATGGATTCCATCCCTCAGTATATCGCAAACAAAAACAGCGGAAGCATAAAGTACAAGCATCCGCTGCTTGAAAATATTCTTGATGTTACCTACGGCTGTATAGTGTATCAGGAGCAG
>SVJR01000039.1 GCA_015068845.1 Oscillospiraceae bacterium
TGAGCCATTACCCATATGACAGGTAATCATCTTGATATCCTCGGGCTTTTTACCGAGCATCTTTGCTGCTTCCTGTGCAACATACTTGTGTGATGTACCGTGGAAGCCGTATCTTCTGATTTTGTGCTTTTCGTAGAGTTCATAAGGTACAGCGTACATATACGCTTCCTTTGTCATTGTCTGGTGGAAGGCTGTATCAAAAACAGCTACCTGAGGAACGCCGGGCATTGCCTCTTCACACGCTGCGATACCGATAAGGTTTGCAGGGTTGTGAAGGGGTGCAAGCGGAACACAAGCCTCAACTGCCTTCTTAACATCTGCGTCGATAATAACGGACTTGCTGAAGGTTTCGCCTCCGTGAACAACTCTGTGACCGACAGCTGAGATTTCGTCCATGCTTGCAATTACGCCGTGTTCTTTATCTGTAAGGGCATCAAGAACCATACGGATTGCATCTGAGTGGTCCTTCATATCCTGAGCAATAACAATCTTTTCGCCACCTGCAGGAGTGTGATTGAGCTTTGACTCTGCAATACCGATTCTTTCGCAAAGACCCTTTGCAAGAACCTGTTCGGTATCCATATCAATAAGCTGATACTTAAGTGATGAGCTACCTGCATTAATAACCAAAATTTTCATAGTTTATCATCCTTTCTTAAAGAGGTCACACTTGGCACTATTTTGTGCATACCGACCTCTCGCTATTCAATTTTACTGAGCCTGAGCCTGAACACAAGTGATTGCAACAACACCAACGATATCGTCAGCACTGCAGCCTCTGGACAGGTCGTTGATAGGCATTGCGATACCCTGAGTAACAGGTCCGTAAGCTTCTGCCTTTGCAAGTCTCTGAGCCAGCTTGTAGCCGATATTACCTGCGTCAAGGTCGGGGAATACGAGGACATTTGCATGGCCTGCAACCTTGCTTCCGGGAGCCTTTGACTCGCCGATTTCGGGAACGATTGCAGCGTCAAGCTGAAGCTCGCCGTCTACCTTCAGTTCGGGGTTCTGCTCCTTGCAGATTCTTGTTGCTTCAACAACCTTGGTTACATCGTCGTGCTTTGCACTGCCCATTGTTGAGTGTGAAAGCATTGCAACAATTGCTTCTTCCTGAACGAGGAGCTCGAAGGATTCAGCAGAGCAAGCTGCTATTGCAGCCAGTTCTTCGGGGTCAGGGTTCTGAACAAGACCGCTGTCCGCAAATACGAATGTGCCGTTTGCACCGTATTCGCAGTCCGGAACAACCATAAGGAAGAAAGCTGAAACCAGCTTAGTGCCGGGCTTGGTCTTGATAATCTGAAGGCTGGGTCTCAGAGTATTTGCTGTTGAATGGCAAGCACCCGAAACAACACCGTCAGCGTCGCCTGCCTTAACCATAAGGCACGCATAGTACATATAGTCGCCAAGGGCGGTTTCCTTTGCCTGTTCATAGGTAAGACCCTTTGACTTTCTCAGCTCAACAAAGAGGTTGAGATATTCCTCTGTCTTTTCGTATGTATAGGGGTCGATGATTGTAGCACCGGTTATGTCGTAGCCCTTGCTGTACTTTTCAACTTCTTCGGGAGTACCTACAATGATAATGTTGGCAAAATCCTCCTTCAGAATTTTTTCAACTGCCTCATAAATTCTGGCATCCATTGATTCGGGAAGAACGATTGTCTTTTTGTCAGACTTTGCTCTTGCCTTGATTGTGTCTAAAAACTTACTCATATTCCGCCTCCGTTATATAATATAATATATTAAAAATTTTCCATCTGATATTATACACCAAATTCCCAAGATATGCAAGGAAAAAACCAAATTTTTTAATTTTTTGATATAAAACCCTTTTTTTTATCCAAAAATTCGTATATAATAGCATAAAGACACTCAAAAGAAGGTGAACAAATGACGGTTGCCGCAATTATCTGCGAATATAACCCGTTACATAACGGGCACAAATTTCATATCGAAGAAACACGCCGCAAAACCGGCGCAGATGCAGTTGTCGCCATTATGAGCGGCAACTTTGTTCAGCGCGGCGATGCCGCAATATATCCCAAAAGCCTGCGTGCAAAGGCCGCAATCCTTGGCGGCGCAGATTTGGTTCTGGAGCTTCCCGTGTCTTTTGCAACCGGCTCTGCCGAATTCTTTGCTCAAGGTGCAGTAAGAACACTTGACTCACTTGGCATTATAGACTACCTTTCATTTGGCGCAGAATGCAATAATGCAGAAAAACTACTTGGACTTGCAGAGCTTTTTGCAAACGAGCCTCCCGAATTTACCGACCTGATAAAATTATATTCAAAAGACGGGCTTTCATTCCCCGCAGCGCGTGCAAAAGCTGCCGCAGAATTTGCCGGAGCTGATGCCGGAAAGATACTTTCTTCCCCTAACAACATTTTGGGAATAGAGTATTGCAAGGCACTTTTGAAACTAAACAGCAAAATCACGCCTTGCGTTATAGAACGCACCGGCGCCGGACACGATACCGAAGCCACCAACGGCAACATTGCCTCTGCATCATTTATCCGCAAGCTACTGGTAGAGAGCAATCCCGAAAAGGCATTTTTATTTATGCCCGATTTTGCGAAAAAAATATTTGAAAATCAACCGCTGCACTCCATTAAAGCTATCGAAAACGCACTTTTGTGCGAGCTTATAAAAAGCCCTACCAATAAATTGAGAGAAATATCCGATGTTTCAGAGGGTCTTGAAAACCGAATCAAGGACGCAGCGCTGACCGCAAACAGTCTTGAAGAACTGATTGCATCGGTTAAAACCAAGCGCTACGCCCACAGCCGTGTACGGCGGATTGTCCTCTCGGCATTCTTAGGAATCACCGACAATGACCGAAAAGCTCCGCCACAATATATAAAAATTCTCGACCATAACGAAACCGGGCAAAAACTGATTGCCGCTGCTAAAAAAACGGCAACACTCCCGATTGTTCGCAATACCTCGCAGGTTAATAAGCTGGGCAATTCTGAAATAAAAGAATTGTGGGAACGGGAACGCATTTTTGATAAAATTTATGAAATGACCAAAATTTAAAAGGCGTGCAATGCACGCCTTTTTTATTCTGTAATTTCCGCCGTTTTAAATCTTACCACCTTTTCAAGCTCTGCAAGCGACATTTCCACCTGACAGCCAATCTTGCCGGCGCTGAATATTATGGTGTCAAAGCTCTTTGCACTTTCGTCAATTACAGTTGTAAAGAACTTTTTCATACCAATTGGCGAGCAGCCGCCGTGAACATAGCCGGTTAGCGGCAGAAGTTCTTTTGACTTCAGCATTTCAATCTTCTTTTCACCCACCGCCTTTGCCGCCAATTTCAAATCAAGCTCGTGAGGGGCAGGGACAACAAAGACATAATTCTTTTTGCTTGCCGAAACCGTTACCAGAGTTTTAAAAACCCTATTCGGGTCGTGACCGAGAACCTCGGCAAGTTCCATACCACTTATAGCTTCATCACAAGGATATGAATATTCCTTATGCGGTATTTTCTTTTGGTCAAGAATCCGCATTACATTGGTTTTTTCCATAACATTCACCTTTATCAAAGTGGATGTTAAAATAGTCCAGACCGCAAAAAGACGGGAAAATCAAAGAATATTCCTTATGGATTAGCAATAAAAAGCTATTATAAATGTAGAAAAATCGCACAACTATGCGATTTTTCTGTTTTATAATCTTTTTGCTACGCACAAACCTCACCTCTCGGCGTACACCAGTACGCCTTCGGGTAACCAAAGTCAAGACTTTGGCTCGGTTTGTGTGTTCTGAATCAATTTTACCTATCCCCTGTTTGTTTCTTTATCTTGTCCCAGTATTCCTTTGCTGCCTGCTCGTTCTTGTTCGGGCCATATTCGTAATACTTTTTGTCCTTTATCTTGTCAGGCAGGTACTGCTGCTTTACATAGTGATTGGGGAAATCGTGAGGATACAGATAGTTCTGACCCTTTGCCACATCTCCCTCGCCGTCATAATGCTTATTCTGCAGCTGTCTTGGAATTTCGCCGGTATCCATTTTCTCTATATCCGCAAGAGCCATATCAAGAGCAATATGTGCCGAATTGGACTTTGGCGCAGTTGCGAGCAAAACCGCCGCATCGCCAAGCGGGATTCTCGCCTCCGGCAAGCCCAGCATAAGTGCACTGTCAACACAAGCCTTGACAATCGGGATTGCCATAGGATACGCAAGTCCCACATCCTCTGCCGCAATAACCATAAGCCGTCTGCACGCGGTCTGTAAATCCTCCGCCGCAATCAGCCGTGCAAGATAATGAACCGCCGCATCAGGGTCGGAGCCACGAATTGACTTTTGCAGGGCACTCATCACATCGTACTGGCTGTCACCCGACTTATCGTAGCGGAACGCCTTTTTCTGGGTGCATTGCTCCGCCGAATTCATATCAATAATCATATGGCCGTCAGCGTCGGGCTTTGCATAAATAACCGCAAGCTCCAGCGAATTAAGTGCCTTGCGAACATCTCCGCATGCCTTCTCGGCAATGTGCAAAAGCGCATCGTCGTCCGCAGAAATTGCTCCGGAAAAGTCCTCTTTCACAAGCTCAAGTCCTCGTTTAAGGGCCTTGACTATATCCCTTGCCGCAACCGGCTTGAACTCAAAGACCACACTGCGGCTGAGCACCGCATTATACACATAAAAGTACGGGTTTTCAGTCGTGCTGGCAATGAGTGTTATCTTGCCGTTTTCGGTATACTCAAGCAGCGACTGCTGCTGTTTTTTGTTGAAGTTCTGAATCTCGTCCAGGTACAGAAGTATCCCGTTCTGGCCCTCAAAGGTTTCGGTCTGGGCACACACATCACGGATATCGCCGACAGATGCGGTAGTGGCGTTCAGCTTATACAGCGCTTTTCCACTGACTTTTGCAAGAATATTTGCAACTGTTGTCTTGCCCGTACCTGACGGACCGTAGAAAATCATATTGGGAACATTTCCCGACCGTGCAATTCCTGTTAAAACCTTTCCTTCGCCGATTATATGACTTTGACCTACGACCTCATCAAGCGTTTCGGGTCTAAGCCTGTCGGCAAGCGGCTTACTCATAGAGCGGGTACTTTTTGCAAAGTGCCTCTACGCGCTTTGCCGCAGCTTCTTTGTTCTTCTCGAAGTCACAGATAACCATATTGATAATCTGTGCAACCTCTCTCATATCCTCTTCCTTAAAGCCTCTTGTTGTAACAGCCGGAGCTCCAAGACGGATGCCGCTGGTAACAAACGGACTCTGGGGGTCGTTGGGAATTGTGTTCTTGTTTGCGGTAATACCGATTTCGTCAAGATTGTGCTCAACATCTTTACCGGTCAGCCCCTTCTTTGAAAGATCAACCAACATAAGGTGGTTGTCTGTACCGCCGGAAACAATGTCAACTCCAAGACTCATAAGCTCGCCACAGAGAGCTGCCGCGTTCTTTTTAACCTGTGTCTGGTATTCCTTGAACTCAGGCTTGAGTGCTTCGCCAAAGCATACTGCCTTTGCAGCAATTACGTGCATCAAAGGACCACCCTGATTTCCGGGGAATACTGCCTTGTTAATCATCTGAGCGTACTTCTCTTTGCAGAGAATAAGACCGCCACGAGGACCTCTCAGGGTCTTGTGGGTTGTGGTTGTTACAAAGTCCGCATAGGGAACAGGGCTTGGATGAAGACCAGCCGCAACAAGACCGGCAATGTGTGCCATATCAACCATCAGATATGCGCCCACCTCATCTGCAATCTCACGAAATTTTGCAAAATCAATTTCTCTTGCATAGGCACTTGCTCCGGCTAGGATAAGCTTCGGCTTGTGCTTGAGTGCAAGCTCTCTTACTTCATCATAATTTATTCTGTGGGTAACAGAATCAACGCCGTAAGGAACAACATTGAAGTACTTACCCGAAATGTTAACAGGTGAACCATGGCTGAGGTGTCCACCATGTGCAAGGTTCATACCAAGATAGGTGTCGCCCGGCTCCATTGCAGCAAAGAATACAGCAAGGTTTGCCTGAGCGCCCGAATGAGGCTGAACATTGGCGAATTCTGCACCAAAGAGCTCCTTTGCACGGTCTCTTGCAAGGTCCTCAACAATATCTACATATTCGCAACCGCCATAATATCTCTTGCCGGGATAACCCTCTGCGTACTTATTTGTGAGAGGTGTGCCCATTGCTTCCATAACTGCAGGGCTTACAAAGTTCTCTGATGCAATAAGCTCAATCTTACTGCGCTGTCTGCCAATTTCCTTTTTGATTGCCTCGGCAACCTCTGGGTCGGCTTTGGTGATGTGTTTAAGTTCAAACATCATTATTCTCCTCCTTGGTTTCCTCAAAAATGTTTACAAAAACATTCTTTTATATTATAATAAATAATATCAAAAATTATCTCAGTATAATTATACATTGAAATATACCAAAATGCAAGGGGGAAATGCAAAATGCGTGAAAATCTTACAGAAAAAGCCAAGCGTGTATTAGAAATTATAGAAATATTTAAAAAAGTATACAAAGATGCCGACTGCACACTGGACTATATGTCCCCCCTCCAGCTCCTGATTGCAACACAACTGGCAGCGCAATGCACCGATGCACGGGTTAATATGGTTACTCCGACACTTTTCAAGCGTTACCCCACCGTTTATGACTTTGCCGGGGCGGACCCCGACGAACTCTCGTCTCTCATCCATTCGACCGGGTTTTACCGAAATAAAACAAAGAATATTATTGCCTGCTGCAAAAAGCTGATTTCAGATTTTGGCGGTGAAGTTCCAAAAACAATGGACGAGCTTCTTTCGCTCCCCGGCGTAGGACGAAAGACCGCCAACCTCGTCCTTGGCGATTGTTTTGGCATTCCGGGAATTGTGGTTGATACCCACGCCGGCAGGCTGGCACGGAGAATGGGTTTTACAAAAAACACCGACCCATACAAGGTGGAGCTTGACCTTGTTAAAATTGTTCCGCCTGAGGAACAGTCAAGTTTTTGTCATTGTCTTGTCTTTCACGGCAGAGAATTCTGCGATGCACGAAAACCTCTCTGCGCCAGTTGTCCTATATCTAAAATATGCCCAAAAATACTGTAAAAAATGCCTTTATTCCATTTTTCAAAAAAGAGAAATTAAAAGTATTTGAAAGAATTTTAAAGCTTTTGCCGATATAATCTACGCTAATCTCAAATAATCGTTAATTTTAATCTTGACTTTTAAAAATATAAATGGTACAATATCAGCTGTCGCTAAGTTCAGCGGCAGTTAAATGTGGGCGCATAGCTCAGCTGGGAGAGCATCTGCCTTACAAGCAGAGGGTCATAGGTTCGAGCCCTATTGTGCCCACCACATTTACGGTCCGGTAGTTCAGTTGGTTAGAATGCCAGCCTGTCA
>SVJR01000007.1 GCA_015068845.1 Oscillospiraceae bacterium
ATCGTAACCCATTGTTTCGCCACGGGTCTGGTCACCCATACCGTATGAGTTATTAAATACATTGTAGAGAATGGGCATACCGCCGTTGTGGCTTTCCCAAAGTGTATGGAACTGGTCCATAGCAGCAAAGTTCATAGCTTCCCAAACAGGACCACGAGCCATTGAGCCGTCACCTGAGTTACATACTACGATACCCTGCTTGCCGTTAACCTTCTTAAACAGAGCAGCACCTGTTGCGATAGCAGCACTACCACCAACGATAGCGTTGTTAGGGTAGATACCGAAGGGCAGGAAGAATGCGTGCATTGAGCCGCCCATACCCTTGTGGAAGCCTGTTTCACGGGCAAAGATTTCTGAAAGTGTTCCGTAAAGAATGAAACGGATTGCAAGTTCCTTAACATCGCTTACCGGACCAAGCTTTTCAGTTGCACGAAGAGCGCTGCCATCAAGGAAGCCTTCCATAATTGTCATAAGTTCCTGCTCGCTGAGCTTGTGGATACAAGACAGAGCCTTTGCAAGGATTTCAGAGTGGCTACGGTGTGAACCGAATGAGAAGTCGTTCTGGTCCAAAAGGTAAGCCTGACCTACTGCTGCCGCTTCCTGACCTACTGAAAGGTGAGCAGGACCGGGATATGTAGTTTCGATACCGTTGTATACACCCTGGGTCTTGATGAGGCTGAGCATTGACTCAAACTCACGGAGAACAGTGATATCACGGTAGATACGAACGAGGTCATCATCTGAGTAACGGCCGCGTTCTTCTGCGATTGTTTTGTTGTACGCATTAACGGGGATGTCTTTGAATGTAATCTTACCGGGAGCAAGTGTCTCGGCAGGATCAACAAATAAACTCTTTGGCATTTTAAATTTCCTCCTTAAATATGAAATATTGCTTCGCGTATGATTTCAACAACTGTGGGATGGGGGAATACAAGCTTCTGAAGTCTTGAGGGAGTCAGTTCTGTATCTACCATCATAGTAGCTGTCATAATTATTTCTGATGCATAAGAGCCAACGATGTGGCAACCAACAAGGCGGTTTCTTTCGGTATCAACTACCAGCTTAATAAAGCCTTTACCACCTTCAACCTCTGCAATGTAACGGCCTGCGTAGGACATAGGAAGCTTAATTTCCTTAACCTTCATTCCTCTTTCCTCTGCTGTCTCCTTGCTGAGACCTACACTTGCAACCTCGGGGTCGGTGTAGATAACAGAGGGGATAACATCATAACGCATTTCATCGGTCTTGCCGAGCATATGGTTTACAGCAACCTCGGCTTCTCTGTATGCTGTGTGAGCCAGCATCAGCTTGCCGTTGCAGTCGCCGATAGCATAAACGCCTGATACATTTGTGCAAAGGTGACGGTCTGTCTTGATTGCCGCTCTGTCCATATCGAGCTGAAGTGTCTCGATACCGATACCTGCTGTTGCGGGCTTACGGCCGGCTGAAAGAAGAACCTTGTCGCACCTAATTTCCTTCTTCTCGCCGTTTTCTTCGTAAATAACGCTGTCTTTTTTAACTTCAAGAACCTTGCAGGAGAGCTTGAATACCATACCGCGCTTTTCAAATGCGTCGGTCAGGACCTTACAGATTTCGGGATCTGTTGCGCCTGCGATTTTGGGCATCATTTCGATAACCGTAACCGCTACGCCAACGCTCGCAAAGTAGTAAGCCATTTCCAAGCCGATTACACCGCCGCCGATAACAACGATACTTTCGGGAAGAGTTTTTTCGTCAAGGACCTCGCGGTTTGTAACAACAAAGCCGCTGTCCAGACCTTCCTTAAGACCGGGTACGGGGGGAACAACTGTTTCTGAACCTGACGCAACAACCAATCGCTTACCTTCATAAACCTGACCGTCTGCTTCAACTAAAAATCCGTTTTCGCCACGGCCTTTGATAACTGCGTCTGCAGTAATCACATTTACCTTGTTTGCTTTCATTGTAGCGCCAACGCCCGAAACGAGAGTTTTAACTACCTTATCTTTTCTTTCAACAACCTTTGCGTGGTCGTAGCTTACACCTTCAGCTGTAACGCCAAACGCTGCGCTTTCCTTTGCGTGACGGTACATCTTTGATGAGTTGAGAAGAGTCTTTGTGGGGATACAACCTTCGTTAAGGCAGGTTCCGCCAAGTGCCTTCTTCTCAAAAAGGGCAACATTCATACCGCCCTGTGCGGCACGCTCAGCGCAAAGATAACCGCCGGGGCCGCCGCCTACAACTAATAAATCAAAAATTTCCATAGTTTCTATCTCCTTCTACTTCGCAAGAAGTGCAGTAAAATGTTCAAGATTGTAACCGAGTTCCTTCTGGAAGCGTGCAGCGGGTGTTCCGTCAACTGCACGGTGGTCGTATGTAAGGCTGAGTCCCATTGCAGGATAAATCTCGATTGAGCCGTCCTTACCCTTACGAACACGGTCAACAGTGCCGCAAACGCCAAGGATACCGGTCTGGGGCGGGTTGATAACAGGTGTGAAGGATTCAACGCCCATATTGCCAAGGTTGGAAACTGTAAATGTTCCGCCTGCAAGCTTATCGGGGCTGATGCTGCCTTCACGGCATTCTGCAGCCAACGCCTTAACAGCCTTTGAAATTTCGAGAAGGCTCATTTCGTCTGCATGGAAAATGGTGGGAACCATAAGGCCGCGGGGTGTATCAACAGCAACACCGAGGTTAACATGGTTAAAGAGACGGATGTTGTTGTCGTCGAGCATATGAGCATTGAGGTCGGGGTGATTGAGGAGTGTTCTTGAAACAGCATAGAGAACTATGTCGCCAAGAGTAATTCCTGCATACTCGCCCTCAGATGCCTTAAGAAGCTTTCTGTAAGCCAGGATTGCAGTTGCGTCGAAAGATGTGTTGTGTGTAAGCTGTGCAGCTGTTGAAAGTGATGTGTGCATCGACTTGCTGATTGCACGACGGATACCGCTGAACTTCACATCTGTGTATTCTTCCTCTGCCTTTGCAACAGGTGCAGAAGCTGCAACGGGAGCAGCGGCCTGAGCCGCAGCCGGGTTGTCCATAAGAGTTCTTACATCTCTTTCGATAATTCTGCCGTTGGGGCCTGTGGGTGTTGCAAGTGATGCATCAACGCCTGCGCGTTCTGCAAGCTTCTTTGCTCTGGGAGAAATCGCTGACTTCTCACCCTCTGCTGCAGTTGTTGTAGCAGGTGCAGCAACCGGAGCAGCCGCAGGAGCTTCCTCAGCCGCAGGAGCAGGAGCTGCTTCTGCAGGAGCTTCAGCCGCACCAGCACCGTCAGGACGGAGTGCTGAGCAATCCTCGCCGGGATTACCGATTGCACATACATTCATCAGACAGGGAACTTCGTCACCGTCCTGGAAGAATATTTCAAGAATTGTACCTTCTTCGGTCGATTCACACTCAAAGCTTGCTTTATCTGTTTCGTATGTAAACAGGATATCGCCAACCTTTACAGAATCGCCGACTTTCTTTTCCCAAGAACCGATGATACAGCTTTCAACAGTAATACCGGCTTTGGGCATAATTACAGCATTTGCCATAATAACAACCTCCTTATATATAATTAAGTATTAATAATTTTCAAACAAACCGGCAAAGGTTTACACTTTACCGCACAACATTATAACACATTATAACATTTTCGTCAATGTTTTTTTATCAACGAATTAAACAAACATCGCATATCCGGTTCATAGCTTTTACAACAATATTACCCCTTCAGCCTTTGCCGCATTGACAAAATCCTCGGGCAATTCCTCATCGCTTATGATATAATCCACATCCTCCAGCGTTGCAAATGTATAGGGCATCAGCCTTTTCAGCTTTTCGGCACTGCACATCATTACGCTGCACCGTGCCTTTTTGATAAGCATCCGCTTAATCAGCATATCTGACTCAGTTCCGCAGGTGAAACCCACATCCGCCGAACATCCCGAAACTCCGATAAACGCCGTGTCGATATTTATCTTTTCAAGCATTTCAAGGGTATTCTGTCCTGAAATTGCAAGGTTTTTGCGGTTCATTATACCGCAGCATACAGTAACAGCCGGATTATGAAGGCGACAAAGCTCCAGCGCAACCCCCGGACCCGTTGTAACAACATTCAGACTGATATCAGGCATACTCCTTGCCAGAAAAAGATTGGATGTACTTGCATCCAGAAACACCGAGCTGTGCGGCTGCAAAAGCGAGAGCGCCTTTTGTGCCATCACCTGTTTTCCCTTATTATTCTCCCGCATTCTGACATTAAATTCAACATCATCCGGATGGTGTATCGACTTCACTCCGCCTCGGTGTTTTGCAATAACCCCTTGCTTTTCAAGCGCATCAAGGTCACGGTGGATGGTCATAAGGGATACATCCGGAATAAGCTCTTGCAACTCCTTAATGGTTGCAACACTTCTGCTTTCTATATATTCCTTTATCCGTTCCTGTCTTATTCGGTTCATAACGACCTCCTGTGTTAAATCATTAACTTCTTAACATAATATAACATTTTTATATCACATTTGTCAACAAAAAGTTGTTGACTCATTAAATAAAATATCATATAATAGGATTATATTTTAGGGTTTGGGGTACATTATGATAAATAAGTTACAATATTATATGGGTACGGGTTTTGACCCGTATAAAAATCTTGCAATTGAAAAGCATCTGCTTGATACCGTGGCAGACGACGCTGTAATTCTTTATCTCTGGCAGAACAAAAACACAGTTGTTATCGGCAAGAACCAGAATCCGTGGGCAGAATGCCGCACAGCCCTGCTCGAAGAAGAGGGCGGGCATCTTGCACGTCGGCTTTCGGGCGGCGGAGCGGTTTTTCACGACTTGGGTAATCTTAACTTTACATTTATCTGCAACACCCGGAACTATGATTTAACACGCCAGCTTGAGGTTATCCGTACAGCCTGCAGCCAGGCAGGAATTGAAACCGAGATTTCGGGGCGCAACGATATTTTAGCCGATGGACGAAAGTTTTCCGGTAACGCATTTTACAATTCCAAGGGTAAATCCTATCATCACGGCACTCTGTTAATCTCAGCAGACACCGAGCAGATGGGACGATATCTCACGCCTTCCAAGGCCAAACTTGCAACAAAGGGTGTTAAGTCTGTCAAATCGCGCGTGGTAAACTTGAGCGAACTTTCTGCCAATCTCACTTGCGAAAGCATTGCAAAATATATGCTTTGCGCATTTGAAGATGTTTACGGGCTCAAAGCTGAGCCAGTCTGCATTAACAATTCAGAAAGCATCATGGAGCTTGCAAAGCAATACAGCAGTTGGGAATATATTTACGGCATCTCCATTCCTTTTTCGTTTTCTTGCGAAGAAAGATTCAACTGGGGCAGTATTGAAATCCAGCTACAGGTAACAAACGGTATTATTCAGGCAGTTAAAGCATACAGCGACAGTATGGATTGGCAGATTGCGGAACTTATAGAATCAGCTTTGACCGGAAAGCGTTTTGAACTCCGGACTTTGAAAAACAGCATTTGCGAAGCTATCTCAGCCCCGGTTGCAGCGGATATTTGCCGACTTTTGGAAGAACAGGAACTGTAGCAAAAATAAAAATAAAATTTTCTTGAAATATTCCTTGACATATCGGGATAAATATGTTAAACTATTAGAGTCGCAAATGAGCGATACATAAACGGAGAGGTGTCCGAGTGGTTTAAGGAGCTAGTCTTGAAAACTAGTGATGCGAAAGCACCCAGAGTTCGAATCTCTGCCTCTCCGCCATTTTTATTTTAATAAAAAATTTTAAATTCGGAGAAGTACTCAAGAGGCCGAAGAGGCGCCCCTGCTAAGGGTGTAGGTCGTTAACGCGGCGCGAGGGTTCAACTCCCTCCTTCTCCGCCACCAAAAAACAAGCATCAAAGATGCTTGTTTTTCTTTTACCAAAATACAGATTTGAACATATCTAAACTATAATATAAGTCTAAATTATCATTATTTAAAAAAACAGAAAACTCCTATGTCAACAATCGCACATAGGAGTTTTCTATCCAATCTTAAATCCTTTAGAAAGTAACTTATTAATTGTATCTATGCCAAGTTGCTTATTTATAAACTGTGTTTTTTTGCCTGTGGGAATTTCCTTTGTAGAAATAACCTTGTTAGTTTCGTCAATCCACACAACCCATATATTAGATATTTTCGTTTCCATAACACTTTGTCCTATTCAATAGTCGTTTTTAATTTCACCCTTTTTTAACATATGCAGAGGAAGTTAAATTTTCCTCTGCATATATTTTTTATTCTTCGGTTATAACATAACCAACATGCGAAGAATCCTAACTACTCTTGTGCTAAGCCAGCGAACTATTCTTCAAAAAGTTCTTTATTCTTTTTTATTGTTTGTTCTTTTTGTTCATTTCTTATTAGATGCCAATTAGGATTATTTTTCTTTTCTTCCTCTATACGCTTTTTTAAATCCGTTATGGAAATCTGAGTCGCAGAAGATGTCTCTACCTCTTTCGAGATTATTTTTGAATCAACCCCATTACTCTCAGCAAAAGACCATTTACCCTGTTTCATCCCTGTTAATACGAAATAGTTTTCATTTGTAGCTAAATCACTATCATCTCTTGATAAGAATAAAACAATATGCTCTCCTATTGAAAAATCAGGATAACCATCTGATTCTACTTTTATATTACTTTTTTTGTCATAACCTTTATCTACTCTAACAATAACTTCGTCAGAATTGTATTCACCAGAAATCATTTCGTTTATATTAACTGTTATATCTGATTGCAATACATTTCTTTTTCCTGAAACCATATTAGGATTGCTCCACTTCCCTTCTCCTACTTTAACAACCGTTCCCTCTATGATAACATCAGAATTCAAAATAAGTTCCTGTTCTGAAAGTTCAGGCATTAATCCGTGAATTTCTATTGTTTTAGGTGATAAATAATTGTTTACTAATGTTATAATTCCACCTAATAAAAAAGCACTGCACGCTACTGTTAATACAAGTTTTTTAAATTTCATTTTAACACCTCCTAATAGATTGCAGCAATCCCAGCCTTATCGTCAGTCGATAATGCATGGCATCTGTCCCCAACAGCTCTTTTATAGTACATTACATTTGTCGTGCCGATATACATTTCGTCCAAACCTAATAAGTGACCAATCTCATGAGTAATTGCAGTTCTTGTATCATAGGATGTATCAGCTGTACCAAAATCATGTGAAATATTAATATCAATATCTGCTTCTTTCAAGCTATTGCCACTAGTTTGTGTTGCTGCTGTAGCCATCAAATAAGTATTACTTCCTCTATAACCTTTTGTTATTTCATTTTTATTGTTTTGATAAGGAAATGTTATAGTGCTGTGTGAATTTGTACTTCTGAACACAAGATTTCCTTGTCCGGCTCCATTCCACGCAAGGCACGCATTATGAACTGCAGCCAAAGTTTCACTAGAGAAACCAGAATAACAATACACATAGGCTGGAGTAGGAGAAAAACCGCCCGACATCCAAATTTGATATGCACTAACTGACATACTCCCTGAAACAATACCTATAATTAATACTAATGCTAAAATTATTGATTTCTTTTTCATTACAAATTTTCGACTTCCTTTCTTTTTCTGTATTTTCACTTGTTTCCCTCTTGGCGAGATTATATTGTATTAATCTTTAAACAATAGAGGAGTGCAAACAATAAATTACTCCATAGTTTTTAACGCCGTACTTAATACATTGTAAACTTAGAGTTTGTTTGATGATATGTATACATATCATCAAAGGGATGTATCCCTTTGACAAAATTCAAGTTTTATACAAGTTTAATTTTACTTATTGAATTTTTTGAATTTGTCAATACCTGCAGGTTCTTCTGGTTCATGGAATAATACCATGCTAGAAGAGTTACTTGTGAAAGCTACAAAAGCAAAAGCGCAACAAGCGATTGCATTTCCGTGCTTAATAACAAACTTTTTTAAAGACTTTGCAATTTTTTTCATTGTTCACACCTCCTTTTCATTAAAATTGCTGCTAACATTGATGCTGAAACAACCAACTGACCCGCGGAAATAGATAAAATACCTTTATTGTGCGGACAAATTACAATTCCCAACACAACAAATCCAGATGACACTAATGTAAGAATAATACCGAGCCTTCGAAAAGCTTTTCTTTCAGTCTCATTAATGTTTTTATTTCCATTTACAATTGGTGCATATCTAAATACCATAAAAATTGCGAATGACAAAGAGGTTATTTCGAATGCTAAAGCAAATTCTACCGGCATATGTTTAATCATCAACATAAAAATCAAATATATTGCAAGCAAAACCGCATAACACCCTAATTTTGTGTTTGCATGGTATCCACCTGTGTATCTGCGCAAAGAAATGAACGATGTAAGAAAAATTATTGTGCACACTTCATTATTAAATATTATAGAAAGAATCAAAACACTTAATATTTCAAGCAGTGAAGTAATAAGGTTTTCTAATCCATATCTACATATTTCAACTTTTTCTTTACTAATGAATTTATGTTCAGCAAGCAAGTCAGCAACACAGACTGATAATATTCTCATTAAGCATCACCTCCTCTATGGTGTCAGTATAACACAATTTATTACAAAAATTTTCAAAGTGGCACAGACAGCTTGTTAAACGGCATAGAAAAAAGTCAGAACATTGCGTTCTGGCTTTTTTCTTATAATTTTTAGTTTTTAAAAATCACAAAGGATAGCTGAAACTCTTTTTCATCTTGTTTAAATCTACACACATGTTTATATTTCGAAAGTGCAGACTCAATATTTTCAATTCCAAATCCGTGATTAGTACTATCTCTTTTCAACGTTTTTAGAAATTTGTTTTTTCTTTTTTCAGCAGTGTTAACAATTTTACAAATTACTGAATCGTCCTCATACACAATAGATAGTGATATTTTCTTTAAGCCGTTGACAATCCGTTCACATGCCTCTATACAATTATCTAGTGCATTTCCAAATATTATACATATGTCAATGGCATCGACAAAAATGTTTTCTGGAATTTGAATATTGGTCACAAATTCAATATTTTTACTTTGGGCAATACTTTTTTTAGTATTAATAATTGCATCCAATGCCGTGTTTCCCGTTGCCACATCTTGCTCCGAAACATTAACTACTTCATTTATATTTTTCAAATATTCAAGTCCAGATTTGTAATCCTCATTTTCAAAATATTTTTGAATTGATATATTGTGGTTAACTAGGTCATGGCGCAATTTTTTTATTTCACGTTGAGCAATTAATATTTCATCCAAGTGTTTAGATTGAGCTTTTATTTGTTGCTGGAAAACTTCTTGTTTTTGTTCAATTTTGGCTTGTCTCGATAGATTTTCGTATAAATACAAAGTAAAGAAGGTACTATACAATAATCCAAACGAGCATAAAACAGATACAATATTAAGTGTTTCAAGATTACTTTCATACTGGAGTTTGAATATCAAAAATATAGACATTCCTGAGGATATAAACATTATCAAAAATAGAAACCAGTATGATGTTTTAACTGTAAATCCATTATCCTTTTTATGTATTACACAGAAATACTTCATAATATAAAATGCAAATAATTTTGAAAGAATTGTTCCCAAAATCTGATATTCATTAATTGTGTAAATTTGATTCATCGCAACACCGGTGAACATTGTAATTAAAAAACCAACAATAATTTCAGATACTGTTAATATTACTACAGAAATTATTGATAATATCAAATTTATTTTTATGTTCTTATTATATACATACATTATAAAAAAAGTGGATACTATCACAAAAATCAAATTTAGCAATCCCAAATCCAAAACAATATTGCTTAATGCTATTAATCCAGCAAGTAATACGATCGAAATACCATATAAATAAGACTTTACTTCACCTTGCTTTTCTATATATGCATCAAAAAACATAAAAATAATAATTGCTTCAAAGATGCATGCAAGTATATTAACTATCATAGATGTCATAGCAGATACTTCCTTTCCTTGAAATTGAGAAACTCATTGCTTAGTTCTTTTTTATATGTTTTGCTCAAGGGTATGGGTTCTTTATGGTGGTGCATAATAACTTCCATTTCACCAATTTGATGAATGTGCGTTAAATTAACTGCAAAGGCTCTATGCACTCTAACAAATGTACTTTTATCAATGGTTTCGAGAAGTTCAATCATTGTTTTTCTGATTTTATGTACTTTACCATCCCGTGTATGAATTAACATAGAATGTGCACAACTCTCAAAGAAAATAATATCTGTACAAAAAATTCGTGTTCTTTTCTTATTTTCTAAAAAAATAAATGTTTCAGGTGAATCCTCAAGTTTAATCTGTAACTCTGAGTATGTCTTTTTAAAATCCGGGAACCTTACAGGTTTCATTAAGAAACGAAACGGCATGCATTCAAAACTTCTCTGCATATATTTTTTATGACTTGTAACAAAAACTATTATGACATGCTTATCTGTCCGACGGATAAGATTGGCCGTTTCTATCCCATCAAGTTTTCCCATTTCCATATCCAAAAACACTGCATCATAATTTGCATTGTTTTTTTCATATTCATTGAGCAGTTCTTCCCCGCTCATAAATACATCATACTCAATTTTTGATGGTTTTAATTTACCAATATAATCTTCAATTGTGTTTATATATTCTATATTGTCATCACATATTGCTATTTTCATCCTTGGTAAGCCTCCTCTGTGCTGCTAAATAAAATCAGGTTAAATTTATTATTAATTCTTATACTGAAATATTGTGTTATATATTATATATTATTAACCAAGTATTTTCAACAAATTTCTACACAAAAGGTTTTTTTAACTTTATCGCAATATACTTTTGGGGCAATCTAGGGCCACTATTTTTTAATATAAAAAGTTAATATAGATATCAAATACTAAATCCCAAAGTATAGCTATGTTTATAACTGTACTTTGGGATTTAAAATTAAGCTATGTAATCAAAAACAAAGGATTGTAAACAGTTTTAAAATATATTTCTATCTTATCTGTATTTTAACATATTCAAATATATCCATCATTATTGTGGCTCTTTGATACATTTCCCCGTTTTTATCTGATACAGAAGCGATTTCTCTATATGAAGCAATGATATTTTCAATCAATTTATGCCTGATATCAGAATCTTCTTCTGTTTCGTTATATGATGTTTGCAGTCCGGTTAAACTCCAGAAAATCGCATCTATATATTGCATCGTTGCTTCATCAAATTTTTTAAAAGTATGATAGTCGTCGCCAGCTTCCTTATATCTCAAACCAAGCTGTCTTTGATTCTCAGATGACTTAAAATAATCATTCGCCACATTTCTATGATATACAATTTTCTTTGGATAGTCTAATCTTTCTTCGATTGTTTCTTTAAATAAATCTTGTGAACGGATATAATTATAAACCAGCTCATAATCCTTTGCAATTTGAGTTTCTCTTTCATAATTTGCTTTGTCAACATTCTCATTGAAGTTTATAATAGGTTTTTTAATGGTCTTTATTATCTCATTAGAAATCAAATATTTATTATCATCCAAAAAAGAAAGATCATATTTATTAAAAAGTGGGTCCTTATAATCAACAATTATTAAAACATCATCCTTTTTATTGATGATATTTTCTTCTTCAATTTTTTTCACTTCTACTTTGTATTTCTCCTCAAAATACTCAATTACAGGAGTGCAAGCCCCATTTACAATCAAAATAGGTGACATAAAAACGGCAACTATGCAACAGATTATTAAAAAATTTCTTATCCATTGAATTATTGGGGTTGTTTTAATTTTTTTATTCCTGATAAAATGCCTGTAATCGTTCCTCCACCAACCAATAATACTGTATAAAATACAACTAATGCTTTATTAATCATTTCATAAATCATCCTTATTACTGGGAATGTCTGGATAGTAATAGATAATACTGTAATTAAAACAGTATGAATTATTACAGCTAAAATCAATACAAATAACATTATTTTCCAGAAAGGAGAGCGTTTTTTTCTGTTTTTAGACTTATCTTTTGACAATATACTCCCTCCCATTTTTTATAGTAATAAAGATTTCTTAAGATTCAGATACGCAAAATTGCTTACCTTTTTCTGTTGTATGGAAATAGTTCTGCTCTATTTCTAAGTATCCATATCTGGTGCTGCAAGCATCTCTAAGATTTTGTGTTAAATTTCCAGGTTCATTAAGTTCACAAATGTTGTAGCAAGCTGCAACATGTTTAGAAGAAATAGCTTGTACACCCAATACCTCCAAATAATATACAAACAATAATGAACGTTCTATATTGCTAACCGGTTTTTTCTCTAAAATATATTCTTTTAAAGATTGCTTGTTCTCAGATAACTTCAAAATTTCTTCTTCATATAAGTTTTGAGCACCGCATTCTTTTGCACTTTCAAAAAGAGTTGCAAATACATCATTCTTCATTTCCGAAGGAACCTTGTCTACTATTTCAATTATCTTATTGACTCTGTCGCATAATTCTTCAAATTTATTCATTTTCAACCGTATCACCTCAGCTCTTTTGGCAAAATAAACCATTTTAATCTATTATACTACATCAACAATGCTTTGTCAATTGATTCTATTTTTTTAACAAGAAAGCATTTTTCGTGTTACGCCTACAATTAGTACACATATTCACATTGTTTCTTGTATCAATTCAGTTTCAGTCAAAACATTTACATAGAATCTATCCGCCAGACCAGAAAGCAGATAAATTAACTCTAATTTCACACTACAAAAAGCCACATCAAAGATGCTTGTTTTTTCTTTTACAAATATAGAGTTGAACCCAAGCGCCCCGAAACAATATTTATGTTGATTTTTACACACATTCGGTATATAATAAATAAGACAAAATATTTGGCGGTGATTTTATGTTTAATGCTGAAAAAGTTAAAAACGAATGTATTGAATGGATAAGAGATTTTTTTGATAAAAACGGTCCCGGTTGCAATGCTGTTGTCGGAATTTCCGGCGGCAAAGACAGCTCCATTGTTGCGGCACTTTGTGTTGAGGCTTTGGGCAAGGACAGAGTTATAGGCGTGCTTATGCCTCAGGGTCAGCAGCACGACATCGATATGGCTTATTTACTGGTTAATCATCTTGGAATCAAACATTATGTCATCAATATTGAAGATACAATTAACGCAATAAAAGACAGCATTCCAGACGAGGTTGCACTTTCCGAACAGACAAAGCAAAATCTCCCACCCAGAATAAGAATGGCTACACTTTATGCCGTTTCACAAAGCAATAACGGACGAGTTGCCAACACCTGCAACCTTTCCGAGGATTGGGTTGGATATTCCACCAGATACGGGGATTCTGTAGGTGACTTTTCACCGCTTTCTCACATAACCGTGACAGAAGCCAAAGAGATTGGTTATCTTTTGGGGTTACCGAGAGAATTGGTTGACAAAACGCCAATCGACGGACTTTGCGGCAAGACCGACGAGGAAAACTTAGGCTTCACCTATGCAGAGCTTGACATTTATATCCGGACAGGAAAAATTGATGATTTAAGTAAAAAAGAAATAATTGACAAGAAGCACAAAGCAAATCTTTTTAAGCTTGAACTTATGCCTTGTTTTAAACCTGAAATATAGCACAAAAGACCTTGCAACATTAGTTACAAGGTCTTTGTTTTTATTTCTTCTCATGTAAAAGAGCTTCAAAATTCTTGTGGTAGAAGCCCTCAAGAATTTCTTCAGGAAGTCCAAGGCTGTCAATAAGTTCTGACAAATTATTGCTGAATTCGTCACGGGCATAGATAAATCTGCCAGGGAACTTCATCATAAGCTCCTTTGTATATTCTGTGTCACGGCTGAGTGCACTACAGCCTGATCCTGCCGAACAATCACAATAAAGATTACTATGCTTTTCAAGCAGTTGTTCAACCAGACCTCCTCGAACAACCGGACCTTGGGGGTAGCCTATTGTCTTCCAGTCGTCGTCATTGGATATACAACCCCAGAAACCGGGGGCGTGACCTAAGAAGTTGGTTTCGGGGCAAAGCTCAAGCAGTCTGTCAAGTGTATAGATGTCGCCACCGTACCAGTAGTGCTTTCTGTAAGACGCCGGGTGAGCCTTGTGCGCATCCGCATTATCAATATGCAAAACTACCGGCAATCCCATTTCACCGCAAAATCTGAACAAGTCAACCGCATCGGGATTATCATACATCATTCTGAACTTAACTTCGCCGCAAATCTGAACGCCATAAGTGTCAATTGCTGACTTCATCTTAACAATCGCATCTGCGTGACGGGGGTCTGGGCAGTAGCCGAGAATAAATCTCTCGGGGGCTTTTTCATAATAGTCAAGGCAACGCTTAAAGGGTATGGGAACATTATCATAAAGAGGGCTTGGAGAACCCGCCATATTACTCATATAATTTTCATCCCAGGGGTTTTCCCAAGAGAGAAGACAGGTTTTGTTAATACCAACTTCGTCCATATTTTTTATGTGCTTTTCAAAGTTCAAGCCGCAAAAATCGGGATGATTATGTGCATCTATCTTAAACATTTATACTTCCTCCTCAACATTAGATTTCATTTATATTATATATTAACATTTTAGAAATTGCAATAATAAAGAGGACATAAATCCTCTTTTTTTTGTTATAATAGACCATCTGAAAAATTTTTTGAAATATAGTGGTTTTCGCCCAGGCTTGCGAATTTTTAGTTTGATATAATCATACCCTCATAATATTGACTTTTAAAACAATCTTTGATATAATAAATATGCTGAGAGTGAGGAGTTGAATCTGAGCTTCAGGCAAAGAACATAAAAACTAAAATTTGGTATTTTATACTCTTTGTCTCTCGGCAAGGAGTATTTTTTTAGAGGAGGTAACTGATTTGGAAACAAAAATTGCAATTATTGGAATTATAATCAATAATCTTGACTCATCAGAGGAAATCAATCGCGTTCTTCACGATTACAGCGACTACATTGTGGGCAGAATGGGTATTCCCTATCGTGAGAAAAACCTTTCGGTTATGAGCATTGTTTTAGATGCATCAACCGATATCATCGGTGCACTTACCGGTAAGCTTGGAATGATTCCCGATGTAAGTGTAAAATCCGTCTGCTCAAAATAAGAACGGAGGTAACCTTCGTGAACAATATCGAACTTATTAAAAAGCTTGAAGAACTTGGAGCACTTACAAAAGACGAGTTTATTCAACTGATTTCAACCTATACCGCAGACGATATGAATTTTGCCCGTACCCGTGCTGTGAGAATTGCAAAAGAACGCTTCGGCAATAAAATTTATATTCGCGGTCTTATCGAATTTACCAACATCTGCCGTCAGGACTGCTTTTACTGCGGGCTTAGGTGCAGCAACAAGGCAGCAGAACGCTACCGTCTGACCAAAGACGAGATACTTTCGTGCTGTGAAGTCGGCTATCCCTTAGGCTTTCGTACCTTTGTTCTGCAAGGCGGCGAGGACCCGTACTTTGACGACGATAAAATGTGTGACATTGTCCGTTCAATCAAGGAGCATTATCCCGACTGTGCAGTGACACTTTCAATCGGTGAAAAGTCAAAGGAATCCTATCAAAAGCTCTTTGATGCCGGCGCAGACCGGTTTCTGCTCCGTCACGAAACCGCAAATGCAGAGCATTACTCAAAGCTTCACCCAAAATCGCAGACCCTGGCAAGTCGCAAGCAATGTCTGTTTGACCTTAAAGAAATCGGTTTTCAAACAGGATGCGGGTTTATGGTAGGCTCGCCTTACCAGACGGTTGAAACCATTGCCGAGGACCTTTTGTTCATTCGGGAGCTTAACCCGGAAATGGTTGGTATAGGTCCGTTTTTACCACACAAGGACACACCGTTTGGCAACGAAGTCCCGGGAAGTGTTGAGCTTTCACTATTCCTTTTGGCTTTGGTTAGAATTATGCTGAAGAAAGTTCTTTTGCCTGCAACCACGGCACTTGGAACTGCTGATCAAAATGGCCGCGAGATGGGTATTCTTTCTGGAGCAAATGTTGTTATGCCCAATCTTTCACCCACCGATGTCCGCAAAAAATATATGCTTTACGACAATAAAATTGCAACAGGCAGCGAGGCCGCCGAAGGGCTTGCCGACCTGAGAAAGCGCGTGCAGAGTATTGGCTACGACATTGCTGTAACGCGCGGCGACTTTCAAAAATAAAATCTGACATAAAGGAGAATTAACGCGAAAGTTCCTTTCCCGTTAAGCCTCCGGCGAATTTAATTGCCCGTGCGAATTTTTCCGACCTGAAAGTCGGAAACGCACCTGGGCGAAATACTCTCTTATCATTCCTTGCCCTGCTGATAAGAGAGATTTAATTTACTATTTGTGCCGACGCAGGGCGGCGGAATGGAGATTAATATGGCAATCTATGATCCCAAATCTTTGGTGGCTGAGGAATTTATCAACCACGAGGAAATCTTAGAAACAATTGAATATGCTAAAGCAAACAAATCAAACCGCGAGCATATCTTCTCATTGATTGAACGCGCAAAGGACTGCAAGGGGCTCACCCATCGTGAGGCGGCAGTTCTGCTGGAATGCGATATTCCCGAAGCAAATGAAGCAATCCGCGAGCTTGCAATTCAAATTAAGAAAAAGCTGTACGGCAATCGAATTGTTATGTTTGCACCCTTGTATCTTTCAAATTACTGTGTAAACGGCTGCACCTACTGTCCGTATCACTACGGCAATAAGTGCATTACCCGCAAAAAGCTCTCTCAGGAAGAAATCAAGGCTGAAGTTATTGCGCTTCAGGATATGGGTCACAAGCGCTTAGCCATCGAGCTTGGAGAAGACCCTGTGAACAACCCCATCGAGTATGTTCTGGAGAGTATAGACACCATTTACAGCATTAAGCACAAGAACGGAGCAATCCGCCGTGTTAATGTGAACATTGCGGCAACAACCGTTGAAAACTACCGCAAGCTGAAGGATGCCGGAATCGGAACATACATCCTCTTCCAGGAAACCTATCACAAGGAAAACTACGAAACCCTTCACCCCACCGGTCCCAAGCACGATTATGCATATCATACCGAGGCTATGGACAGGGCTATGGACGGCGGAATTGACGATGTTGGTATCGGCGTGCTCTTCGGGCTTGAAATGTATCGTTACGACTTCGTGGGACTTCTGATGCATGCAGAGCATTTGGAAGCAGCAAAGGGTGTTGGACCTCACACCATCAGCGTTCCCAGAATTTGTCCGGCAGAGGGCATTGACAAGGATAGCTTCTCCAATGCGATTTCGGATGATATTTTTGAAAAGATTGTTGCCGTTATCAGAATTGCTGTCCCCTACACCGGTATGATTATCTCAACCCGTGAATCAAAGGCATCACGAGAGAGAGTTCTGCGGCTTGGCGTTTCACAAATCAGCGGTGGTTCACGCACAAGTGTGGGCGGATATATTCACGATGAACCTGAAGATGAGAACTCTGCACAGTTTGATATAAGCGATACACGCCCGCTTGACAGCGTTGTTAACTGGCTTCTGGAGCTCGGTTACATTCCCAGCTTCTGTACTGCTTGCTACCGCGAGGGCAGAACCGGTGACCGCTTTATGTCGCTTATCAAGTCCGGACAGATTGCAAACTGCTGCCAGCCTAATGCACTGATTACACTCAAGGAGTACCTGACCGACTACGCATCGCCTGAAACCGTAAAGAACGGCATCAAGGTAATCGAAAAGGAAATCGAAAAGGTTCCAAACGAGAAGACCCGCGCACTGGCCAAGAAATATATTGAAGAAATCGAAAACGGAAGACGCGATTTCAGATTTTAATATAAGGAGAGACTAAAATGGTTAAACACATTATCATCTGGAATTTTAAGGAAGAATTTACTGCAGAAGAGAAAGCGTCGCACGCTGCAAAAATTAAAGCAGGGCTTGAAGGTCTTATGGGACAGATTGAGGGGCTGACAGAAATCAAAGTTTACACCAACCCCTTTGAATCGTCAAACGGTGATTTGATGCTTGACAGCACCTTTACTGACGAGGCTGCACTCATGGGCTATCAGGTAAACCCCAAACACATCGAGGTTGCGACCTTTGTACGCTCGGTTGTTGGTGCACGCAAGTGCTTTGATTTTGAAGTGTAAAAAGAATTTAAAAGCAAAAAGGAAGGTAGATTTTCTACCTTCCTTTTTGCTTTCCACACCGTTGACACTCTGAAATCTCACATTCTTCGCATTCTTCCATACTGCGCACCGGAAAGCAACACATATAAACTGCATTCTTCCCAACAGTGTTCTATTAACTCACCATTTTCATCATAATGCTCTCCATTCCCCGGACAATCTTCTCCTCCATATCCCGGAATTAAAATTGTTCCCGTTACATCAATAATCATAATAGTACCTCCTTCTTAACCTTTCTTTATTATAACATATTTTCTTTTGTTGCGCAAGTGCGTATACGCAACATTGTAAAATAGCATAAAATATTCTTGAGGTGAAAATATGGATATTAAAGATGCTATTGTGAAAAGATTTTTAGAGTTGTGTCAGCAAAGAAATATAAAAATAAACGAACTTGCCAACATTTCCGGTGTAACGCCCTCTACAGCATACAGTATGATGGATAAATCGAGAAGAGATATTTCGATAAGAACAATAAAAAAATTCTGTGACGGATTAGATATTACTTTAGGTGAATTTTTTTCGACCCCAGAGTTTGACGGATTAGAACAGGAAATTAAATAATAGGAAACGGTGCAAAAAGTATTTTTGCACCGTTTTTTAGGGGATAGGAAAAAATGATTCAGAATGAACAAACGGCAGCCCATAGGGCCCTCCCGACGGCGTACTGGTGTACGTCGAGTGGTGCCGTTTGTTTATAGTCAAAAGGCTTAAACAAAAGAAAAACCTCATAATTATGAGGTTTTTCTACATTTAGTTTATAGTTTTCACAGCCTTTTGCGGTCTGGACTTTTTTTACATCCCCGCTATTTATATTTCTCGATAATTGCTTTTACAATTCTTTCAGATGCGTGGCCATCGCCGTAGGGGTTGACAGCTTTTGCCATCTTACTGTATTCGTTCTCATCGGTGAGAAGTGTTTTTGCCATATCGTATATCACATCTTCATCGACACCGGCAATTTTTACCGTTCCTGCCTCAACCGCTTCGGGGCGTTCGGTTTCATTTCTCATAACCAGAACGGGCTTACCGAGAGACGGAGCTTCCTCCTGAAGTCCGCCGGAGTCAGTCATAACCATAAAGCTGCGACTGATTGCATTATGAAGCTCGTCTGCATTAACCGGCTCGATAAGCTTTACTCTGTCCATACCGCCGAGAATTTTGTTTGCAACCTCGCGTACAGCTGGATTTAGATGAACGGGATATACAACCTCGATATCCTCAAAATCTTCAACCAATCTCTTTACTGCATTACAGATATTCTCAAGGGGTTTACCTAAGTTTTCACGACGATGAGCTGTCATAACGATTACTCGCTTGCTGTCCCAGTTCATACCTGCAAGACCTGCGTCCTTAAATTCATAGTCTGCACGAACGGTTGTCTGGAGCGCATCAATAACAGTATTGCCTGTGATATAAATTGTTGAATCATCTACATTTTCACGAAGCAAATTGCCGCGGTTCTTTTCGGTTGGAGCAAAGTGCATATCCGCAATCACGCCGGTAAGTCTGCGGTTTACTTCTTCGGGGAACGGAGAATACTTGTCATAGGTTCTGAGTCCTGCCTCTACATGGCCAACTGTTATCTGATTGTAGAATGCAGCTAAACTACCCACAAAGGTTGTGGAAGTATCGCCGTGAACCAGTACGATGTCCGGTTTTGCTTCTTTCATCACCTCATCAAGACCTTCAAGACCTCTTGTTGTGATGCTGATAAGAGTCTGTCTGTCCTTCATAATATTAAGGTCATAATCCGGCTTGATTTCAAAAATGTCAAGGACCTGGTCGAGCATCTGGCGGTGCTGTGCTGTTACGCATACGATTGATTCAATCTCCTCGTGTTTTTCAAGTTCTTTAACCAACGGCGCCATTTTTATAGCTTCGGGGCGTGTGCCAAAAATTGTCATTACCTTAATTTTCTTCATCTTTCTTTTCCTCCGTTACTGTTTCTTCTTTCGGTTCCATAACCACAAGACTCACTAGCAGGACAAGCAGAACTGCAAATACCAGTATAAGACCCCGCATTGCATCTTTAAGTGACATTACAACCGCCGTGAGACAAAGGATGCTTGTAAGGGTATAGAGAATAGTTACTGTTTGTCTCTGTGAAAAGCCCATATCGAGAAGTCGGTGATGAAGATGACCTCTGTCCGGTGACATTATCGGCTTCTTTTTTGCAATTCTGCGCATTATCGCAAACAGCGTGTCGAATATGGGAAGACCCAGAATAAGAACAGGAACCGCAATAGATATAAGTGCGTACATTTTCATAATACCCTGAATGGATATACAAGCGAGGACAAATCCCAAAAATGTTGAACCGGTATCGCCCATAAATATTTTTGCCGGATTAAAGTTGTACGGCAGGAAGCCAAAGCCTGCACCGGCAAGAGCTGCTGTTATGATTGCAGCGTTGAGGTTTTGCGAGAGCAGAGTCATCGAAAGAAGTGCAACCGATGCAATAGTAGAAACTCCGCAAGCAAGACCGTCAAGACCGTCAATAAGATTAACTGCATTGGTTACGCCGATTATCCATACCATTGTTATCGGGATTGACCACAGGCCTAAGTTTATATACTGAGGGCCAAACCATTTTGCAAGCGGATTGGCAACATAATCAATCTCAACTCCAAAATAAATCACAATCGCTGCCGCAATAATCTGGAACAGAAGCTTCAGTTTGGCGCTTAAGTCACGCATATCATCAATCACGCCAACAGTTACTATAATAACGGTACCCAGAAGAAGTCCCATAACCTGGCGGTCGATAACCGCAAAGCAAAGCACACTGATTACAAAGCCGTAAAATATTGCAAGGCCGCCAATCAGAGGGATAGGCTTTTTATGTATACGCCGTTCATCCTTGGGAATATCAATCGCTTTAATTTTGTTTGCAAGAGCGATAACCGTAGGTGTTGCCGAAAAAGAAATCAAAAATGCAACAGCCAATGCCAGAATTATAAAAATATTACCACTTATCAACATTTTCATTCGTTCCTTTCAAAAATCTTACGGCTGAATAAATCCAACCTTGCGGTAAACCTTTGAAATGGTTTTCCGTGCCGTGTAATTAGCTTTTTCAGCACCAAGTTTATAAACCGACTCAAGATAATCTTTATTCTTCATCAAATCCTCGTATTTTTCCTGAATGGGTCTTAAAACCTCAACAACTGATTCTGCCACGGCATTTTTGAAGTCGCCGTAGCCCTTGCCCTGGAACTCTGCGGTTATCTCGTCCATTGTTTTACCGGTCATAGACGAGTAGATGCTCATAAGGTTTTCTACGCCTTCCTTGCCCTCGCCCGGGCGCACTTCAGCATCCGAATCGGTAACTGCACGCTTAATTTTTTTGACAATTTTATCAATCGGGTCAAGCATCAGGATGTATGAGTTCTCGTTGGGGTCGGATTTGGACATCTTCTGCATCGGGTCCTGAAGGCTCATTATTTTTGCGCCTACCTTTGGAATATAGGGTTCGGGAATCTTAAAGGTTTCGCTGTATGCATTGTTGAATCTGTTTGCAAGGTCACGAGTCAGCTCAAGATGCTGTTTCTGGTCCTTGCCGACAGGAACAAGGTCTGCCTGATAGAGCAGGATGTCCGCCGCCATAAGTGACGGATATGTAAAGAGCCCGGCATTGATGTTATCCGCGTGCTTGCGGCTTTTATCCTTGAACTGAGTCATTCTGGAAAGCTCACCCATATAGGTATTGCAGTCAAGCACCCAGCCAAGCTGTGTATGTGCCGGGACATGGGATTGGAAGAATACCGGTTCCTTCTCGGCATCGAGGCCGCTCGCAATAAATATCGCAAGTAAATCCATACAGTTTTTGCGGAGTTCTTTGGGGTCCTGTCTTACTGTAATTGCGTGGAGGTCGGCTATCATATAGTAGCTTTCGTATATGTCCTCTTTCTGGAGCTGAACCCAGTTGCGAAGAGCCCCCACATAGTTGCCCAGAGTCAGCTTGCCAGATGGTTGGATACCGCTGAGAATTCGCTTCTTCGGTTCGGTTATTTCAATATTATTTTCCATAACAAAACATTCCTTTCTGTTTCTGCTCAAACACGGGTCGATGTAGGCATCGACCCCTACTTACCCATAAATTCATGGAGAACCTCGCCCAGAGCCTTAATACCCTTTTCGATGTCCTCCTCAGATGCGGTTGAGTAGTTCATTCTAAATGTGCTGTATGTCGCCTTATCGTCAATCATACACGAAGTTCCGGGGACAAATGCCACATTCTTTTCGAGTGCTTTTTTCATAAGTTCCTTGCTGTCGTAGCCGTCCGGCATTGTGCAGTAAAGGAACAGACCGCCTTCGGGACAGGTATGTTCAACCTCTGACGGGAAGTACTTATCCATACAATCCATCATCAGCTTACACTTTTTACCATAGGCTGCACGGAGCTTTGCAATGTGCTCGTCGATTGAATTTCGTGTTACAAACTCGTATGCTATCATCTGCGACAGAACATTTGTATGAACATCTTCGGTCTGCTTACAGATTATCATTCGTTCAAGCAAAGCCACAGGCGCTGAGACAAATCCCAGACGCATACCGGGTGCAAGAATTTTGGAGAATGAGCCAAAATAGATTACTCTGTCATTTTTGTCCAAAGACTTCATTGTGGGAATTTCCTCACCGCTGAACCGAAGCTCGCCATAAGGGTTATCCTCGTAAATCAGAAAATCATATTTATCAGCAAGCTCCAGAATCTTCTTACGCTTTTCGAGAGAAATTGTAATACCTGACGGATTCTGGAAGGTTGCAATAGTGTAAAGAACCTTTATGTTTTTGTGTTCCTTTAAAAGTTCTTCCAGTTTTTCTGTATCAATACCATCTGACAGTACGGGAACACCATAAAGCTCTGCCCTATACGAGCGGAAGCAGTTGAGCCCGCCGATAAAGCTCGGCTCTTCGCAGATAACGCCGTCGCCGGGGTTAATAAGCGACTTGGTTGCAAGGTCAATACCCTGCTGACCGCCGCTACCGATAATCACATCATCGTCTTGGGTGAGGACTCCCTGACCTATCAGGCGTTCCTTAACCCATTGTCTGAGCGGGGCATATCCTTCGGTAATACCATACTGAAGGGCTGTGTTGCCCTGGGTTTCCAGAATTTCCTTTGCAAGCTCTGCGAATTCTTTCTTTGGGAACAGCTCGGGGTCGGGAGCTCCGCCTGCGAAGCTGATAATTCCGGGTTTTGCAAGAAGCTTAAAGATTTCTCTTATAGCTGATGCTTCAAGGTGTTTTACTCTGTCTGAAAACTTAGTTGTTATATCCATTTTCTTCAATCCTATCTTTTGAGCCGAGGGGAGTCAACCCCCATAGGCCTTAAATTTAAAGCACCGACAGACCTCAAGTGATTGAGGTCTGCAGATTTGTTATTTCGAGAGCTGATCAATACCCTTTTTGATACGGCTGATTGTTTCGTCCTTGCCCAAGATATGAGCAAGTTCAACACCACCGCCGGGGGTAAATGCTTTGCCCGAAACCGCAACACGAACAGGCCACAGAATTCTGCCGTTTTTGAGTTCCAGTCTTTCAACAAGGGCAATAAGCTCGTCGTGAATATTCTCTTTTGTCCAATCCGAAATACCTTCGAGCACGGGGAGAACTGCCTGAAGTGCTTCAAGTGAATTTTCGGGGTTGGTTTTCATCTTTTTATGAGTGTAAAGCTCGCTTGCGTATTCGGGGAGGTTATCAAAGAAGTCAACCTGCTCGGGGATATCCGAAAGCTTTTCGCATCTGGGCTGAAGAAGCTCGGACACCAGTTTTAAGTCAATTGCGGGGCTTGTTATAACGCCGTCATAGTAGGGAAGTGCCATTTCGTGGAACTTCTCGGGCGCAAGTTCTCTGATATATTCGCCGTTGAGCCATGCAAGCTTCTTTTCGTCAAAAATTGCAGGAGATTTGCTGATACCCTTGATATCAAAGACCTCGATAAGCTCGTCAACGGTAAATTTTTCCCGCTCGTCGCCGGGTGCCCAGCCGAGAAGGGTGATATAGTTAACAATTGCTTCCTTGAGGTAGCCTTTTGCAATAAAGTCCTCATAAGATGCGTCGCCGTGACGCTTTGAAAGCTTGTTGTTAGCATCCTTCATAACAGGAGAAACGTGAACATAGGTGGGGATTTCCCAACCGAATGCTTCATACAAAAGATTGTACTTGGGTGTTGATGAAAGATACTCGCTGCCACGGATAATGTGGGTAATATTCATAAGATGGTCATCAATTACATTTGCAAAGTTGTAAGTAGGAAGACCGTCAGCCTTCAGGAGAACATTATCGTCAAGAATTGCATTCTCCACCGAGATTTCGCCAAACACTTCGTCCTTGAATGTTGTTTTGCCGTGGGTGGGCATCTTCTGGCGGATTACATAGGGAACACCCGCTTTGAGCTTTTCCTCTATTTCCTCCTTGGAAAGCTTGCTGCAAAGACCGTCATACTTGGTGGGAACCTTCATAACCGTCTGTCTTTGGCGAAGGTCTTCAAGGCGTTCCTTGTCGCAGAAACAATAGTATGCGTGACCCGTTTCAACCAGCTTTTCCGCATATTCCTTATAGATATTGCGTCTTTCGCTCTGAATGTAGGGACCGTATTCGCCGCCGATATCCGGACCTTCGTCGTGGATAAGGCCGGTATCCTTCATTGTTCTGTAAATTACATCAACAGCGCCCTCAACATAGCGTTCCTGGTCGGTGTCCTCAATTCTCAAAATAAACTTACCGCCCTGGGACTTTGCCAGAAGATATGCATAAAGGGCTGTTCGGAGGTTACCTATATGCATATAGCCTGTGGGACTGGGTGCAAATCTTGTTCTTACTTCTTTTGTGTTCATAGTTTTTCAATCCTTTCTTTACTGTAAAACGCGCGAAGTTAGGAATTTTACTCCGCTTCTATGTATCCAAGGTATGGCAAATTTCTGTATTTTTCCGCATAGTCAAGCCCGTAACCGATAACAAACTTATCCGGAATTTCAAAGCCCAGATAATCTATATCGATTTCACATTCTCTGCGGCTGGGCTTACTGAGGCATGACGCAAGCTTCAGGGTTTTGGGCTGTCTTTCGCTGAGGAGCTTGAATACTTCACGCATGGTAAAGCCGCTGTCAATTATATCCTCTACCAGAAGAACATTCTGACCAAAGATGTCGCATTCGACATCTTTGGTTATCCTTACCGTACCTGAACTTTCGGTGCTTTTACCGTAGCTTTCGGCTTTCAGGAAATAGACCTCTGTATCAAGATTTATTTTCTTCAAAAGGTCACTCATAAACATAAATGCGCCCTTGAGCACACCTACAACTATCAGCTTTTCGCCGCTAAAGTCTCGGTTAATTTGTTCTGCAAGCTCGGACACTTTTTTATCCAGTGTAGCTTCATCTACCAGAACTTTACTTTTCTTCAACAGTTCCATATTTAATCACCAATGCCCTCTCTGTATCTTTGGTTACTTTGTATTTTTCACTTACACGGCTGCCCACAATGGCAACAACCTCGTCACCGGTGCAAAGCAGCGGAATTTTGTTTCTGTCGTTCTTGGGTATTTTTTCGTCTATAAATACACTTTTTATCTTTTTAGTGCGACCATCGGGGAACCATACAATTCTGTCACCGTCTCTGCGGCTTCGCAAAAACAGCGGTTGCGCGCCTATCTTGTCGAGATCTGCCATCGTTTCATTTATCGCGCATTTATATCCCTTTGCATCTACTTCCGCAAATGAAATTTCCTTAGCTATACTCTCAACAAACACGCCTTCATCAACAGTTACTTCGGCAAAGAATTCATTTTCGTCGTCTATCGCCACAAAAGAAGGTGCTGTAAAAGCCAGCCAGCCATAGCTGATATTGGCATTTAGTCCTTGCGGAAGGTCAATTGAAGAACCTGTTTCGTTATCGAGCAGCTTGAAAATATCTTCAATATGAGTTTTGGAAAGTTTTATATCTTTCATAGCCTCAGCCGCTGCAAGCCGGACAATCCGCACCGCAACAGATTTTTCAAGAAGTTTTAACGAGTCGATATGAAGAGCATTCGGTTTTTGGGACGGCATAGGGCTTGCAAGCCTTGCATAAAGCCGTTTTGCATATCCATTGAGGAAATCAGCATCCTCTGTGGCTGTCTCGGCAAGTCGCGATAGTGCATCGCAGACCTCCGGATTAAACTCCTGTTCAAGATACGGAATAAGCCGGTTGCGGATTTTGTTACGGGTGTAATCGTTATCTGCATTTGTTGCATCTGTGCAAAATTCCAGATTGTTTTTTTTGCAATATTCCTCAATTTCGCGCCGTGAAATATCAAGCACAGGTCTGATTACTACGTCTTCACGGGTATGTGGGATTCCGGAAAGTCCGTCAATCCCCGTGCCGCGGATAATCCGCATAAGCACGGTTTCGGCATTGTCGTTCTGATTATGTGCTGTCGCAATTTTAGTAAGCTTGTGCTTTTGGGAAAGTTCAGCAAAAAAGTCATACCGTGCCTTTCTGCCGGCTTCCTCCACCGTCAGTTTTTCCGCTTTGGCAAGTCCGGCAACATCTGTTTTCCGGGTAAAGACCTTTATCCCAAGCTGTTTGCAAAGCTCTGCGACAAACTTTTCGTCATTATCTGCGGCTTCGCCACGAAGTCCGTGGTTAAGGTGAGCGCAAAACACTTCAAAGCCTATGGCTTGCTTCAGCCGGCTTAAAATATGCAGCATACACACCGAATCCGCTCCGCCGGAAACAGCAGCAAGAACACGGTCGCCGCTTTTTATCATATTAAACTGTGAAATTGTCCCGAGAACCTTTTCCTCAGTCGTCACGCCTTCCACTCCAATTTGAGAATTTTGTATATTCGCCAAGCCAGGTCAGATATTCATCGCCCATCTCGCCGCCTCTGTGTTTTGCAAAATTACATTTTGTTTTGTTTGGTTCCTCCACCTCAGGGTTATATGCGCCCTCACGGGAAAGGAATATAACTATATCGGCATCCTGCTCAATTGCACCGGATTCTCTCAGGTCGCTGAGCATAGGTTCTTTCTTTTCACGCTTTTCAACCGCACGGTTAAGCTGTGACAGGGCAATTACCGGAATATTGAGGTCCTTTGACAAAAGCTTCAGCGACCTCGAAATTTCCTCAATCGCCTTCATTCGGTTTCCGTCCTTACGGTTGTCACTTATCAACTGGATATAGTCAATAACAACCATACCGAGATTGTGTTCAAGCTTGAGTTTGCGGCAGCGTGCACAGATTTCCTCAACCGTAATGGTTGATGTATCGTCTATATAGATATTTGTGTTACCAAGAACATCTACCGCTTCACCTATTCTCTCCCATTCATCGTCTTTAATATCACCTTTTTTGATAGCCTCAGCGGTCACCATTGATTCACTTGAGAGCATTCTTGCCACAAGCTGAACCGCAGGCATTTCAAGGTTGAATATCGCAACCGTTGCACCGCTTCCCGTTGCTGCGTTCTGTGCAATATTCAGGGCAAAACTGGTTTTACCTGCACCGGGTCGTGCTGCGATAATTATAAGTTCCGAGCCGTGAAGACCCGCTGTTCTCCTGTCGATATCCACAAAGCCCGTAGAAATTCCCGTTACATCCTCGCCTTTGTTGGAAAGCTCGGAGATATTTTCAACCAACTGACCGAGAGGGCGACTGATATGAACGGGACCGCTGCCCTGGTTTTCGGCTGTAATATTTATCATTTCCTGCTGGGCTGTGCCGAGTATGCTCTCGACCTCGTCGGTTTCCCGATAGCAGGAGTCGGATATTTTATCCGCCATTTTAATCAGCTTACGCAAAGTCGCCTTTTCGGCAACAATTTTTGCATAATGCTTTATATTGCTTGTTGTGGGAACCATATTCATCGTTTCCATAACAAAACCGAGTCCACCGACCTTATCAAAGGTACCGCGAATGGTCAGCTGGTCCTTTATGGTAACGATATCAATCGGCTTGCCCATATTAAACAGCTCGCACACCGTAAGGAACAATTCCTTGTGGCGCTCAATATAAAAATCGTCCGCTTTACATATAGTCGTTGCTTCGGGAATACATTGCCCGTCAAGCAACATTGCGCCAAGAACCGACAGCTCGGCTTCACGGCTATACGGCACCGCTCTGTCCTGTGCGGAGCTTTGAACACCTTCTATATTTTCAATATCCTGCCGTACCTCCAATGTAATCCCTCCTTTTTCTCAAAATACTTTTCTTATTTCTGCTCGGTAACTTCCACCTTGAACGAGCCTGAAATTCCGGTATAGAGTTTTACCGGAACCTCAATTGTTCCGCAGGTTTTTATGCCGTCCTTGAGTTCGATTTTTCTTTTGTCTATATCAATTTTAAACTGGGCTTTGAGAGCCTCAGCAACATCCTTTGATGTTATTGAGCCGAACAGCTTGCCGCCACTTCCTGCTTTTGCTGACATTTTAACCGTGATTTCCTTCATTCTTTCGGCAATATTGCGTGCCTTCTCTTCTTCAAGGTTTCTGCGGTACGCCTCAGCGCCCTTTTTACCCTCAAGCTCATTGAGAGCCTGCTTGTTTGCCTCAATCGCAAGGCCCTTCGGAAAAAGGAAGTTGCGTGCATAGCCGTCGCTTACATTTATAAGGTCACCCTTTTTACCCTGTGCCTTTACATCCTGTGTGAGTATAACTTTCATAACTTTTATCCTTCCTTTCGGTTATTTCTGCTTAAATTACTGGCTGAGAACCTCGTCAATTGCGTTTTTCAGCATATCCGTAGCTTCCTCAATAGATACATCGTCGAGCTGTGCACCGGCAATGGTAATATGTCCGCCGCCGCCAAGCTTTTCAAGAATAACCTGAACATTTACCGTTTCCAGCGACCTGCCGCTTATCATAACGCGGTTGCCGTTTTTGGCAATTACAAACGACGCTTCAATCCCTGATATATCAAGGAGTTCGTCTGCCGCCTGAGCAACAGTTACCGAGATATTGGGGCATTCCTCATACAGATACGAGAATGCAATATTCTCGCGGTATATTTCTGCCGTTTTGATAATATCAGCTTTGGCAACATAATTCTGCAAGTCAGTTTTGAAAAGTCGGCGGACGCTTACCGTATCAACGCCCATTCGCCTGAGGTATGACGCCGCTTCAAAGGTTCTGACGCCGGCTTTAAAGGTAAAGCCCTTTGTGTCCATATAAATACCTGCATAAAGTGCTTCTGCCTCCATTTTGTTAAGGCGCTGTCCGTCCTGAATATACTGGAGAATTTCGGTTATCATTTCGCAGGTGGACGAAGCATAAGGCTCGTGATAAATCAGAACAGCCTTTTCGATAAAGTCCTCACTGCGGCGATGATGGTCAATAAGGACAATTTCCTTTGCGTGCTGTAACAGCTCGCTGCATTCCACCATTCCGGGGCGGTGAACATCCACCACTATAACCAGCGATTCCGTATTGAAGAGGTTAAGTGCCTGCTCGGACGAAATAAATGCATCCTCGTACTCGCTGAGCTTTGAGAATTCGTCAATCAGAAGCTTTGCATTACTTGTCTGTCGGTTTGAAATTATATATGCATCCTTGCCACGGCTTTTAACCGCTTTAAAAAGACCGATTGAGGCGCCGATACTGTCCATATCGGAACTTGTGTGCCCCATAATGAACACCTTGCCCGAATGGTCAATAAGCTCACGCAGGGCGTGGGCAACAACCCTTGCCTTAACCTTGGTGCGTTTTTCAACTTCCCGGGTTTTTGCACCGAAGAATCTGAAGTTCTCACCTTCACGGATAACCACCTGGTCACCACCGCGGCCAAGTGCCATATCAATCGCAAGCCTTGCATATTTATCGTTTTCCATAGCATCGGCACCGGATTTACCCACGCCGATACTGAGGGTAACGGGAATTTTATTTTCAAAGTTTATTGCACGGACTTCATCAAGGACACTGAACTTGTTTTCCATTATCTTTGCAAAATCCTTGTTACTGAAGAATACAATAAACTTGTCTCTTTCGTACTTTCTGAGAATTCCGTTGCCGAGAGCAACCCACGCATTAACCTTTTGCTCAATCTCGCCAAGTAGCGCACCGTGGTTTGAATCCGCAGTTTCTTTCAGAACCTCGTCATAGTTATCTATAATAACTACACATTCAATCATTCGTTCGTCTTCACGAAGCTTTATTGCGTGGACCTCTTCGGTTTTATCTATAAAATAGATAACCACAAGGTCACTTCTGCCGCTCGGTTTGGTGGTGTTTGCGCGGGCAACATTCCCCCATACCTCGTAATGATTTTCACCTATTTTAATGTTGATACGGGTATGTTCATCGCTTTGAGTGAACTTGCTTATCTGAATTTCGGGTACAAGCTCACTCACCTTTGTACCAAACAATCCGCTCTGGTCAACCGCCTTGCGGAAATTGTCGTTATACCAGGTGATTTCGCCTGCCATATTGGTTACAACAAGGGGCGCCGGATAGTTAAACAGCGTACCTCTGGAGTTATCGTTAAGGCAGAAATCAAGATGCTCTATATACCCAACGAATTCCTTCCGGCTCTTTCTGATATGATATACCTCATAGGATAAAACGCAGACGGTAATTGCAAGAACCCAAAGTGCCTCGGGCCGCTTTTCAGCCAGAAGAGCAATACCCAGCGCAAGTAATATTACAGCATAAACTGCAATTTTTATATAACGGCGCTTTGTGTTAAAAAAGCTGTTTGCAGATTTATTTTCAATTTTCATTTTTGAACCTCCATACCAGGGAACTTAAAGTCCCGTACCGTTTCCGGTTTCAAGTCCGCGAAAATCACGGCCGCTGTCCAATATTCCAATCATTATCAGAATATTGGAAATGATACTCACCAGTATTCCGCCAAGCATCATAACAGCACCGTAGATAAGAAATCTGGCAGGTGCCGCCTTGATACTGCCTTTCAGTTTGAAATCAATAAATGACAGACCGCAAACCGCAAGAATTGAATGCATAATAAGAACCACATTGGCAAGAACCGCTCCAAAAGAGCTTTCCGCATTGGTAAACATAAACAAGAGATACGCAAGCACAGATATAACTGCCATACCTCTGGTAGCACGGATATGTGAAAACGGCAGCACTGCTATCGGCGCAAGTTTTGCCCGTTTGATAACAAATCCTGAAACACGGACCGTTATGTACCCGGCAAACAATGAGCTGATAACCACAATTGACGGGAAGTACAGCCGCATTACAAATTCGAGAGCACCGAAAAGTGTTTCCGTTAACGCTTCGGGAGTAATTCCGTTATCCTTTGCCAAAGTTTCGCCAAGAGTATCGGTAACGCCCTTCATAAGGGCTTTGGTTTGTTCAATCACCTCAGCAAACATTTCGTCAATGCCCTTGCCAATCAGGAATTCAATAACCACAAGCTCAAAGACCCAGCCCAGACATACTACCAGTGCAGTTGCAAATATGCTGTAAAAGAACGGTTTGCGTCTGCCGAGCATATACCCCGCAACCGCACCGGGCAGAATTGACATAAGGATAGTGGATACTGCCGCAACAATACCGTCACCAAGCAAAACTGCAACAAAAAACACCGCTGTTACCGCCGGGATTATAACCTTAAATCCATTCCGTGCCGCAAGCGCCGCCATTGGAACGCCACAGGCAAATACGCCTATGACCGAGAACAACGGAACAAATCTGTTCAACAGCATAAGCACGGCAGTGAGAGCCACCATCCTCGCTCCTTCACGCAGGGCACGGGTATTTTCATTTTTCATATATTTAACACCAGGTTTCGTTTTTTATCTGATTGCAAATCGGCACAAGCCGACACTATACGCATTTTAATTGTATTATAGCATACACCTTTGAAATCTGCAAGATATTTTATAAAAAAATACACCGAAATTCTTCGGTGTATCAGCCAAAATTTTTACACTTTTCTTCCGCCGAGATATGTGGCGCAAACTCTTAGCTTTCGTATTTCGTCAGGAGTCTTTCCAACTATGGAGTCGGACAGAACAACCAAATCCGCCAGCTTGCCGCATTCCAGGCTGCCCTTTATATCCTCCTCAAACGATGCATACGCACCAAATGCCGTATAGCATTTAATGGCACGCATCAGATTAATGGATTGGTCAGGAGATATCACCGCTCCGGTCGAATGGTCGCGTCTTTCCATTGCTGCTGCAATACCGAAAAGCGGTGAGTATTCATCAATCACCATTGCGTCAGAGCCAAACGGGGTCATTACCCCCATTTTTTCAAAGCTTTTCAGAGGTATTAAACATTCCTCACGGTCACCGTAATACTTCTCAAAAACGCCACCCCAGACCGACAGAAACCCCGGGTTGGGGATTGGAATAATTCCAAGAGCTTTTATCCGTTTTATCTGTTCTTCGGTGCACAGAAAACAGTGTTCGATTCTATGTCTTGGATTGTGCCGCGGATACATTGACATTGCCTTTTCATACGAATTCAGCACCATATCAATCGCCTTGTCACCTGCTGCGTGTGCGGTCAGCTGAAATCCAGCTTTGTGTGCCGTTATAAATATTTCGTCCAGTTCTTTCTGTTCAAAAGTTGTCGGAAATAACTTGTTGCTGCCCACAATGAGAGTTGAGGTTGCACAAGTGCCGCCTACCGCAGAACCATCAACCATTATTTTGAGAGGGCCCTTTTTCAGCATATTATCACCAAAGCCGGTATGAAAGCCCGAGCTTATCATTGTTTTTGCATTTTCTTTCTGGGCGTCCTTCCCGAAAAGCGTCCACAGCATTGTGTAGGTACGACAGCCCAAAGCACCCGACTGCTTTGCCTTTTGCAAGGTGCGGAATGTCGCCTCACCGTAACCGCCTGCATCGTGAACCGAGGTTATTCCTTTTTTCAAAAGCTTTTGAGTGAAGCCTTGTATGCCGGCAACCAATGCTTCATCAGACGGCAAAATCGGTGAATTTTTCAGCATCATAAAATGTGCAGTTTCCTTCACCAGTCCCGTAAGCTTCCCATCTGTAGTTTTTATCGTGTGCTCTGACGGAAGCTGAAGCCCCGAGTCTTTTGCCAACGCAAATGCTTTGGAATTGCAGATACTCAGATGTCCGCTTACATGAACAAGCATAACCGGATTATCCGGCACGGCATTATCAAGCTCGTCCGCTGTTATATGCCGATTTTCTGCAAGCAGCTCGTGGTTGTAGCCGCTCCCAACTATCCATTCACCAATCTTTTTTGTTTTTGCAACATTTCCTAATTTTTCAAGCAAATCCGCGATTGTATTTACTCCGTCTTTTTGAGTAACACCAACTTGCGTTTCCGATTTTGCCTCTGCAACCGCCATATGGATATGGCAATCAATGAACCCCGGCAAAACAGCAGAGCCGCAAAGGTCAATCTCCTCTGCCTCGCCTTTGGCAAGGCATTTTGCCTTGTTTATACTGCCTGCATAGATTATTTTATTATCCTCAATCAACAGAGCCTCGCATACAGTATCATTTTTATCCGCAGTTATAATTTCTCCGTTATAAAACAGTATTTTCTTTGACATAAAGCTTTCTCCTTAAAACCAATATGTCATATTTTGCCCGAAATACTGCAAAAAACTCCGTTTTAAAACGGAGTTTTTTAATTATCAGTAATTATAACAGTTGATGTTTTATCGTCCCAATCCACATTTTTGCCGAGTGCTTCGGATATAGCACGGACAGGAACAAGTGTTGTTCCAATACCCACAACCTGCGGCGGAACATCAAGATCAATTTTTCTGGTCTCTCCGGTCAAAAGTTCTGTTATATCAAAGCTATTTTTGCCGATTTCCATTGCAATAATACTTGTCTTAAAGGTCGCAATAATCAGTTGTGCCTCATCAACCCATTGAACTGTTGCGCCAAGTGTCTCATAAATCTTGCGCATAGGAACCATTGTTCTTGCATTAATTAGTCTCGCCGGCTCATCAAACTGTATTACTTCACCATTTACGGTGACTGTAACTACTCTTTCGGCAAAGATATTATCTGGATACCCCATTTGCATTGCCATTGTTATAAGCAAAACAGCTAAAATTAACATTTTAAGTTTTTTCATAGGTTTCACCCCTCAATATCCGCGAAATCGATTTTTTCCGCGAGGTCTTGATGCAATCGGAACTATAATTATGAAAAAGATCATAATTAAATTGACCAGAACTGCCGATGTAACCTTACTTACATCAAAAATTGTGAACATCTTATATGGCAGAAATATATATGTATATATCGGTTCAACATTTTTCACCGCCATTGTGATATTGGCAGCAGCATAAAGCAGAGAAACCGCAATGTTTATCACATAATAGTCTATCGGGTCAAAAGTAAAGCTCCACTGCTCCGCAAGACAACTGCAAAAATGTATTATATGCAGCGTAATGCAAAGCAGCATTACCAAAAATACAACCGCTTTTGTTGTTGTATCAACCACATTGAGCAAAAAGCAAGTACAAAGAACCGAGGTCAAAATACCTACTGAAAAATGTTCTATGAGCCGTCTTAGAAATAATGCCATTTGCTCTTCCTCACTTTCTGTCTCTATTTACTCAAAAAGGCTGTCCGCTCTGGGATTCTTAGCCACACGGGGAAATCCCCACTCCCCTTTTACAGACAGCCCTCCGAGCCAAAATTATTACTTGAGTATATCTATACCACTCAAGTCTTCCTCGAGGTCAGCATAGCTTACCTCATCTACAGTAATTCCCAAAACCTTAAGTGTATCTGCTGCGCTGGTTGTAATAATATTCTCAACATCGAACATACAGATTTCAACTTCAGGAGCAATATATGTTTTCATTAGATCAAATCCTTTCTTTTAATTCTGTTAATCAGCAAGAATTTTTGAAAACTGACTTGCTGTTACTGCCTTAGCTTCACCCGCAATTGTGTTGCCGCCCACTATTACATAGGGCAGGCAAACAATATAAGCATCATTCGCTTCCACAGGAATATCTGTTACAACAGCATTAAAAAGTCCCTCTGCAGTTACAAGCTCAGTACCGGCAGTTGTTCCATCAACAGTAACATTTGTTCCCAATTTATCACTCTGCTTATAGATATACATACCAAATGCATCTACCGTTTGGCTTTCCCACTGCTTAAAGAATGCATTAAATGCAATAGCAGATGTTCCGTTAGCATATTTTCCGCCGTCTACAGAAAGAGTAATTGTATGTTCTCTCTCTACGCTGTATGTACCATCAGCGTTTTCTTCAAGCGCAAAACCAGCCTTAATACCTGCCCAAGATTCCTCACCACTTATCGGCTTATGGTCATAAGAGCCGCCTGTAAGCTCAAGCTTACCTGTGTTCGTTCCTTGACGGCCATATATTGTGGTAATTGTTGTACCATTAGATGTAACTGTATTATTTTTTACTGTTGCTGCTACAAACTGACCGCCGACTTTAGTTTCACCATCAGCTGTAGTTTCTTGTCCGGCAGCACCTACCGTACCAAAAACTGCACCTGCTTTCTCGTTGGAGCTACCGGTCGATGCAACGGTATTTCCGCTGACAACCGTATTTTCAACAACAACCTTTGTCCAAGCAGCACAGCTTGCGTGACCCATTAAGCCACCAGCAGAGCCTTTACCGGTAATAACCGAATCTTTTACCGAACATCCTGTAATTGTCAGATTCATAAATACAGGACCATCGTTTCCGTTATAACCGCCTGCCATACCAATTAAGCCGCCGGTCCAATGTCCGCCTTCAACTCTTGAATTAATTAAGTGGCAATTGTTTAAGGTGATTATTTCACTTGCCTGAGGATAACCTATAAATGCACCTACACCAACTGTTCCCGCTGTATCGTCCTTATCATTAACAATATTAGAATCAGCAATGGTGAGATCATTTATAATCAAGCCTGATTGGCCTGCCCAGGTTCCGCTGAAGAGCATATTGTTAAGATGAGTAATCTTATGATTGTTACCATTAACAGTAACCTGATGAGCCGCAGGCTTCACCGCTCCATTCACCGATACAGGAGTCCAATTCACTCCTTCAAGGTCAATGTCTGTGAGGATTTCTACAGTCACATCTTCTCCTGCTGTAACAGCTGCATTAAGTGCATCCTGTAAATTGTCATAAGCTGTATTACCTACACACGCTACAACAGCATCACTGTTTATAAAGTGAACCTCTTCACCATCAATGATAACATCGCCACCCGCATAGAACATCTGCCAGCCGTTGTCGGCACTGAGAGGAGCACCATCATAGGTACAATCATTAAACACAAGACTGTTTGCTGCAGTTTGGTTTGCATCAAACTTGTAACCTGTATCGAAGTTGCAACCATTGAATTCAGTGGGCTGATAAGGGCGGCAGTATGCGTAACCTGAGCCTTCGCCAAAAGTACAATTTTCAAATGTTACAGACTTGTGAACATTTGAAAAGCTGGTCCAACCATTGAGAGTTGAATTTTTAATTGCAACTGTGTGATCCTTGCTGCCTGCATCAGAGTTGAAAGTATAAATCACATCTTTAAATATGCAGTTATCAATAACTACATCTCCATTTGCACCGGGCATAAATGCGCCTCGCATAGCTCCTGCTATTGTAAGGTTCTTAACCTCGCCACCTCTCATGGTAATGACACTATCCCATGTGGCGTTAGCACCATTGATGGTGAGTGTCTTGCCGTTGCCGTCGAGGATGTCGCCTGAGTCAACAATTATACCGGTCTTACCATAACCAGTGCTCTGTGTAGCAGTTGCAGTGATGTCATTCATCATAATAACATTAGCGTTATCCTTAGCAAGAGCAGCAATAAGTTCTTCGTATGTGGTTACTTTAACAGGACCAGGAAACTTTGCTGCATCAAATACAGTCTGAGCCGCTTCGCTAAGGATATTGTCGGCAAAAGTTGATTTCACTTCACTGGCATCGTTGAACAAGAGGTTGTTGATCTCATTGTTTTCAATGGTTGCAGTTGCAACATTGTAAACCTTGAATCTTACATCATTAAAGTCATTGCCAGTAACAACAGGAGAACCACTTACAACATTTACTGTTCTGCCGGACTTGATAATGTTATCCGTGAATGTGACGGCACCACGCAACAGAATTACATTTGCTGTAGAAGGGTTCTCAAATGTGCATCCTGTTACAACAAGACCGTCTCTTTCTTCTTCAAAATAAACGGAAGTGCCTTTGGTCTTGAAGGTACAGTTTATGATCTTAACGTCACCGGTCTGGGGCATAACACCGTAAGTACAGCCGTCAAAGGTGACGTTTTCGATCGTACCGGTCTTCAGGCCGATAGCACCGTCCAAACCGTCAGCATACTTGATGGTAAGATCCTTGATGTTCAATTTTGCAGCATCATAGAACAACCTGCCTCCATTGCCTGCTGATTCAATGCTATTAACAGTTAATGTTTTGCCGTTACCGTTAATCGTCAAACCGTTTATATTGAGTGTTATGAGATCTCCATTACCAATAGAAAGATTCTCTGCGAACATAATCCACTCATCAACGGTTACGTCACTGAGAAGTTCTACGGTTCCAGCAGGCGCTGCTGCTTTGATTGCAGCCTGAATATCCGTGTAACCAACTCCACCAACAGTTGCAACGTCTACATCTTCCGCGAATACAACAGTTCCCATTGTTCCCAAAATCATTACAACCGCAATGATTAAGGATAAAACTCTTCTTTTCATTTCTGTCGTCTTCTTTTTGTTAAAATTTTGTATCCGTTGTATCTTTCGTAATTTTCGCAAAAAGGCGGTGAAACATTTATGCAAAAAAAGAAACATACAACATAATCAGTATTATGTGGTAATATCAAGCTCGATATTACGCCATAATATACATTGTGTTGTATGTTTTTTATTTAAATGAATAATAAATTGAATATTACTCAAATTTTCTGCATAGCAAACAAACCAATGTTGTGTAAATTTAAACATTAGTCTTATTTGCTATGCCGTTTTTTTGCCACATATTGACTAAAAATCCCGTACTATTAAAAAAACCGTTGACAGTGATGCCTTTAAGTGATATAATATAGCAGAATTTAATATGTATCTGTTGTATCTTTACCACATAATACTGATTATGTGGTATTTTTTATTTCTGTCGCTTTATCAGCATCTCAAAAGACCTAGTTTTTGAATCTGGACACGGTGAATTTCACCAGATTCCTTTGTGTAAATTCTTGTTGTGTTTATACTAGAATGTCCCAGAATATCTGCCAAACGGACTATATCCTTTTGCACTGAGTAATAAACCTTTGCAAACAAATGCCGCAAATTGTGGGGAAAGACCTTGTTTTTTGAAACACCCGCTGCCTCGCAGAGCTTTTTCATCTCGGACCACACATTTGAACGGTCAAGAGGATTGCCGTTCCGGCTTACAAAAATACTTCCGCTTTCTATCTTCTGCTGCTTTGCATATTTTGCTAAGGCTTTGCATAAACCTCTTGGCAGAAAAACATATCTTAGCTTTCCCTTGCATCGGATTTCCGCTGTCTCGTTTTTTAACGATTCAACTGTTATAAATTTCAGTTCGGAAATTCTTATCCCGGTAGAACAAATCGTTTGCAGAAGCAGATGCAGACGGTTTTGTTTTTTGCCTTTTGCTGCAATTAAGAGTCTGGTATATTCGGCTTTTGTCAGCTCCCTCTCTGCTTTGGCAAATATTTGTTTTTGAATTTTTATTGTTTTTATGCGAATTTCATACCAATTGCAAAATTCAAAGAAACTATTCAGCGATGAAATTACCGAATTCACGCTCGCTGGAGCATAATTCTGAATAAGGTAGTTTTTGTAATCAAGCACTTTTTGCTTATTTAGTTCTTCCTTTGCCAGCCATTCCTTAAATGCCATAACATCACGAATATACTTTTCAATTGTTGCTTCGGATTTTTCCTCTGTACATAGATATTCTTTGTACTTTTGAATTAGGTCATCAGTAATATTTTTCATATTTTTTAACCAACTCCTTTATCATTAGTTTTAACACCTCCTGAAAGTTTTATAATTTTTATTATCATCATTATACAAAAAACTGTATCAAAAGATACAGTTTTTTAAATTTTATTTCACAAGAAGGCTTTCGCCGGTCATTTCGTCGGGTTTTTCAAGGCCCATAAGGTCAAGCATTGTCGGTGCAAGGTCGGCTAAACGACCGTTCTTTAATTTAGCACCGCTTTCTTCGCCCACCATAACAAGCGGAACAACATTGGTTGTGTGTGCGGTGAACACATCGTTTGTTTCGTAGTCGAGCATCTGGTCTGCGTTGCCGTGGTCTGCAGTTATAAGTGCAACGCCACCCATCTTGAGGATTGCGTCAACTGTTTTGCCGAGGCACTCGTCAACAGTTTCAACAGCCTTTACCGCTGCATCAAACACACCGGTGTGACCTACCATATCGCAGTTTGCAAAGTTGAGAACGATTACATCGTACTCGCCGCTCTCAATTCTCTTAACAACCTCGTCAGTTACCTCGTATGCGCTCATTTCGGGCTGGAGGTCATAGGTTGCGACTTTCGGAGAATTGATAAGTGCTCTGTCCTCGCCGTCGTATACCGATTCAACGCCGCCGTTGAAGAAGAAGGTAACATGCGCATACTTCTCGGTCTCTGCAATTCTGAGCTGGCGGAGACCCTTGCGGCTGATATATTCGCCAAAGGTATTTTCAAGAGTCTGAGGCTTGAATGCCACATCAACATTAGGCATTGATGCATCATACTGGGTCATACATACGAAGTATGTGTTAAAGAATTCACGACTGAAGCCGTCAAAGTCCTTATCAACAATTGTTCTGGAAATTTCTCTTGCACGGTCGGGTCTGAAGTTGAAGAACACAACTGAATCGTTTGCAGAAATCTTACCGAGAGCTTCACCGTTTTCGTTGGTGATTACTGTAGGAACAACAAACTCGTCTGTTACGCCGTCGTTATATGATTTTTTGATTGCGTTAACTGCAGAGGTATCCTTGTTGCCCTCGCCGAGAACCATTGCCTTGTAGGCTTCTCCAATACGCTCCCAGCGGTTATCTCTATCCATTGCGTAGTATCTGCCCATAACCGATGCAATTTTACCCACACCGATATTTCTGATTTTTTCAACCAGGGCTTCTGCAAAATCTGCGCCGGAAGTAGGCGAAACATCTCTGCCGTCCATAAAGCAATGAACAAAAACTTTATCAAGGCCGTTTTTCTTTGCCATCTCAAGCAGACCGTAAAGGTGATTGATATGGCTGTGAACACCGCCGTCCGACAAAAGTCCCATAAAGTGAAGAGCTGTGCCGTTCTTTTTGCAGTTCTCAACCGCTTTTGAAAGAGCTTCATTTTCAAAAAAGTCGCCGTCTTCGATTGACTTGGTTATTCTGGTAAGCTCCTGATAAACAATTCGACCTGCGCCGATATTGGTATGGCCTACCTCGGAGTTACCCATCTGGCCTTCAGGGAGGCCTACATCCATGCCCGATGCGTGAACGATTGAGTTGGGGTAGTCCTTAAGGTACTTGTCCATATTGGGAGTCTTTGCAGTATAAATCGCATTGCCCTCGTGACGCTCGTTCACACCGTAGCCGTCCATTATTATAAGTGCATAGGTTTTTTTACTCATTGTAAATTTCCTTTCTTTATCCAAATAAAGTCATTAGACTTAACACAAGGGCGAATCTGTAATTCGCCCTTGTGTACTACACTACTGTGCTGCCTTTACGATTACCGCAAAATCTGCACTCTTAAGGCTTGCACCGCCGATAAGACCACCGTCGATATCTGACTTTGCAAGGAGTTCGGCCGCATTAGCTGCATTCATACTGCCGCCGTACTGAATTGTAACTTCAGCTGCGCACTTTTCGCAGTAAAGCTCTGCATAAATCTTTCTGATACCTTCGCAAACTTCCTGAGCCTGCTCTGCAGTTGCAGTTTTACCTGTTCCGATAGCCCAGATAGGCTCGTATGCGATAACAACCTTCTTAGCATCCTCTGCTGCAATACCTGCGAATGCCTTTTTAACCTGAATTGCAATGAGATCCATTGTAATTCCTGCTTCTCTTTCTTCAAGGCTTTCACCAACGCAGACAATCGGGATAAGACCCTTTTCAAGAGCCTTTTTGGTTTTGAGGTTAACAGTCTCGTCGGTCTCTGCAAAGTACTGTCTCCTCTCGGAGTGACCGATAATTACATAGTCAACGCCGAGGTCAATAAGCATATCTGCACTCACTTCGCCTGTGAATGCGCCCTTATCCTCGAAATGAAGGTTCTCTGCACCGATTTTAACATGTGTATCCTTTGCTGCGCGTACTGCTTCTGAAAGGCAAACATAGGGTGTGCAGCATACAACCTCACACTTTGCGCCTTCAGTTGCTGCAGCAACTTCTTTTACAAAATCATAGGTTTCGCTGGGAAGCTTGTTCATCTTCCAGTTACCTGCAATAATATACTTACCCATCTTAATTTCTCCTTATTTATCGTTGATTGCAACTACACCGGGGAGGTCCTTGCCCTCTAAGAACTCAAGTGAAGCACCGCCACCTGTTGAGATGTGGCTCATCTTGTCACCAAGGCCTGCCTGGTTAACAGCTGCAACGCTGTCACCGCCGCCGATGATTGTTGTTGCATCAAGGTCAGCAAGCATAAGTGCGATTGCATTTGTACCCTTTGCAAAGTTGGGCATTTCGAACACGCCCATAGGACCGTTCCATACAACTGTCTTTGCATCCTTGAGAGCGTCCTTGTAGAGCTCGATTGTCTTTTCGCCGATATCAAGACCCTGCCAACCTGCTTCAATTTCGCCACGGCCCACTGTCTTCTTTTCAGCATCGTTATCGAATGCCTTAGCTACAACTGTATCAACGGGGATAAGGAGCTTAACACCCTTTTCTTCTGCCTTTGCCATCATTTCCTTTGCGTAGTCGAGGTAGTCAGCTTCGAGCAGAGAGTCACCTACTTCTTCGCCGAGGGCTTTCATAAATGTATAAGCCATACCGCCGCCGATGATGAGAGTATCAACCTTTTCCAAAAGGTTGTTGATTACAGAAATCTTTGATGAAACCTTTGAGCCGCCGAGAACAGCAACCAGAGGTCTTACAGGGCTATTTACCGCATTGCCGAGGTATTCGATTTCCTTATTGATAAGGTAGCCGCCAACAGCCTCGTCAACATACTTGGTAACACCAACATTTGAGCAGTGTGCACGGTGTGCTGTACCAAATGCATCGTTTACAAAAATATCGCAGAGTGATGCGAGTTCTTCGCTGAATGCATCAATGTTCTTTGTTTCCTCTGCTCTGTATCTTGTGTTTTCAAGAAGAACAACATCACCGTCGTTCATCTTTGCAACTGCTGCCTTTGCGTTTTCGCCAACAACTGTGTCGTCAGCCGCAAAAACGACTTCCTTGCCGAGGTGCTCGCTGAGTCTCTTTGCAACGGGAGCGAGTGAAAGCTCGGGCTTGGGTTCGCCCTTGGGTTTACCCATATGTGAGCAAAGGATAACCTTTGCGCCATCGTCAATCAGCTTTTTAATCGTGGGGAGTGCGCCCACAATACGGGTTTCGTCTGTGATTTTGCCATCCTTAATCGGAACATTAAAGTCGCAACGAACCAATACTCTTTTGCCCTTTGGGCAGATATCGTCAACTGTTTTCTTATTCATTTCAAAACCCTCCAATATATTTATCTTAAAGTTTAATTAATTTCACAAATTATATTCTAACCTATTTAGGAAAAATTATCAAGTATTTTTTGTTAAAAATTTCGCAAGCATTTTGGTAAGTTATTGTGTATTTCTTCCATCAAGCTTTTTGGTATTCTCAACAGCAATATCTATCATTTTAAAGAGATCTTCGGCCGTCTGACTTCCGGTAACTGTAAGCCTTGTGAAGTGTTCAATTCCTGCCTTAGTATTATTAGCAAGGTAGTCCTGACCGCTTTCTGCATAGTTCACCAAAATTTGCATACGGTAGCCTGCCGCACGGGCATACTGCGAGGTTGTGGCATTGTACTTGCCAAAAGGGTACGAAAACACATAGCAATTTTTGACCAAATTTTTCTCAATCAGGTATCTTGAAAGACGGAGCTCCTCCTGAACTTGAGCCGGAGAAAGTGATGTCATATCCCGATGGGTGTGGGAATGGGAATGGATATCTATAATTCCGCTCTGCTGCATTTCTCTCGCCTGCTTCCAATTAAAGTGAGTTGTACCCACTCTGCCGCTTTCTGCAGTTGCACCCACGGTTGAGGTAACAACAAAAATGGTTGCCGGAATACCCAACCGTTTCAAAATGGGAAAGGCAATTTCGTAGTTACTAAGGTAGCCGTCATCAAAGGTGACAATAATTGGATTATCCGGCAGAGGTTTTCCTCTCTCCCGCTGTTGTAATAGTCAGCCACAAAAATAGGAGTGTAGCCTCTGTCCAGAATTCCCTGCATATGTTCCTCAAAGCGTTTCGGGGTAATATTTGCACCGTCAGCCGACGCCGGATAGGTTTCGGCAATGTTGTGGTACATCAGAACCGGGATAATTACATCTTCTTTTTCTTCCGGGGTCTCGATGACCGGCTGTTCTTCTGCAAAATATATATTCACATTTAGTATCATCAGGGCACAGATAAGAACCACTGCAGCTATTTTCTTTTTAACAGTCATTATAAATAACCTACTTTCCAAGCACATTAATGATTATATTGTTCTCATAAATTTCAGAGGCAAAGGTGGATTGTTCGATTTCAAAAGCAATACGGCTGTGGGGGTCAAGGGGCGAGAACAAGAACATTACTGCACACACAAGGTAAAGCACCAGTACGCCTGAAATTCCGCCCAATATCATACCGCCAAGGCGATTGAACTGCTTTATAACCGGCAGTTTTGTAAAAATTTTAAATATACTGCCCACTATACGGATTACCAATTTACTTAAGATAAGAACAATAACAAACGCCAGAATATTAACGAGAAGTACTGCAATTGCTTCGGCAATGCCTACTGTTGCCGCCTGAACGCCTTTGTCTATGTAATTCGCCAGAACGCTAAAGGTATCTGTCGGGACATCGATAAGTGGCTGCAGCTGATACTTCTGATTAATCAGCTCCACCATTTTCTCATATATCGGAGTTTTAACAAGGAGGTCGGAAATCACAGGATACATAAAAAACGAAATTACAATCGACACAATATACGATGCAATTTTCACAAACGACCGCATAAATCCAGCTTTGTAGCCCATATACATAAAGCCTGCCACAACCGCAATCACGCAAAGATCTGCCAGCATAAATTACGCCTCCGTATTTTTAAAATTTTATTATCTCAGCACTGCTGCCGCCAAGAGACAGAAATCTATCTCTGCCGGAGAAAATCCGTATCTCCTGAACATCCTTACTGAGCTTCATTTCTTTTTTTACATTGCCCTTAGGGTTAAGTCTTACCACCCCGTCGATGCTGACCGCAAGTATACATTCGCCACTTACATCATACGCCTTAATCTCGTGGGCTGAATTATAACTGCCACGCAGCTTGCCGCCTGCCGAATAGCTTTCAAGGATGGTATTGTTAAGACCGCCGTCAAACGCCACTACCATATTATTTTCGTTTTCAATATTACAGCTGAGCGGGGTTCGGCCCTCGAAGTTTACACTAAAATAGGACTTGCCGCTATCTTTGAAGCAATACATTCCTTTGCCGGACACGGCAACAAGCTTTTGACCGTCGCGGTAGCTGAGCTTCATAACAATGCCGTCAAGCTCGGCAATGCACTTTGGTTCGTCCTTGGACTTGGGGTCGATAATAACAATCCTGCTCTGCACCGCTTCCTTATTGGTCACAATCTGGGAAACGGCAATTTTGTTTTTTGACGAAATATCTATATCCCCGATATAGCCCGTACCGCTGTGCCATTTAAAAACCTCGTCGCCGTCTTTGTCATAGAGTGTAACAAGGCCTTTGTAGCCAAGCTCATCGGTTGCAACTGCCACATAACCATTATTATTCACTTTTGCGCATAATATTTCATTTTCGGTCTGAATCTGTGCAACTGTTTTTTCCTTGCGGAAGGTTTTGACCGACTTGCCGTTCATATCACAGAGAAGAATATAGTCACCCTTTACCTGAACCGCCGGACTGGTTGCGGCACTAATCACGCTCCACGCCTCTCTGCCACTTTTATCCATCGCATATATGCCTTCATTATTAACAAGCAGCATATCCTTGCCGTATGTAACCGTGTCATAATCCACTCCCGTTTCAAAGCTGAGCTTCACAGATTCGACATCCGTAAAGAAGTTTTTTATATCCGGATTGGACAGCACCATAACAACGACTGCAAGAAGCACAACCAGGACTGCTGCAATCTTCTTTTTACTGAAGGCCTTTTTAAAATCAACTTTCACAATTTACCACTCCAATTTTCAAAACAAATCGGCATCAAAAAATACCTTTTTAAGGAACAGACCCTCCGCCGGGGCGGTCAGGCCTGCTCTGCGTCTGTCACAGCTTGCAATTATCTCAGGTATACTGTCCTTTTCAATTCTGCCCATTCCGACCTCTGCCAATGTCCCGGCAATTATCCGTACCATATTATAAAGGAATGCATCCGCCTCAACTTCAATCTCTATCTGCTCGTCCCACTCGGCACTTTGTTTAACAACACAGTCACGGATTGTCCGCACGGTTGTTTTCTGCGAGCCGCCTGCCGCCATAAACGCTGAAAAATCGTGTGTTCCGCAAAACATAGGCGCAGCATCAATCATCTTTCGGACATCTACCTTGTACGGCAAAAACCACGAATAATTTGAGGTAAAGGGATTTTCGATATTTGAGTTCCAGATTTTATATACATACCGTTTCCCTTTTGAAGAAAACCTTGCATTGAAGTCTTCGGCTACCTCCGCCGCAGCAACTGCCGCAATCGAATCGTTGCCCAGATGCGTGTTTATCGCATAAGGCAGTCTGTCAATCGGAATTTTTGTTTCAGATTTGAAATTAAAAACATATTCAAGAGCGTGAACGCCGGCATCCGTTCGGCTACAACCCGTAACCGACACCTTTTCGTTCGTCAGCTCGGACAAGACCTGTTCCATCCGTTCCTGCACGGTTATTCCGTTTTTCTGGTACTGCCAGCCGTGATAGCGACTGCCGTCGTACATTATTTTTACTGCAATATTTCTCATATATGAATCCTGCCATATAAAATATTGGTGAATACAATAAGTCCGATAAGAACCAAAAGGGTGAGCCAGCCGAAAACATCTCTTTTTGCCATTTTCAGTTCACGAAGACGGGTTCTGTTTTCACCACCGCGATAAAGGCGGCATTCCATCGCAACCGCCAAATCGTCTGCACGGCGGAACGCACTTATAAAAAGCGGTATAAGTATCGGTATCATCGCTTTTGCACGCCGCATCAGGTTACCGCTTTCAAAATCTGCGCCACGGGCTGTCTGTGCCTTAATTATCTTGTCCGTTTCCTCTAGCAAAGTCGGAACAAATCTCAGCGCAATTGTCATCATCATTGCCAGCTCGTGCGCGGGGACGCCAATCTTTTTAAGGGGTGAGAGCAGGTATTCGATACCGTCAGTCAATGCAATCGGCGATGTAGTAAGGGTCAGAATTGATGTTCCCAACACAAGGAAGAAAAGTCTGAGAACCATAAACACCGCAAGCCTTACGCCCTCGTATGTTATTGTAAGAAATCCCCACTTCGCCAAAACTCTGCCATCGGTTAAGAAAAGATTAAAAACTGCCGTTATCACAATAAATACCATTATCGGTTTAAGTCCCTTGAGCACAAATTTAAATGGAATCCTTGACGACAGTATGCAAAGTACGGTAAACGCCCCAATTACTGCGTAACCAATCATACTTTTAACCAAAAATATAACCGTTATATATACAATTACCGCAAGTATTTTTGTCCTCGGATCCAGCTTATGGATAAAAGAGTTTCCGGGGAAGTATTGACCTAAAGTTATGTCCTTAAGCATAATCCTGACACCTCGCTTTTTTATCTTTTGAGTATTTTTTCAAGTTCTGCCTTTGCTCTCTCTACCGTATAAATACCCTCGGGCAACGGCAGACCGGCTTTGCGGAGTTTATCGCAAATTTCGGTAATCTGCGGAACGGCAAGCCCCATTTCCTTTAGCATTTCCGATTTTTTGAATACCTCGGAGGTTTTGTCGTACATTGCAAGCCGTCCGCGGTTCATCACCACAATCTTATTGGTTATATTGGCAATATCCTCCATACTATGGGAGACCAGAATAACCGTAATTCCAAGTCTGCGATGCATATCCTTTATCCTGCACAAAATTTCGTCTCTGCCTGCAGGGTCAAGACCTGCTGTCGGCTCGTCAAGTATAAGTAACTGCGGCTCCATTGCAAGCACGCCGGCAATCGCAACGCGGCGTTTTTGTCCGCCCGAAAGCTCGAACGGTGACTTCGCAAGAATATCGGGAGATAGTCCAACCATATCGGCGGCAAAATGTACCCGTCTTTTTATATCGTCTTCGCTAAGCTGCATATTGGAAGGGCCGAAGGCTATATCCTTGAACACTGTTTCCTCAAAAAGCTGGTATTCGGGATACTGCATAACAAGACCCGTTTTAAAACGCATTTTTCGCATATTACATTCCTTGGAATGTAGAATCTGCCCGTCTATTTCAATCGTGCCGGAGGTAGGTTTTATAATACCCGCTATCATCTGGATAAGTGTTGACTTCCCTGAGCCGGTATGTCCCATAAGCCCTATGAAATCACCACTATTCAGTGTCAGGTTTATATCCGAAACCGCCGTTTTTTCAAAGGGACCGCCTGTCATATATGTGTAGCTTACATCTGTCAGCTTAATCATTTGCGGCACCTCCCTTTGCGTTGTTATACACCTTCATAACAGCATCAACACATTCGTCGGCAGTTAAGATTCCGCTTTCAAAATCAAAGCCCGATTTGTTAAGAATGTGAACCAGCTCGGTTGCCTGCGGCACATCAAGACCAATCTTTTTAATCTCGTCGACCTTGCTGAATACCTCTTTAGGTGTGCCTTCCATCATTATTCTGCCGTGGTCAATAACCACAACACGGTCGGCCTGAGCCGCCTCCTCCATAAAGTGGGTTATCATCACAACCGTCATACCCTCGTTTTTGTTGAGTTTTTTGACTGTTTCCATTATCTCACGCCTGCCTGACGGATCAAGCATTGCTGTTGGCTCGTCCATCACAAGGATATCGGGCTTCATCGCAAGAACTCCGGCAATTGCAATCCTCTGTTTCTGGCCGCCGCTGAGCATATGCGGAGCGTGCTCCTTGAACTCGGTCATATTAACCGCATCAAGTGCATAATCAACTCTTTCTCGAATTTCCTTTTGCGGAACGCCCAGGTTTTCAGGGGCAAATGCCACATCCTCTTCGACACTGGTTGCAACAAGCTGG
>SVJR01000008.1 GCA_015068845.1 Oscillospiraceae bacterium
TTCAGCTGTAAAGTTTGACTTTACAGCTGAAATTCTCAACCTTGGCGGCGGCTATGGTGTGAAATATGTGGAATCAGACCCCTATATTGATATTGAAGCCAATATTGCCCAGGTTGCTGAAATGGTTAAATCAAAGTGCCGTGAGCTTGGAATTGATGTTCCGGCAATCAGAATGGAGCCGGGAAGAAGCATAGTTGCAGATGCCGGTCTCACCCTCTATACCGCAGGCAGCGTAAAGGTTATTCCGGAATATAAGAATTATGTTTCGATTGACGGCGGTATGACAGATAACCCAAGATTTGCCCTTTATGGCTCGGAATATACCGTAGCTTTGGCAAATAAAATGAATGAGGAATGTGATTTTAACTGCTCAGTGGTTGGGCGCTGCTGCGAGTGCGGCGATATAATTCAGGAGAATGTCAATCTTCCGTCCAGCGTAAAGCGTGGCGATATTGTTGCAGTAATGACAACGGGTGCATATAACTATTCTATGGCATCGAATTATAATCGTATTCCACGCCCGCCGATTGTTATGCTGACCAAAACCGGCGAGTATATAGCCGTAAAGCGTGAAAGCCTTGAAGATATAATTAAGAATGATTTGTAGAATTAGAGCCCTTTTAAAATGAGGGCTTTTTCTTTTGTATAAATACTTTACAAATTGTAAAAAATATGGTAAGATAAATTTGCGACTTAGTTTAATATATTTCAATAGTGGTACGCATTTTTAGTTTGATAAAAATGCATGCTCTATTTTGCTTACCGCTATTGGGAGTAAAACTAAGTCGCATTAGGGAGTCGTGCATTTTTTGTGCGTAGCTCCGGCTGCGCACTTTTTTTATGAAAATGCAAACTCCTGTCGTAGCGACACCACACAAAACCAAGAAAACCTCACCCGTTGGGTGAGGTTTTCTCTTTGTATTTAATTATTTACTTACCCGAATTCTCCAAATCTTTGTTACGGATTTCAACACGGCGAACCTTGCCGCTGATTGTTTTTGGAAGCTCGTCAACAAAATCAACTATTCTGGGGTATTTGTAAGGAGCGGTATGTGTCTTTACATATTCCTGAATTTCCTTTTTCAGTTCATCTGTACCAACAGTTCCTTTTACGAGAACTATTGTTGCCTTTACTATCTGACCTCTAACCTCGTCGGGTACAGCGGTGATTGCACATTCAAGAACATAAGGAAGCTCCATAATAACGCTCTCGATTTCAAACGGGCCTATGCGGTAGCCTGAAGACTTGATAACATCGTCAATTCTTCCCACATACCAAAGATAGCCGTCTTCGTCCATTGTTGCCTGGTCTCCGGTGTGGTAGTAGCCGTCGTGCCAAACATCCTTGGTCTTTTCGTCGTCAAGATAGTAGCCGATGAACAAACCGCAGGGGGTGGTATCCTTTGTACGGACACAGATTTCACCGGTATCACCAATCTGGCATTCCTTGCCATCAGGGTCAAGCAGAACAACATCATAAAGCGGTGAAGGTCTGCCCATTGAACCGATTTTAGGTGTGGAACCAACAAAGTTGGCGATTGAAAGGGTGGTTTCGGTCTGGCCAAAGCCCTCCATTATTTTAAGACCGGTTGCCTTAAAGAACTGGTTGTAAACCTCGGGGTTAAGCGCCTCGCCTGCTGTTGTTGCGTATTCAATGGAGGAAAGGTCGTACTTGGACAAATCTTCTTTAATGAAGAAACGGTACATTGTGGGTGGTGCGCAGAATGTTGTGATATTGTACTTTTTAAAGAGAGGAAGTATATCGTCCGGATGGAAGCGGTCAAAGTCATAAGTGAACACGCCTGCTTCGCACAACCACTGTCCGTAAAGCTTGCCCCAGAGCGCCTTGCCCCAGCCAGTGTCTGAAATTGTGAAGTGCAGACCGTCGGGGTTGACATTGTGCCAGAACTTTGCGGTGGGATAGTGCCCTAAAGCATATTTGTATGAATGTGTGGCAATTCTGGGATAGCCTGTTGTACCTGAAGTAAACAGCATAAGCATCGGGTCGTCACCACAGGGCGAGTTTTCTTTGCGGTTAAAATGTGTGCTGAAACGCTCCATTTCCTCGTTGAAGTCATACCAGCCGTCCTTTTTGCCTCCAACCAGAATTTTGAGCATTCCGGGAAATTCTGCGGCTGCCTTTTCTGCCTCGGTTGAAACATCACCGTCAGCGGTGCAAACAATAGCCTTAACGCCTGCTGCCTTATATCTATATTCAAAGTCGTGCTCAACCAGCTGGTTGGTTGCAGGAATTGCGATTGCACCAATCTTGTGAAGTGCCAGCATACAGAACCAGAACTGATAGTGGCGCTTGAGAACCAGCATAACCGTATCACCGCGCTTGATGCCGAGTGACTCAAAGTAGTTTGCGGTTTTTGCAGAATATTTTTTCATATCACTGAAGGTAAAGGCACGCTCGGATTTATCGTTACTTACCCACATCATAGCTACTTTGTCGGGTGATTTCTTTGCAATCTTATCAACACAATCAAATGCAAAGTTGAACTTATCATCATTTTTAAAGGTGATTCCGTTAAACACACCTTTTTCGTCAAGAGTGGTTTCGATGAAGCCGTCTGCAACAGTTTTTGCAGCTACCTTTGCAGCTGTTGCGGCTTTTGCAGCAATGAACGGTGCTTCGGGATATTCCTCGCTGAAGTGTCCGTCCTGAGGGTTGAGAACAACTGCGTGGAATTCGCAGCCGCCTTCGCTTACAGCAATCATACCGTGAGGAATAATACTGTTATAGAAGATGGAGTCACCCTCGTGAAGAATATCAATGTGATTGCCTACCTGAACCTTAAGCGAGCCTTTGACGATTACATCAAATTCCTGACCGTTGTGCGAGTTAAGCTTGATAGGGGTATTCTGTTCCTCTTCAAGATAAGGGAACTTAACAAGGAACGGTTCAGCAAGCTTATCCTTGAATTTGGGGGCAAGGTTGTTGTAAACAACACCCTGCTTTTTTATAATTTTAAGACCCTCGCCTTTACGGGTAATGGCAAAGGAGGTAAGAGTCGAACTTGTACCCTCCAAAATATCAACAACTTCAACATTGCAAGCCTTAGCACACTTGTAAATAAAGGTAAAGCTGAAGTCTGTTTCGCCTTCTTCAAGGATTTTATAATCCTCAACTGTCACACCGGTGAGCTTTGCAAGCTCTTCCTGGGTGTAGCCTTTTGCTTCGCGCAGGTCCTTGATTCTTCCTGCAACTTCTTTCAAATTGTAATCCATTTTTTTTGCTCCTTTCTTTTCCGCATATATCACGGGTTTGAATAAAACAAAAAACCCGTCTCAGATTTTGAGACGGGTTATACAACTCGCGGTACCACTCAAATTGCGGAAATACTTTCCGCCACTTTGCAGGCTCTATCAAGCCCTTGCTTTAACGCAGCATTACGGAAGGAGTCTACTTGTAAAATACTTTCGGTCCTCCAACTCGGAAGTGATGGGTCATTGGAATGCTTCACCGATGGCTTGCAGCAACCGCCAACTCTCTGTAGGATTCACAGCCCGACCGTCTTCGTCATAGTTGTTTTGTGATATTCAAATTACTGGTATTATATACCCTTAAAAAAGATTTGTCAATACTTTTTTAAAATTTTTAATCCAATTCATAGCAGGCAAGAACCTTTGCGTAGTAGACGGTGTGTAAATCACCGCTTTTATACCACTTATCCATAACTTCGGGGTTCGTAGACTCGGTTGTCATTTCGGTTTTTGCAATGACCTTACATTCAAATGCGATACCCTTGCACGCCACAACCGGAGTGGAAATCTCTTTTGCAGAAACAGTGGTTAAATTAAATTCCTTAATTTTGTCGCAATCCCTGCCGGACTTCTGTCCGCAACCGCCAAGCTCTTTTTGCATGGAGGAGTCAAGCGGAAATGTAAGGGTAAACTCCATGGAGTTATCAAGGATTTCCTTTGTAAATCTGCTTTGTCTTACCATAACCTCGGCGGTGGGAATTCCCCATTGAAAACCAAATGTTCCCCATCCGATTGTCATTGTGTTTACTTTGCTTCCGTCAAAGGTGGTGAGGAAAGCACCCTTTGGCAGAATTTCCGCCGCTTTCTCTATGTATTCTGAGTATAAAGCCATATTGATTTCCATAACAATCTCTCCTTTTCTATATCCTTATATTGTATTCAGGAAACATTGTTCTGTTTCGTGTTTTTTTGTTCGCATCATAAGATTTTCAATTGCCTGCTTTGGTGTTTTGCCGTGGAACAGAACATCATAGGCCTCCGAAACAATGGGCATTTCAACGCCAAGCCTGTCGGCAAGCTCTTTTGCAGCCTTACAGCTTCTGACGCCTTCCACAACCATATTAACCTCTTTCTGAGCCTCATCAACAGACTTGCCCTGGCCGATAAGGATACCGGCACGGCGGTTGCGGGAATGCATACTTGTGCAGGTAACAATCAGGTCACCTATGCCAGAAAGTCCGGAAAAGGTCTCGGCCTTTGCGCCCATAGCAACGCCCAAACGGGTCATTTCAACAAGACCGCGGGTCATAAGTGCAGCCTTTGTGTTGTCACCGCAACCAAGACCGTCCAGAATTCCGCAGCAAAGGGCTATAACATTTTTAACCGAGCCGCCAAGCTCAACACCGATAATATCATCGTTGGTGTAGATGCGGAAGTTGCGGTTCATAAAGATTTCCTGTATAAGCATTGTTGTCTCGGTATCGTCTGCCGCAACGACATTGGTTGTTGGTATCCCACGCGATACTTCTTCGGCGTGACTGGGCCCCGACATAACAGCAATTTTGCAGTTAGGGAGCTCCTCTTTAAGAACCTGTGAAATGGTGAGGTAGGTCTCCTCTTCAATGCCTTTTGAAATGTTCAGGATAATCTGACCGTCCGGAACAACCGCTTTTATGCGTTGCGCAACACCGCGTACCCCGTGTGAGGGAGTGGCGATAACGATTATATCTTGATTTTTACAGCAGTTTATGTCGGAAGTGATTAATATTTCCTCGGGAATAATGATGCCCGGCAGGCATCTTTTGTTTTCACGGGCAGATGAAAGCTCGCTGCACTCCTCGTCGGTAAATGACCACAGAGTAATGTTATGACCATTGCCTTTAAGTAAAAGTGCGATAGCCGTTCCCCAGCTTCCGCTGCCTAAAACACAAATATTTGACATATATGCCCTCCTAATTCTTTTTACCAAACGAAAGCTTGTTTTCGGTTTTATTAATAAGTCTTATAATGTTGCTTTTGTGCATATAAATCGCAAGAAGTGCCAGTATCCCCGAAAAGACAACAAAGTTGGTGTCCTGATGATGGAAAACGACACTAAGAATAAAGAAAAGTGCTGCACCAAGAATGCTGCCAAGGGAAACATAGCGGGAAATCGCCATAATTCCTATTGCGATCAAAGCAACTGCAAGCCCGATAAAGGGTGACGCGAAGAGTATCGAAACGGTGGAAACAATAATTCCCTTTCCACCTTTAAAACGGAAGTAGAGGGGAAAATTGTGACCCAGAGCTGCACCGATTCCGGCAATATAGGTCGCATACGCGTTATCTTCGTGTAAAAGTCTTGCGATAAGTATAGCGATAACAGTCTTGAGTATGTCACCAATAACAACCAATAATGCACCTTTTTTGCCAACCGTACGCAATGTGTTTGTCGCTCCGGCGTTTCCGCTGCCGTGGTTGCGGATATCATCGCCAATCATTATTTTTGATACAATGATTGAGGTGTTTATACTGCCTAAAAGATAGGCAATCACCAGTATAATCAGATTTTTAATCATAAATTTGCTCCTTTATGTTTATTGCGGCTTTTCGCCCTTTTCACGAATAATAAACTTAATGGGCGTTCCGCGGAATCCGAATGCGTCGCGGATTTTGTTCTCCAGATACCTCACATAGGAATAGTGAGCAAGCTCAGCATTATTGACAAAAAGAACAAATGTGGGCGGCTTGATTGAAGCCTGAGTGCCGTAATAGATTTTAAGGCGTTTTCCTTTATCTGAAGGGGGCTGAACCATTGCAATTGCATCGTTGATTACATCGTTCAAAAGACCGGTTGAAATGCGCTTTTTGTTTTCGCTGACGGCAAGGTCAATCATATCAAAAAGGCTGTCAACACGCTGACCGGTTTTTGCGGAAATAAATACCGATTCCGCATACATCATAAAGTTGAAGCCCTCAAGAAGTCTGTCCTTGAAGTTCTTCATTGTGTTGGTTTCTTTTTCAACCAAGTCCCATTTATTAACGGCAAATACCGCAGCTTTGCCTTGCTCGTGAACATAGCCGGCAATCTTGGTGTCCTGCTCGGTAACGCCCTCACTTGCATCAATCATTATAACACATACATCGGCACGGTCAATGGAGCCAAGTGCACGGACAACGCTGTATCGTTCAACTGTCTCGTCAATTTTTCCGCGTTTACGCATACCGGCGGTGTCAATGATTACATACTGTTTACCGTTTCGTTCGAGACGACTGTCAATAGCGTCACGGGTTGTACCGGCAATGTCGCTGACAATAACGCGTTCCTCGCCAAGCAGGCGGTTCACAAGCGAAGATTTACCTGCATTGGGCTTACCTACAATTGCAACATAGGTAATGTCCTCGTCTTCCTTAATGCCGTCATCTTCGGGAAAGTGGTCGCATATCATATCCAGAAGGTCACCAACGCCCATGCCATGAGAGGCGGAAATAAGTATCGGGTCGCCGATACCCAGATTGTAAAATTCATAAGCCTCCATAGGCGGGTCGCCGGGGTTGTCAACCTTGTTGCAAACAAGGATAACGGGCTTTTTTGATTTTCTCAGCATAGCTGCGATATCTTTGTCGGCTGCGGTCATTCCGTCACGAACATTAACCATAAACAATATAACATCTGCAGTCTCAATGGCAAGGTTTGCCTGATTACGCATCTGGGAAAGAATGATATCCTTGCTGTCCGGCTCAATACCGCCGGTGTCAATCAGGGTAAACTCCCTGCCAAGCCATTCGGCATCAGCGTAAATACGGTCGCGGGTGATACCGGGGGTATCTTCCACAATGGCAATCCGCTTGCCGGAAATTTTATTGAACAAAGTGGACTTGCCAACGTTGGGTCTACCCACAATTGCTACTATCGGTTTCATAATGTTTCTCCGTTTCTTTGTAAAGATATACATATTTTATCACAAAAAATGGGAAAATACAACTGTTTTTAAAGGATTTCGCAAGAAGTTGTATAATATTAACATTAAAGGGAGGTAATAACTATGCCACAGATAAATAACGACAGTATGTTTAAGATTTCATACGGACTTTTTGTAATAACCGCAAAAGCGGAAAAGGACAACGGTTGTATTATCAATACAGTTCAGCAGGTAACTCAGGAACCGCTCAAAATCACGGTTGCGGTCAATAAGGATAACTACACCCACGATATGATAAAGGAAAGTGGTATCTTCAATGTTTCGGTACTGACAGAATCAGTACCCTTTGATGTATTTGAACGCTTTGGCTTTGTCAGCGGAAGGGATAAAGATAAGTTCGAAGACTTTTCCGATGTTGCAAGAACAGAAAACGGACTTTTGTACTTAACAAAGTATTCAAATGCAGTGATTTCAGGAAAGGTGATTGCCGAGATAGATTGCGGAACACACACCATCTTTGTTGCTGATGTAGCGGAGGCGCTGAAGCTCTCTGATGAAAAAAGTGTTACCTATCAATATTATTTTGATAACATCAAACCAAAGCCCGCTCAGAAGAAAAAGGGATATGTCTGCAAAATCTGCGGATATGTGTACGAAGGCGATGAACTCCCCGAAGACTTTATTTGTCCCTGGTGCAAGCATCCGGCATCTGACTTTGAACCGGCTGAATAATTAAATTTTTTAATAAAAATGTTTTTTAAAAACTTACTTGACAAATAAATGTTAGTATGTTAAACTATTTCTTGTTATAAACGCAGTGATGCGGAATAGTATGCAGAATACTTTCGCCTATGAGAGAGATGCCGGGTGGTGTGAGGCATTGGGAGAGCTTTGCAGAACTCACCGCGGAGCGGCTGCCGTGAACTTTTGATTGTAAGGGCAGACGGGAACTCCCGTTACAGAGTTAAGATGTGTTTGCATCTAAGGGCATCCTGTATGGATGAAGAAGAGTGGTACCGCGGAAACATAAATTTTGAATTTAGCGTTTTCGTCTCTTTGAAGCAACAAGGAGACGGGAGCGTTTTTTTGTTGGCTACGACAGTTTGATATAAAATGTAATTTGAAGGGAGTTTTCAAAAATGAAAAAGATTAACATTTCAGACATTACTCTTAAAAAGCTTTCAGGGGAGCGGGAGGTTGCCCTTTTATTCCGTGAAAAAACAGCTGTTGCTGCCTGTGCGGACGCTCTGGGCGCAGATGCAGTTGAGCTTGCCCCGATAAAGAACTTGCGTGAAGATACTATTATATATAAAACAATTGCACAGAATGTTCAAAGTGCAGTACTCGCTATCCCTGTCGGTTTCAGCACTGAGGAGGTGCAGTCTGCCTGGGAATGCATTAAGGCTGCAAAAAAGCCTCGTCTCCAGATTGAACTTCCGGTATCTACCGTTCAGATGGAGTATACATATCATATAAAAGCGGATAAAATGCTTGCGAAAATCGGCGAATTGATAAAGTTTGCAAAAGAGCTCTGCGACGATGTGGAATTTTCAGCACTCGACGCAACTCGTGCAGATGAGGATTTCCTCATTGCCGCTGTAAAAGAAGCAGAAGCAAACGGTGCCGGCACAATCACTGTTTGCGATGATGCAGGAGTATCACTGCCTGAGAATATTGCTGAACTGGTTGAGAAAGTGAAGGGCGCAGTTAGTATTCCCGTATGCGTTCAGATTTCAGACCGTATAAATATGGGCGTTGCTGCGGCTGTTGCGGCAGTATCAAAAGGTGCTGACGGACTCAAGTGTGCTATGGCGGGTAAAGATGTGCTTCTGACGGGTGAGATTTCAGATGCATTCAGCATTTGTTCTGCACAGATAGGTGCTGAAATAAATCTTAACAGAACAAAAATTCATACAAGTATTGACGATATGCTTGCGAGCATTAATCACGATGCATACGAAACAGAAAGCTCTGTAAGCGAGAAAAAGAAGATTCTGCTCGACTCCGATGCAACATTGGCTCAGGTCGAACAAGCGGCAAGAATTTTGGGTTATGACCTTTCCGATTCAGATTGCGGTAATGTGTACAAAGCACTTCTTCAGGTTTGTGAAAAGAAGGATGCAGTAGGCGCAAAGGAGCTTGAAGCACTTATTGCAAGCTCTGCTATGCAGGCACCTTCAACATATCATCTTGAAAGTTACACAATCAACAGCAGTAACCTTACCGGCTCTATGTCCCAGGTTACATTGAAGTGCAATGATGAGATTATTTCCGGTGTAAGCACCGGTGACGGTTCAATTGATTCTGCATTCCGTGCGATTGAACAATGTATAGGTTACCACTATGAGCTGGATGATTTCCAGGTTCAGGCAGTAACAGAAGGTAAAGAGGCATTAGGCTCTGCATTGGTAAGACTCCGCAACAACGGAAAGCTTTATTCCGGAAACGGTATCTCGACTGATATCGTTGCGGCGAGCATCAGAGCGTATATCAATGCCCTGAACAAGATTATGTTTGAGGAGGAATAAGATGAAAATTGTATTTTCAACTAAAAATGTAAATCGTGCATCCTTCCTTGATACCTGCCGGTATGCTTATGATTATGGGTTTGCAGGGTTTGAAATATATGATGCAATTAAAGAGCGCAGCCAGCATCACGACAGTATTCTGCGCCGTGACCGCATCGCTGACGCAAAGCGCAAGCTCATTAACCGAAATATATCAGTTTCTGCACTCCGGATACCTGAACCTGTAGAAAGCGATGAAGTGACTGCCGATATAATCTCAAAATATATAGATATGGCGGCAAATTCGGGCATTGAAAATATCATTGTTCGTGTTGAAGAAGAAACAGCATTTGATGCGCTGAACAAGAAGCTCTCGGATGCGATAAAGCGTGCCGAGAAAGCCGATGTGGGAATTTTGTTTGAAACAGTCGGCTACCTTTCTGACACCGAAAAGGTTGTAGACATAATAAACTTTTTCTCTTCTGCGGCAATCGGCGCATCGTGGAATGTACGGGGTACATATTTCGGTGCGGGCGAAACGGCGGAAACAACAATCAAAACCCTTGGCGCATATATAAAGTATGTGCGACTGGGCGATATGAAAGACGGAAAGACCGTTTTAATCGGCGAGGGCGAATTGCCGGTTAAGGAATTACTCAACGCCCTCTCGTCGCTTAATTTCGACGGCTTTATCTGTGCGGCATGGAATGAGGAAATAAATGATGCAGATATTGTGCTGACACATTTTGCAAATTATATCTCAGCACTCCGCCGTGAGAAGAAGAGCTTCGAACACGCATACTACAACAGAGCAAAAACCGGCACCTTTGTTTGGAAAAAATATGATGTTATCGATGAAACCTTCTCAGGTGTTCTCGACACAATGGTTGAAAAAAATCCCGATCAGTATGCATTTAAATATCCTACCCTTGATTATACAAGAACTTATGAACAGTTCCGCCGCGATGTTGATGAATGTGCAGCAGCTTTGATTTCTCTGGGGGTAAAAGCCGGTGACCATGTGGCTGTGTGGGCAACCAATGTCCCCGAATGGTTTATTGCTTTCTGGGCAACAACAAAAATCGGTGCGGTACTGGTTACAGTGAATACGGCATATAAGATTCACGAAATTGAATATTTGCTGAAGCAGTCGGATACCCATACCCTTGTGATGATTGAATATTGCAAGGATATTAATTACAAAGAAATTATTCAGGAGCTTTGTCCCGAGCTTGAAAGCCTCGCACCTGGCCAGCCTTTATATTCGAAAAATCTGCCATTTTTACGCAATGTCGTAACAGTTGGATTTTCAATGCAGGGCTGCCTTACATGGGAGCAGATGCTTTCCCGTTCCTCGCTTATCCCCCGTGAAGAAGTACGCAGACGCGCATCTCTCGTTAAACCCGACGATGTATGTAATATGCAGTACACATCGGGAACAACCGGATTCCCTAAGGGCGTTATGCTCACCCATCGTAACATAGTTAACAACGGTAAAACAATCGGTGACAGAATGGATTTGTCAACAGCCGACCGTATGATGATTCAGGTGCCTATGTTCCATTGCTTCGGTATGGTACTTTCAATGACATCGATGATGACCCACGGCGGAACCCTTTGTCCAATCCCGTATTTCTCACCTAAATCATCGCTTGCTTGCGTTAATGACGAGCATATAACCTGCTTCAACGGCGTTCCGACAATGTTTATTGCAATGTTCAACCATCCGGATTTTGCAAAGACAGATTTCTCGTATATGCGAACAGGTATTATGGCGGGTGCCAACTGCCCTGCAGATTTGATGCGCCGTGCCGCAGACGAAATGAATATGCGTGAAATTATATCCGTATATGGTCAGACCGAGGCTTCTCCCGGCTGCACAATGGGTGAGGTTAACGAGGATATAGACCACCGTGTTGAAACAGTAGGCAGTCCGTTCCCCGGCGTTGAATGTAAGGTTATTGACCCCGAAACCGGCGAGGAACTCCCCGACGGCGAAAGCGGCGAATTTGTTGCTCGCGGCTTCAATATTATGAAGGGCTATTACAAAATGCCTGAAGCAACTGCACAAGCGATAGACGCTGACGGCTGGCTTCATTCAGGAGATATATGCTGTCGTACACCTGACGGCTATTACAAGGTAACGGGCCGTCTTAAGGATATGATTATCCGCGGCGGCGAAAATCTCTACCCCCGTGAAATTGAGGAGTTCTACCTGACCAATCCCAAAGTGCGTGATGTTCAGGTGGTTGGTGTTCCTGATGAAAAATACGGCGAAGAATGTTGCGCCTGGATTATTCTGCATAAGGGCGAAACAGCTGACGAAAACGAAATGCGTGAATTCGGCAATGCGTATATTGCACGGCATAAGGTTCCCAGATACTTTATATTTGTCAATGAATTCCCGATGAATGCCGCAGGTAAAATTTTAAAATACAAAATGCGCGATGAATCCGTGGAAATTCTTGGACTGAAAAAATAATAAAACTTGATACAAAAAACTCGTCTCAAATTGATTTGAGACGAGTTTTTTATTATTTAGAAGATTGGTCGTACAAAAATTCAGAAACGCTTTTGTTGAATGATAAAAAGGTTATACATAATATGTCAGAAACTACACCGACTATGATAATTGCAAGATTTAATAAAGAGATTGTCTGCCCACTTGCTTCGGGAAGAATAACAACCAGTAAAAACACCGACAGACAGGCGGTTGCCACAAACAACCATCTGACCCATTGGATACCCCTGATAAGTGCAACGGACATTGCAAATCGTACAATGATGTTAAACAGATTAAAACTATATAAAATATTACTTAAAAGTGTCACGAGGAAGGTCAATATTGCTAAAGTATATACAATCATCTTGCCCTGAAAAAGTCTCTTTTCAGCGTTCTTTTTGTAGTCATCAATCATTTTCTGTTTGTCCTGCTCGGATATATACTCTTCGTTGTTATACATATAGCTCACCTCAAGAAAATTATAGCATATGTTTAATATTTTATCAATATTTTTCTTTTCTGAAACTTGTCAAGTATTTCGGAAGAGCCGAATAGTTTGGATGCCAATATTTTTAGCTAAATTTTGCAACAAGTTGCAAAGCGAAATTATTGCTTCGCAATAGCTAAATTGTTTCTAACGAAACAGCTAAATTAAATTCGCTTTTTAGCTGACCGAAGGTCAATTTAGCTACGAAGTAATTTAGCGTGCATTAGCACATTTAGCTCGCGGAACGCGAATTTAGCTGAAAAAAAGACATTATTCTTTATCGAATAATGTCTTTTTTTCTGGCTCCCCCTGCTGGGCTTGAACCAGCGACATCATGATTAACAGTCATGCGCTCTACCGACTGAGCTAAGGAGGAATATTCATTTAATAATATTCATTATATCCACTTTTAAAAAAAAGTCAATAGCGAAAAATAAAAAGTTTTGTAAAAATAAGCAGAAAACCAAAAAATATGGCTTTCTGCTTGATATATTAGTTTCTTTCGTTTAATGGAATGTATTTGATGTGGTTTGAAACAGATTTATATGCGGGTCTGATTATTTTGTTTCCGTTTATCATTTCTTCAATACGGTGGGCACTCCAGCCTGCCACGCGGGCAATAGCAAAAATTGGGGTGTACAGTTCTTCGGGTAAATCAAGCATCGAGTATACAAAACCGCTGTAAAAATCAATATTTGCACTGACGCCCTTGTAGATTTTTCGTTTCGATGCAATAACCTTTGGAGCAAGCTCGGCAATTTTTGTGTAAAGCTCAAATTCTTTTGTGCGGTTTTTCTCTTTTGAAAGAAGTCCTACATGCTCCTTTAGAATTTCAGAACGAGGGTCTGAAAGTGAATATACAGCGTGCCCCATACCATAGATAAGTCCGCTGCCATCAAAGGCTTCTTTACAGAGAAGCTTTTCCAGATATGCGCAAATTTCGTCTTCGTCCTTCCAGTCAGAGATGTTTTTCTTAATATCGTCAAACATAAGTTTAACTTTGATGTTTGCCCCACCGTGTTTCGGACCTTTAAGAGAACAAAGCGACGCCGCAATTGATGAATATGTGTCGGTGCCGGAGGAGGTTACGACATGCGTAGTGAAGGTGGAGTTATTTCCGCCGCCGTGTTCTGCGTGAAGAACCAAAGCAAGGTCCAGAAGTTTTGCTTCAAGGGGTGTGTAGGATTTGTCGGGTCTGAGAATTCTGAGCAGATTTTCGGCAGTTGAAAGAGCTGTTGAGGGGCGGTGAATATATAGGCTTTTTCCTTTTGTAAAATGCTGATATGCGTTGTAAGCATAAACTGATAAAAGTGGAAAGTTTGCAATAAGCTGAATGCATTGCCTAAGATTGTTAGGGATACTTAAGTCGTTTGCGTTTTTGTCGTATGAATAAAGTGTCAGAACGCTTCGGGCAAGGGAATTCATTATGTCAGGGTTAGGCGCCTTCATAATAACATCCCGGACAAAGTTTGTAGGTAAGGTTCGGTAGCTGTTGAGCATAGAAGTAAATTTTTCGAGTTCATCAACGGAAGGCAGCTCGCCAAACAAAAGCAGATAGACAGTTTCCTCAAAGCCAAAACGGTTGTCTGCTTCAAATCCGTTTACTATATCACGGACATTTATGCCTCTGTAATAAAGTTCACCCTCGCAGGGAACAGACTTGCCGTCAATAGTTTTTGATGAAATAATAGTTGAAATTTCTGTCAGTCCGGTAACCACGCCTTTGCCGTCAAGATCACGAAGGCCTCGTTTTACTTCGTAAACACTATAAAGGCTTGGGTCAATAGAGCTGTTTTTTACACATTTATCTGAAAGCTCATATATTTTATCTGATATATTAGAATAGTTGCGGATACTCATTTAATTGCCTCCGTTTTACAATAGAAGTTATACATATTTTAACATAATATTTAAAATCAGTCAATGTGCTCCAAGAGTATAAAAAGCCTTAAAGTCTGATTAGACAGGCGTTTAAGGCTTTTTGAATTTTTTGTAAATATTTTACAAGTCATCTGCGAAAGTGTCCTAAAAACATTTTGATTCTTGAGTATATAACAGATAGAAGAATTGAAACAATATATGCAGAGAAGAAGATGATTACAAATCTCACCGGAGTTGAGGTGATGTTCCAATGCTCCGCATCCATCAGGTGCTCTGCTTCAAAAATTACCAGACAGTGAATAAGGTAAATGTAGAATGTGGCAGGAGATACAATATCTGCACCCTCGTGCTGATATTCGGGCATAAGAAGAAGCCACATAATTGATGCAAAGGAAGCAAATGCGATTTTCAGAACTTCTGTCCAGAATGAGTGGAACCAATTTAAAAATTCCATATATGCAATTCCTGAATAAAGTGCAGTGAAAACAAGACCCAGGATTATCCAGGTGCTTTTTGAACGCTTGAGCCTTTCAAGATTCATATCAAAGTTCAGACCCATGTAACAGCCGATAATCCAATAGATGAAGTAGCCCAAGAATATTCGGTCAGAATAGCGGAAATCAAGCATAAGGTATTTTGATACAATGGTAATAATTGCGGCTAAAACAAGACCTACAACGGGCGAAATATTTCTGCAAAAATGATATGTAATAGGTGCAATAAGATATAGTTGCATAATTATAATTACAAAATAGAAGGGCGCAGCAATTGTGCCAAGCGATAAATATTTAAAAAGCGCACCAAAGCTAAACGGGAAATAATGTCTGTGAAACACAAAATAAAGATAATATATTGTTGCCATAATAAGATACGGAAAATATATTTTAGTAATACGTCGTTTTAAAAAAGAAAAATAATTAAAGCTTTTGTCGGTGTATGTATGTGTAAATTTGATACCGGATGAAATGATAAATGCAGGAACAACAAAAGTAATTGTGCGTGAGAAAATAAAAGATAAACCCGAAAGAAAAGAGCCTTTGGGATATCCGTTTATACTATCTGAGAGAACATGAATCATTATAACCAATAAACACAAAACCGATTCATAAGCTGAGATCTCGGAAAGCTTTCTTCTCATACAAATAAGTTCCTTTCATAAGTTTTAACATTAATATAATATAATAATAAATTAAAAAAGTCAACCTGTTCAATTTTTTAAGTAAAATAGAAAAAATTACAATGTGTATTTAATGTGGCAAAGGTTAAAATATTACCGAAGACAGACAAACAGTTGCAAATTGTTTCTCTGGTAACGAAAGCGAGGTGAAATTCAAATGTCAAACAACAATAACAGAAACAAGACAATGGTACCCGAAGCAAAGGCTGCTATGAACAGATTTAAGATGGAAGCTGCCAACGAAGTAGGTGTACAGCTTAAAGACGGTTACAATGGTGAACTCACATCAAGACAGGCGGGTTCTATCGGTGGCCAGATGGTAAAAAAGATGATCAAAAAGTATGAAGAGGACTTAGCTAACGGTCAGTAAGCTAATATCCATCAGAATATTGATTGTTGTTTAAAATCCGCAAATCAATTTCAGGTTGGTTTGCGGATTTTATCGTATGAAAATCGGAGGTGCCTCATTGGAAATCAGTTCAAAAAATTTAAAGGGATTTAAAGTTTATGACCACGAATCAAGCGAGCCCTGGGGCACAATAAAGGATGTTTGCTTTGACTGTAACCCGGCAAAGGTGAAGTGCTTTGTTGTTGAAACATTAAGTCTTGTTCCAATTGCAAAGATAGTAGAATTTGGTCAGGTAAACAACATCATTAAAGGTGCAGTTGTGCTAAAAAAAGGTGCTATGGCAAAACCCTGTAAAGCATCTGGAATAAACGGTCAGCTGAGTTTTGATAATGTTGCAAAGGTCGCCTATGCAAACCATACCCGGACCCGGCTTCGGGATATACGGTTTGATTTCGAAACGGGCGAAATGACGGATTTGATAGTATCAAAAAATATCCTTTCGCCACAAAACCACATCAAAGCAAATCAAATTGTTCTGAAAGAAAATACAGTTTATATGCAGAGCGAAGGAGGGAATGACAATGTGTAACTTTTCACTGGGCGTTGTGATGGGAACTATAGTCGGCGCAAGCCTGATGCTTGCAGTTCATCCGATGAACAAAAGAGCAATGCGTAAAGCGTACCACCGTGCCGGCAGAATGATGAATAAAGTAAACCACACAATTCGCGAGCTTGCATAACAAAATCATAACCACCAGTTACTGGTGGTTATGATTTTATTAATTATTTTTCGGTTTCAGCCAGCATATTCTCAATAAAAATTCCGTATCCTCTCGTAGGGTCATTTACAAACACATGGGTCACAGCTCCCACGATTTTACCATTTTGCAATATCGGGCTGCCCGACATTCCCTGAACAATTCCGCCGGTTTTATTCAGTAGTTTTTCGTCAGTAACCTTAATAATCATATTTTTTTGAGAGGAAATGGATTTTGGCAGAATTTTTGTTATCTCAATACTGAACTGTTCAACCTTGCTGCCCTCAATATTTGCGCGGATAAACGCTTTTCCGGTTTTAATCTCGTTTCGGTTTGCAATTGGAAGCGGTTCGGCATCAAATGCAAAACTGCTGTCGAGAAAACCGAATATTCCAAACTCACAGTTTTGACGGATTTTTCCAATTGCCGAACCGCTGTCCGAGAAAATACCGTTCAGTTCACCGGGAACACCTTTTTCGCCCTTGTCAACGGAAACAATAGTTGCACTCAGAACATCTCCGCTACCAACGGATAAAATATTTCCGGTTTCGGGGTCGCATATTCCGTGACCGAGCGCTGCAAAGGTCTTTGTTTTGGGGTCATAAAAGGTCATAGTCCCGATGCCTGAGACTGCATCTTTAACCCATGCGCCTATGCGAAAGACTTTGTCTTTGCCTGAAATTTTCGGCTTTAGAAGAACATCTATTTCTTTGGACTCGCGCTTTATTTTAACGGTGGAACTTTTGCCTTTTGCGTTTACAATTTCCCGTTCTAAGTCTTCAACACCGGTAATTTTTTTATCGTTGAATTCCTGAATAAGGTCTCCGGGTTTTATCCCGGCATCTGCAACCGGTGATGAGAATGACCCATCAGCTGATGTTACATCCGCAGTGCTGACCACCAGAGCTCCGTCGGTACATAGCGAAACACCGATACAGTTGCCGCCGGGAATAACTGTTCTTGCTTCCTGCGCCGAGACTGATTGTGTAAATTCAATGCTGTGGTTTTTACTTTCAGAAAAATTCTCTTCTGTTCCCGAAAATGAAAACAGGCAGGTTAAACACAGCAATAATGCCGCCAGTTTTTTGCCGTTCACTAGATTCCCCCTTTCGTAAAGTTTAAATGTATCCGGATACTAAAGTTAGTTTCTCCATAACGAAAGGGAATATAGTGTGTAAATCTTATATGTATATTAAAAAAAGACCGAAAAGGTCTTTTTTTAATATTAGTTCATTTATCTGTTATTATTGTTGCTGTTTGACTCGTTGTTGCTGTTGTTATTGTTATTGTTATTATTGTTGTTATTGTTCTTGTTGTTGTTCTTGTTATCCTTGTTCTGATTTGACATTTCAAATTCACTCCTTTGATTTTTTGTTAAATTCAAATTATTGAATTTATTTCATAAGTAGTATTGGTCGCAGCAAAAAAATTTATTCATTTTGTTTCAAAAAAATTAAAATTGCATATTATGTGTTATGGCAAATTTTAAAGAAGGGAATGTTTATGTTGAGAAGATACGGATCAAACAAACGCAACCCAAACCCGCCCTGGCCTAATGAACAGGCTGTTGTGGTCGTACCTCCGGGCGTCAATGCTGCAGCAGTGGGCAGACCGGACGAGGAAGTACGAAGTATGCCGGGCGAAGAAAAAATAACAGTTTCGGATAGAGCGGAAATGATACATAATACCGACAATTTAGAGCAAAATGCAGTACAGAATTTCGAGGAATCCGAAATCGAAAACAGCGAAAGCTTTGAAGAACGAAATCAGCCGCTTAAAACTTATATTCCGGAAACAAGTATGCGGAATTCGGATTTGGTGCGGAACAATCCTATGTCAGGTATGCGTGCAGATGTAAACCGAAGTTGTGGGATAATGTCTGCAAGCAGTTTCCTTTGCGGTCATACCGGCAAAATGGTAAGGGTTGAGTTCCTGTTCGGTGAAAACACGCATGTTGAAAAAACGGGAATTCTGCAAAGCGTTGGCAAGGATTTTATGGTAATTGCTGAGCCGGGAACAAAAAACAGTATTGTATGTTCGGTAAAAAATGTAAAGTTTATTAATATTTATAACTTAAATAACAAGATGAATTCAACCGGATACGGAATATCGTTTGATGGAATGTAACTGTAAAACAATAGGGATTTTTTTGTTAATCCCTATTGTTTTTTTGTGTGTTTGGGAGTATAATAAACCATATATTGATACAAACGAAAAGGAGCTTTAAATATGCGAAAAATTCTTGCAATTTGGGCGGCAAAGCTTTCTGCTGTTGCAGGCAGACTTATGGGGAAAAAGTCATCCTCAACACCGGGTGCTATTGCGCTTAAAATTTGTCCCGATTTGATAAAACAACTGAAAAAGAATATAAAATACGATATTATAGCAACCTGCGGAACAAATGGCAAAACTACCACAAATAACCTTTTATATACTGCACTTACTCAAAACGGTTATAAGGTAGTATGTAACAGAATGGGTGCAAATATGCTCACCGGAGTTGCAACCGCGTTTGCTATGGAATGTAGCTGGCTCGGCAGACTCAAAGCGGACTATGCTTGCCTTGAGATTGACGAGGCATATACAGTAAAGGTGTTTGAACACATAAAGCCCGACTATGTTGTTGTAACAAATCTTTTCCGTGACCAGCTTGACCGTTATGGCGAGATTGAAACCACAATGGAGATAATGTCAAGGGCATTTAATAATTCGGACTTCCCTTGCCTTATTCTTAACGGCGATGACCCCATCAGTTCAGGCTTTGGCAGAGAATATAAGGGAACAGTTAAATACTACGGAATAAGCGAGCAGGTTTTGCCTCAGGATAACGATATAAAAGAAGGCAGATTCTGTGCAGTTTGCGGAACTGAACTGAAGTACAATTACTGTCACTACAGCCAGCTTGGCGACTGGTTCTGCTCTGAATGCGGTGCAAAACGCCCAGCAATCGATTTTGAAGCAACAGATGTAAGCCTTGCAAACGGACTTGGCTTTTCGGTGAATGGAAACAAATTCTCACTCAACTACCGCGGCTTTTACAACATATACAATGTTCTGGCGGTTTACTCTGCCTTAAAGTGCATTGGTGTCAAATTTGAGTCGTTTAATACAGCTCTTGATGAATACAAGCCCCAGATAGGCAGAATGGAAGAGATAAACCTTGGTAAACCGTTTATTCTCAATCTTGCCAAAAACCCTGCAGGCTTCAATCAGGCAATTTCGACGGTGCTTCAGGATACGAGAAGGAAGGATGTAATCATTGCTGTAAATGACAAGCCCAGTGACGGAACAGATATTTCGTGGCTATGGGATGTTGATTTTGAAAAGCTGGCGGAGTCCAACCTTAATATGCTTATGACATCAGGAATGCGGAGATATGATGTTGCACTCAGATTCAAGTATTCGGGAATAACGCCGGAGCTTATAGCTGAAAATATCCGTGAGGCCATTTTAGCCTGCCAAAGCTCCGAGGCAGAGGTTTGTTATGTGCTGGTTAACTACACAATGTTGTTTTCTACTGAAAATATTATGCTTGAAATTCAAAAAGAACAGGGGAGGGATAAATAATGAGTAATTATAATATAAAAATAATGCATTTATATCCCGACCTTCTGAATCTGTACGGAGACAAGGGTAATATTGCGTGTATGCAAAAGCGCCTTGAATGGCGGAATATTGATGCAGAAGTTATCAGAGTTATTGCTGAAACTGACGATTTTGACATAAGCTCGGCAGATATTATTTTTTTAGGCGGCGGTGCAGAAAGAGAAAATAAAATTGTATACGAAAAGCTCAAAAGCAAAAGTGCAGAGCTTTCGGGTTTTATTGAAAACGGCGGTACATTAGTTGCAATGTGTGACGGCTTTGCAATGCTTGGTAGTTGTGTCAATGCTGATAGCGGTGAAACCGAAGGTCTTGGAATTATTGATATATCTACCATATATAGCAAAGATGCAAAAAAGGTGATAGGTAATGCGGTTATTGCCTGTGATGGTTTAGATATGCCGGTTGTGGGTTTTGAAAATCATGGTGGTATGACAGATATAAAAAATCACACACCGCTCGGTAAGGTTATCAAAGGTGGCGGCGCGGACGGCAAAGGCGAGTTTGAAGGTATAGTTTATAAAAATCTAACCGGAACATACCTTCACGGTCCGTTGTTCCCTAAAAATCCCCATCTTTGCGACCGCATATTACTTGCGACACTTACCCATAAATATGGTAATTTTGATGCACTCAATTTATTGGATGACAGTATCGAAATCAAGGCGAATGAATATATGATAAACCGCCCGTAAGCCGTATAAAATATGGCTAAAACGCCTTTTTTTCAATATTATGACATCATAATGTCAGGTACAACATATTGTGACAACTAACGACAGTGACCACAAAATATTATAAAAAATATGGAAATAAATAGGAAAAAATACTTGACAAATATAAGAGCTAAGGTTATAATAAAACTGCAATTGGAAAAAAATGTAAAAAGGAGCCAGTAAAATGGAAAAACAAATTAAAGTATTAATTGCAGATGCCGATACAAATTATGCCCAAAACCTGAGTCGCGAGATCTCCACAGATTTCAAAATTAAGGTATGCGAGATTGTCAGCAACGGATATCAGCTGATTGAAAGAGTGGATATATTGAAACCGGATGTTGTGATAATGGATGTAGTTCTTCCCAACATTGACGGAGTAGGTGTTCTGGAGAGATTCAAAAGCAAGCAAAGGGAATTTGATAATTTCACTATGCCGAAGGTAATTGTTCTTGCAACCTTCAAGCACGACAAAACAGCTCAGGAATGTATCAACCTTGGCGCAAGCTACTATATGGTCAAGCCTGTCGGACCGGATAACATCAGACACACGATAAAAAGACTTTGTAACCTGAATGAGGATAAGTTCAGTATGCTGGGAATCGGCAAGAAATACGAGATGAGCGAGACCATTGATGTTGAAACTATGGTTACCGAAATGATACATGAAATAGGAATTCCGGCACATATAAAGGGCTATCAGTATCTCAGACACGCCATTATGTTGGTGATTGAAAACCTTGATATAATTAATTCGATTACTAAAACTCTGTATCCTACGGTAGCGCAGGATTTCCGCACAACCTCAAGTCGTGTTGAACGCGCAATCCGCCACGCAATTGAAGTGGCGTGGGACAGAGGTGACCCCGATGTGCTGAGTGCAATTTTCGGTTATACCATTGCAACCTCAAAGGGCAAGCCCACCAATTCGGAGTTTATCGCAATGGTTGCGGATAAATTAAGACTTAGAATAAAGAATGCAAGCTAAAATAAAAAGAGCCGTCAGGCTCTTTTTTATTTAAAGTATTGATATATATAGCATTTCAGCATACCGTTGTAAACCTTGCGGCGTTTGTCGGCAAAGCTGCCGTAGAACTGTTCAAACTGTTCGTGCGAGGTAAGAATGAATTTCTTCATACCGGGGAACTCTGCAAATTTTCTGCCCATTGTGCGGTAAAGTCTTTCGCATTGCTTAGCATCGAGAAGTCTTTCTCCGTACGGCGGATTGCAGATGATAACGCCTTTTTCTTTTGAAGGTGTAAGCTTTGCAACATCGCAGACGCTGAATCTGATTTTGTCGGCAACACCGGCATTTTCGGCGTTTTTCTTTGCTATTGCAATTGCTTCCGGGTCAATGTCGGATGCAAAAATCTCGGTTTTTGCAGAAGGATTTGCGTTTTCGCGGGCTTCTTCACGAGCATCAGCCCACATTTCTTTCGGGATATGGTTGCGCCAGGTTTCGGCAACAAATCTTCGCCTTATTCCGGGTGCAGTGTTGGTCGCATAAAGAGCAGCCTCAATTGGCAGCGTTCCACTTCCGCAGAACGGATCGATAAACATTCTGTCACCACGCCAGAAGCTCAGGTCAATCATAGAATATGCCAAAGTTTCACGCATAGGTGCAAGAACGCTCTTTTCACGGTAGCCGCGTTTGTAAAGATTTTCGCCGGTGGTGTCAATATAGATTGTCGCAACATCCTTCATAAGGGCAAACTGAATGGGGTAAAGCGGGCCGGTCTCCTCAAACCTTTCAATTCCGTAATGATTTGAAAGTCGAGTTACAATGGCTTTTTTAATTATTGACTGACAATCCGGAACGCTGTGTAAAACCGATTTGACGCTGTGTCCCTTTACGGGAAACGCCGCATTCTTTTCGATAATGCTTTCCCAGTTTATTTTCTTTACTTTTTCAAACAGCTCGTCAAACGAGGTCGCGCGGAACTCGGCAAGCTTAATCATAATTCTCTCTGCGGAACGCAAATTTATATTCGCAAGGCAAATTGCTTCCGCATCGCCTTCAAAGGTAACGCTGCCGTCCTTTACTTCTTTTGTATCATATCCAAGATGCCGTACTTCGTTTGCGACAATCTGTTCTGTTCCCAAAAGTGTGGGTATGGTAAGTAGAAGTCTTTTCATTTTTTCCTCCAATAAAGAATTCAATAAAGATTTTCTTGTACTTAGTATAACATTTATCTTAGCTTTCCGTCAATATAAAACAGAGGTGTTAAACAAAACTTAATGAAAAGTTTACATTATATAATTTTCGGCAAAAAAACCTTGAAGTTTTTTGAAGAATGTGGTATACTAATTTGTGCTATGTTAAATTGGGGTGTTAGCGGTACTCTGTAACCCACAATCCGCTACAGTGGGGATGAAAACTTGAGTTGAGGGGCAGGGATTGTCTTGTCGGTCTCGATTTTGGTTGATGTTGACGATTCGGTCCTGCGCAATTGAAACCTGTGAACCGTGTCAGGGCAGGAATGCAGCAGCACTAAGCAGTTCTTTTTGATGTGCCGTGGGGTCGCCGGGTCTGAGTCAGCCGGTCGAGCAGCGGAGGTGTTCTTGTTTCGAACTCAAGCACATAGCTTTTTTGATATTACTTTATTCGGAAAGGAGTTTCCCAAATGGCTGAAAAGTATCAGGCGCTTTACCGAAAATGGCGACCCTTGGTGTTTGAGGATGTGGTTGGACAGGACCATGTGTCCGATACCCTTAAAAACAGTATAACTTCGGGCAGAATTGCTCACGCTTATCTGTTTTGCGGTACCCGCGGTACGGGTAAAACCTCAAGTGCAAAGATTTTTTCAAGGGCGGTAAACTGCGAGAACGCCAAGGACGGAAACCCCTGCAACGAATGTGAAACCTGTCGCGGAATTATGGACGGAAGCATACTCGATGTTTACGAGATGGATGCTGCCAGCAACAGCGGTATCGACAATATCCGTGAAATCCGTGACGAGGTAATATACAGCCCGACGGGCAGCAAGTACAAGGTTTATATCGTGGACGAGGCGCATATGCTCACAACTGAGGCGTTTAATGCCCTTCTCAAAACCCTTGAGGAGCCGCCCGAGCATGTAATATTTATCCTTGCTACAACCGAACCCCACAAAATTCCGGCAACAATCCTTTCGAGATGCCAGCGTTTTGATTTCAGACGAATTGGTGTTGTTGACATCGAAAAAAGGCTTAATAAAATTATTGCGGCAGAGAATATAAAAATCACTCCCGATGCGGTGGAGCTTGTGGCAGAGCTTGCCGACGGTTCAATGCGTGACGGATTGAGTATCCTTGACCAGTGCGCGGCATACGCTAAAGATGAGTTAAGATACGATGATATTGTTGATATTGTGGGAATTGCGGACAAGCGCATAATATTCCCGATAGCGGATTTCATTGCCGACTTCAATTCAGGTGAGGCGCTTAAAGCTACCGACGAATTTTTAAAGCAAGGCAAGGAAGCAACAGATTTCCTTGAAGAACTTATTTCACATTTCAGAGCCCTTATGATCTGTAAAGCCACAGAATCTCCCGAAGGAATTTTGGAAAAGAGTGCCGAAATAACTGAGAAATATAAAGAACAAGCACAGAAGTTCAGCGTTGACAGACTTCTTGGCGCAATTTCGCAGCTTAGCGATTTTCTGCTTCAGGCAAAAAAACTCTCCGCACCTGAGATTGCGGTTGAAATGGCGGTTGTTAAGCTCTGTGCAAAGGCAAATGCATCGGATGCAAGTGAGCTTGCGAACAGGCTTGCAGCTGTTGAAAAGGAACTGGAAGCAATAAAGGCAGGCGGCGTTACAGTTAAACGGACACCGACTTCAAGGGCTGCGGCAAAAATCGAAACAACAGACGAGCCAAAGCCTGCGGCACCGCATATTGACGATGCCAAGCTCTGGACAAGATGGCGTGAGGCACTTACTCTGGTTAAAGACAGGAGCAAAAGCCTTTACACATTCCTGTTTAACGCCAAAGCTCTGTTCTTTGGTGACGAAGTTGAGCTTGTAATTGCAAGCGAGATGGCTTATAACAAAATAAATACTCCCGAAGGCAGACAATATCTTGAGGAATTATTCTCCTCAGTTCAGGGAACCCAGCTCCGTGTTACGGTTTCCGGCAAGGAAGGCCCTAAAAATCGGGAAGCGGAGGATGGCGGCGCATCAATTCTTGATATAGCCGCAAAGAAGGATTTGCTCGGCGAGAAAATGACCGTTGTTGAAGATTAAAATCAGAAAGGATTTGTGATAAATTATGGCAAAAGGCGGATTTCCCAAGGGTATGGGTAATATGGGCGGAATGGGCGGTAATATGAACCAGATGCTCAAGCAGGCAAAAAAAATGCAGGAACAGATGCTTAAAATGCAGGAGGAGATGGAGGAAAAGGTCTACGAAGCTTCTTCCGGCGGCGGTGCCGTATCTGTTAAAATCAGCGGCAAGCGCGAACTTCAGGAAATAATAATCAAGCCCGAAGTGGTAGATCCCGACGATGTTGAAATGCTGCAGGATCTTATTATGGCGGCAGTCAACGAGGGTATGCGCAAGGCCGATGCAAGTTCAGCTGACGAAATGAGCAAGCTTACCGGTGGTCTTAATATCCCCGGATTATTCTAAAACCAAAGGCACTTTGTCGGTAAATTACCGGCAAGGTGCTTATGTATGTAAAGAAAGGACTTGAATACAGATGAAAAACTTTATGCCGATGCTTTTTACGGATTTGAAAAACTATAACGGCAGCAAATTGATAAAGGACATTGTTGCAGGCATTATCGTTGCGATAATTGCCTTGCCGCTTTCGATTGCTCTTGCGATTGCATCCGGTGTTGGACCGGAGGCAGGTCTTTACACAGCCATTGTTGCAGGTCTTATTGTTGCAATCTTTGGCGGCAGCAGCGTTCAAATTACCGGCCCTACAGCAGCATTTGCAACTATTGTTGCAGGAATTGTTGCCTCAAAGGGAATGGAGGGGTTAATTCTTGCTACGGTTGTCGCAGGTGTTCTGCTTATTATAATGGGCGTTTTAAAGCTTGGCAATCTTATAAAGTACATACCATTTACCATAACAACAGGCTTTACATCGGGTATTGCTGTTACATTGGTTATCGGTCAGCTTAAGGATTTTTTCGGCATTTCATATAGCGAAAAGCCTATTGAGGCGGTTGAAAAGTTTATGTTGTTTACCGAAAATATTGGTACAGCAAACCTTGAAGCAATTATTGTTGGCGTGGTTTGTCTATTTATACTTTTTGTTTGGCCTCATATTAAGTATGTCGAAAAAGTTCCAGCATCACTTATTGCTGTTCTAGCAGGTATTGTAATGGTTTCGGGATTTAATATGAATGTAAATACAATTGGCGACCTATATTCTGTAAGTAGTGATCTGCCAAAGCTTACTATGCCCGGATTTTCACTTTCTGCTCTTATTGATATTTTCCCCGATGCGATTACCATTGCTCTTCTTGCAGGGATTGAGTCGCTGCTTTCCTGCGTAGTTGCAGACGGAATGGTAGGTAAAAAACACCGTTCAAATGCCGAGCTGGTAGGTCAGGGTCTTGGCAATATTGGCTCTGCACTTCTTGGCGGTATTCCGGCAACAGGTGCTATCGCAAGAACTGCGGCAAATGTCAAGAACGGAGGAACCACACCGGTTTCTGCAATGGTTCATTCAATTGTTCTGTTGTTGATTCTTGTTGTTCTTATGCCTTATGCTGCTTTAATACCAATGCCGGCAATTGCTGCAATTCTTATCAGTGTTGCGTATAATATGTGCCAGTGGCGTCAGTTTGTGTATCTTGTTAAAACCTCGCCCAAGAGCGATATTATTGTGCTTGTGACTACATTCCTGCTGACTGTTATATTCGATTTGGTTGTTGCGATTGAGGTTGGTGTAATCCTTGCCTGCATTCTGTTTATGAAGCGTATGAGTGACGAATCTGCCGTTACTGGCTGGAGATACATAAAGGACGAAAACGACCCCGAAACCCTGGGACTCCGTAAAATTTCAAAGCATATCCGTGTTTACGAATTCTGCGGACCTATGTTCTTTGCTGTTGCAAGTCAGATTTCGGAGATAAAACCGAAAGAGTTTACAAAATGTATGGTATTCAGGATGCGTTCGGTTCCTTCCGTTGATACAGATGCTTTGAAATCACTTAAGGAATTTATAATGAAGTGCCACGAGAACGGAATTACGGTTATATTCTCGCATGTAAATGCTCAGCCTATGCGCGCTATGAGAAAGTCAGGAATTGTAGAGCTCGTTAATGAAGAAAACTTCTGTGCAAATATTGATGAAGCACTCAGCCGTGCCGAAAGTCTTGGTGAATAAAATGAATTTGTCTGAATTTGACGCGTTTGTAACTATAACGGGGTTCAGCCACTATATCGTTCACGATAGAGTTGGTGAAGGCTATGAGGTCCTTCTTGTCCGTGAACCCGAAAATCCGCACGATGAATATGCAATAGCGGTGTACTCCCGTGGCGGAAAAATAGGGTATGTTGCAAACAGGACGGATACGGTACGCAAAGATACTATGAGTGCAAGACAGCTTGCCGCATTAATGGAGAGTAGTATAAAAGCAGAGATTGTGGAGTATACCTCTTATGACGCGCTGTGCAGGGTAAAAGGTGTGTATGATATTGACAAAATGTGCTTAAAGGCATCTGAGTATCTCAATAATCAACAATACGAACAGGCGCTTGAACTGTATTTTTTCTTAAATAATGTATACGATTCCGAAATGGTCAATCAGTACATTGCTGATTGCCTGATAAAGCTTGAAAGGTACGAGGAGTCAATTGAGTATATAGAAAAAGCTCTAAAAATTAATTCTCAAAACCCTACCACAAGAATGATGTATGGAGTTGCTTTGTTAAATACGGGTAGCTGTAAGGAAGCGTTGGGAATATTCACAAGCTTACTTGAAAAATATAATAACCCTAAAGTATTTTGCGAAAGAGCGGTATGTTATATAAAAATTGGCGAGACCAAAAAAGCGAAAGCAGATATAGAAAAGAGTATTAAGCTTGACCCGAAAAATCTGCGTATTCAAAAAGTATGGAATGAAATTATGAGTTTATAAAAACAAGAGCCAAAACTTTTTATAGTTTTGGCTTTTAATTTTAATTAAACGACGGCGGCTTAACCTCGGTGTCCTTAAACCCTTCACCGGGTGAGGGTTCTGACAAACTGAAATACATTCTTGCAGCCTTGGTTGTGCCAAAATCTTGGTTTGAACCGCTGTTTTGAACCTTGTTAAATGCTTCGCGGAACATTGCGTTGTGGGCTTCTTCGCGGTTGAGTAAAAAGTCGATGGTTTCCTTGACTTTTTTATCATCAATCTGTCGGTAAAGATATTCATACACAACCTTTGCCCTTTGCTCTGATGCAATGTTTGAAAGCAGGTCGGCACAAAGGTCGCCCGTTACAGAAACATAGTCACTTGTCCACGAATAGCCTGAAGCGTTAATAAGACCGGGGTTCAGACCAAGCAGAACATGTGTCTGGATTTCTCCGGCCGGAACAGTCATTGCATCAACATCGTGCCCGTTCAGCATATTGATTGTCTGAGCAATCATTTCCATATGACTGAGTTCTTCGGCGGCAATATCCAAAAATAAATCCTTTATTTCAGGATCTTTTACCCGGAAACTTTGTGACATATACTGCATAGCAGCCTTCAACTCCCCGTTTGCGCCACCAAGCTGCTCCTGAAGCAGGGCGGCATACTGAGGATTGGGTTTTTCCACTTCTACAGGGTGAAAAAACTGTTTTTCGTGCTTAAACATAAAATCACACGCCTTTTTTTGTTAGTATTTCAAAAGAGTGTGATTTTTATTACATTAAATTACAATTTTATATTGTATGTGTGCTCCAAAGGCCCGGAGCCGTGACCAAGGTCCAGCTGTGCTTTGAGTGCCCCGGTGAGGTAGGTTTTAGCAGACTTAATGCTTTCGGCAAGCGAAAGCCCGTCTGCCAGTCCGCAGGCAATGGCAGAGGAAAGAGTACATCCGGTTCCGTGAGTGTTAGGGTTATCAATCCGTTCAGATGAAAACCATTCCGGTTTGCCGTTTTGGTAAAGCAAATCAGTTGCGTCGTTTACCAGATGACCGCCCTTTATCAGAATTGCTCCGGCAAAGTCCTTTGAGATTTTCTCGGCAGCTTTAATCATATCATTTTCGTTTTTGATGTCCATACCGCTTAATACTTCAGCCTCGGGAATATTCGGCGTAATGAGAGTAGCAAGCGGAAACAGTTTTTGGCAAAGAGCGTTTACCGCATCATTTTTCATAAGCGCACTGCCGCTTGTTGCAACCATAACGGGGTCAACAACAATGTTTTTGGCACTATACTCTAAAAGCTTTTCGGCAATTACCCCAATTATTTCCGCAGAGGAAACCATACCGATTTTGACGCTGTCCGGAAAAATATCGGTAAATATGCTGTCAAGCTGTGCCCCGACAAAATCCGGTTTAACTTCAAAAATACTTGAAACGCCGGTGGTGTTTTGTGCAGTGAGTGCGGTAATTGCACTCATTGCATACATTTTGTGTGCGGTTATTGTCTTTATATCCGCCTGAATTCCGGCACCACCGCTGGAATCCGAGCCCGCAATTGTTAAAACCTTTTTAATCAATCAAATCACCTGCTTCTTTAAATGAATTTATATAAAAATCTGCTGTTCTTTTTAATTTTTCGATACACTTTTCTGACGGGTCAAAAACCCCGCAAACCTTAAACCCTGCATCTTTTGCGGTTTGTGCTGCAAAGTGCGCATCTTCAAAAACCAAGATATTTTCGGGCACTTCCTGTAAAAACTCTGCCGCTTTAAAAAATATATCCGGCTCGGTTTTACTGTGCCCTACTTCGCTGCAGGTAAAAATCCGGTCAAAAAACTCATACGCCATACAGCGTTTAAGTGCCGCCTCAACAACATATCTTTCGCTTGCGGTTGCGATACACATTTTTATTTTCTTTTCTTTCAGTTGGGCTAAAAAATCCGACACACCGTGTTTGAGTACAGTAGTGTTAAAATAAAAATCGTCTACAATCGCAAAAATATCTTCAAGTATTTTTTCGGTCGGATAGGGGAGGGAGTATTCTTCTTTCAGGTATACGGCAGCGTCCTCCATCATAAGTGTGTTTACTGCATCGCAAAGTCCTGGCTTTGCCTCAACCCCAACTGATTTAAGGTAGTCCTCGGCAAGCGTGTTCCAAATATACATTGAATCAAGGAGCGTACCGTCTAAATCAAAAATCACAGCATTGAAATTCATTTAAATAACCTCACCAATTTTACTATACAGTCTTTTGCAAGTTCCTTCGATATCATGACTTGCATAAATTGCGGATACAAGTGCCACGCCGCAAATGCCGCTACCCTTAAGCTTGGTCAGATTTTCCTCGGTTATGCCGCCGATTGCAACAACCGGAATAGACACAGCCGCACATATTGCCTTCAAGGTTTCAAAGGAAACCGAATCAGCATCAAGCTTGGTGGAGGTGGAAAATACTGCACCTACGCCAAGGTAATCTGCGCCCATCTTTTCAGCCAGAATTGCCTGTTCAACTGTCTGTGCCGAAACTCCAATAATCATATCCTCGCCGACAAGCTTTCTGACATCGGTGGTAAGCATATCCCTCTGTCCTACATGTATTCCGTCAGCCTTGCATTTTATCGCAATGTCTACATTGTCGTTGATGATAAAGGGAACGGCGTATTCTTCGCAAAGCATCTTTACTTCAAATGCCTCATTGAGAAATTCGTCATACGAAAGCTCCTTTTCTCTAAGCTGAAGACAGCTGATACCACCCCTTAATGATTTTTCCACCTGCTCCGGAAGTGTTTCGCCATTCAGCCAACTTCTGTCTGTAACAGCATAAAGGCGGAGTGAGTTTTTATCGCACTTCATATTTTGCACCCTTTTCTAAAGTTTCTCCACTAAGTTTGTATAATTCATCAATTATTTTAGTCTTGTAGGTTGAATTTCCGTCATTTTCCGAAAACGCCATTTCTCCGCAAAGTCCCATTGCGCAAACGGCAGCAAGTGCGCCCGAAACCGGGGTGTCTGCAGCACATAAAAATGCCGGGAGAATCGCACTCAGCATACAGCCTGTGCCGCAAACCCTGCTCATTTCAGGCCTGCCATTTCGTACAGCGTATGCAGTATTTTCGTCAACAATAAGGTCAATTGCACCGGTAACAACAATTACTGAACCGGTTTTTTTTGAAAAATCCCGTAAAAAATTAATTGCATCGTCAATATTATCTTCAATAACAGCATCAACCGCGTCTGCATCAACGCCGCGCGCCGCTCCGGCACCAAGGGCAAGAGCCTTGATTTCCGAGATATTTCCGCGGATAACTGTAAAATTTATTCCATCAATCAGTTTTTTTGCGGTTTCTGTCCTAAGCTTTGATGCACCGGCTCCAACCGGGTCAAGAATGCAGGGGTGACCAAGACTGTTGGCAATCTTTCCAGATTCAAGCATAGACCCAATTGTCCGCGTGTTGAGTGTGCCGATATTGATGTCAAGCGCATTGCAAATGGAGGTAATATCCCGCACATCTTCAATGTCGTCAGACATAATGGGCGAGCCACCGATTGCAAGCAAGGCGTTTGCACAGTCGTTTACCGTAACATAGTTTGTAATGCAATGTACCAGCGGTACGATTTTTCTTAAATTATCAAGTATATTTCCTATCATTTTCTCACCACATTATATAAGTTTTTCAAGAACTTTGGTTTTCTTTAAAGCAATCGCGATTACTGCTGCAATTATTGTTCCGCCTGCAGAGCTTATTAAAAAAGGTACTATGTATGCAAACAGTGCCGCTGATTTATTACCCATAATGAACAGTGCAACGGGATAAGCCAAAAGCCCACCCAAAATGCTTGTTCCAAGCAATTCGCCAATGCAGGCAGAGGGTATGTTTTTAAAGAATTTGAATAAAATCCCTGCAACCAATGCTCCACAGATACTTCCGGGAAAGGCAAGGAAGGTACCAAGCCCGAATGCAACACGGATTGTTGCGGCAACAAACCCCATAACAACACCGTACCACGGACCGAGAATAATGGCTGCAAGAACATTTACCAGATGTTGAACGGGACTGCATTTTGAACCGAAAACGGGTATTGAAAATGTTGAACCTACTACGGCAAGAGCTATAAGCAATCCTGCAATAACTAATTTTTTTGTGTTTTTCATATTGGAAAACCTCTTTCTGTATATTTTTTCGGGCTTTCCGTTGGCACAACAAAACTGCGTTCGCCAAAGGAACTCCCCCAAGATTTCGGTCGAAGGTCAATTCCTTCCTCTCAATCTGAAACACAGACTCCCTCGCAGATTTGTTGTATTTATTAAAGATATTCCGGGCGTTGCCTGCGGCGCTCCCCACCTGCAAGCCCATTGGAATACCCGATTGCAAAGAAATTAGTTTTTGGCTATACTCTTTATTTTATCTGTAATTATGCAAATAATTACAACAATCAGCATAGCCGGCAGAGTATACCCGGCAATTGTATCAATGTTCATAAACATCCGGTAAATCAAAAATCCGATAAACCAGATTATAAGATTTGTTGCATTAAATGCTCTATCCGCAAAGTCCTTTTTAAGGACGAAAAAGTCTGCAATCTGTATTGCAATCATAGGCGCAAATACCGAACCGATAAGATAGAGGAAGCCCTCAATCTTATTTATAGGTGTAAATATTGCAAGCACTACACCTAAAACGGTGACAAAAATTGCCGCAGGCTTCTCGCGTAGCTTTTCTGAAATACTGTTAGAACTTATTCCGGCAGAGTATGCATCAAGGAAAGTAGTTGTAACGGTTGAGAATATAACAATTACAAGCCCGATTGCACCGAGCCCTGCTTTAAGCATAATGACTGCAATATCACCTTCACCGGTAAAAATTGAAGCACCCATACCGATTACATACATCCAGACACTTGCAAAAAAGTATGTAATGCTGCTTGCAAGTGTTGCAGAAAACGGCTTTTTGGCGTTTCTTGTGTAATCGGAGATAAGCGGAAGCCACGAAAGAGGCATAGCGACCGAAAGCTCAACTGCTGCGCCGAAGGTAATGGTATCGGGCGCATAATATGCAGTAACCCCACCTTTAAAAATTACCCGGCTTAAAATAACAGTAAGTACAAAAAGGGCTGTCATTGCAAACGTGTTAAGCCGGTCAAGATTTTTTATTCCGACCGAAATCCAGAGAATAATAAGAGCCCCGATAACTACGCTCCATATCCATTCGCCGCCGATGTTTGAAAGCGAGTGTGCCGCAGCCGCACCGTTTACAATCATAATGGCGGTCCAGCCAATCAGCTGTAGGACATTAAGGCTTGAAAAGAGAAGTGACCCCTTTTTGCCAAACGACATTTTTACGGTTTCCATAGAACTTTTGCCGGTTCTGCCACCAATCAATCCTGCGAAAAAAAGCAAAGCACAGCCAATTATGTGACCGATAATTATTGCGGCAAGACCTTTAAAAAGTCCAAGCGGTGCAAAAAGCGTACCGGTCAGGATTTCTGCAATTGAAATCCCTGCACCAAACCATATAAGCGAGTTTGAAAGCGTTGATGTTTTTCCATTCATTTTTTAAAATCTCCTTTCAGTTATCCTGAAAGAAAATGCCTGCTCAAAAGAAAAAGCTGCATTGGAAACCCAAGGCAGCTTTGCAATAGCAAATTCATTTCCCTCCGTTGGCATTATCCAAATCAGGTTTACGGGTCGAAGTAAGCTAACTTCCTCTCAGCCTGCTTTTGCAAGCTCCCCAAATATTTAATTTTTTGTATTATACACCCAAAAACTTGATTAGTCAATAGCTTTTTTAGAATTAGCATTCCGAAATGGTTCATACTAATAAAAAAATAGCTAATTTATTAAGGAGCTTTTATTATGAAAAAATCAGTATGGTCAGATATGATAAAATTACCTGAATTTAATACTCTGAACGGTGATGTTAAAACAGATGTGTTGATTATAGGCGGCGGCTTGTGCGGAATTCTGTGTGCATATTTTCTTGATAAAGCAGGTGTGGATTATGCTTTGGTTGAGGGCAGAGAAATCGCATCAGGAATAACAAAAAACACCACTGCCAAAATTACATCTCAGCACGGGCTTATTTATTCAAAACTGAGCAAAAGCTATAATGATGAAATAGCCGGGAAGTATCTTGAGGCAAATCAAAAAGCAATTAAACAATACGAAAAGTTATGTAAAAGCATTGACTGTGATTTTGAAAAAAATGTAGTTTATACTTATTCGTCGTCGGACCGAAGAATAATAGAGGAAGAGGTAAAGGCTGTGAATAGGCTTGGCTTTAAGGCAAGCTTTGCTGAAACCTCAGAGCTTCCGTTTGAAACTAAAGGTGCAGTACGCTTTCCCGACCAGGCGCAGTTTAATCCTCTTAAATTTATTGCCGAAATTTCAAAAAAACTTAATATATATGAAAATTCATTTGTGCGGGATATCACACCGACAGCCGCAATAACAAACTATGGGAAGATTACTGCAAAAAAGATTATTGTTACAACACACTTCCCGTTTATAAATAAGCACGGCGGTTATTTTTTAAAGCTGTATCAGCATAGGTCTTATGTTATTGCGTATAAAAATGCCGACGGTCCCGAGGAAATGTATGCGGACGAGGACAAAACGGGGATGTCTTTCAGAAAATACGGCAATTATCTGCTTATAGGCGGCGGCGGACACCGTACCGGAAAACAGGGCGGTTGCTGGCAGGAGATAGAGAAATTTGCGCTTAAATACTATCCGGACGCAAAGGAATGTTACAGATGGGCAACCCAGGACTGTATGAGCCTTGACGGTGTTCCGTATATAGGCCAATATTCAAAAAGAACTCCCGATTTATATGTTGCCTCAGGCTTTAATAAATGGGGAATGACCTCCTCGATGGTGGCAGCAGAAATTTTGTGCGATATGGTTCAGGGAAAACAAAGCGACTTTGCAGAAGTATTTTCACCCCAAAGAAGTATATTAAAGCCGCAACTTTTGGTGAACAGCGCTGAAACAACAGTAAATTTACTGACTCCAACGGTAAAACGCTGTCCGCATCTGGGGTGTGCCCTCAAATGGAATAAGGCAGAACACAGCTGGGACTGCCCGTGCCATGGCTCAAGATTTGATGCCGAGGGAAAGTTGATAGATAATCCGGCTACGGGGGATACCCAGATATAAAAATTTTATAAAATACTTGAAATATAACAGAATTATGTTATAATATGTAAGCGTACCCTATCAATTTTAACTGGTACAGAAAGTTATTGTTTTGCGTCAAGGAGCAAACCTGTAAAAACAGATTTTTGCAATGACGCTGGATTGCATACTTCTTGTTGTTGGGGTATATTGATTTTGCAAACGGTGGCGAAATTATTGTATGCGGTTTTAAAAGTGTATAGCCAGAGGAAGGACGGTAAGGTTTATTTGAGAAACAAAGCGAATTCCGGAAAATCAAAGTTTTCGTGGGTGCAGGGATGCTGGCTTGTGGTTAGTCTTCTCTTGTTTTGCGGCGGTATTTTTGCAGTGACCCGTCATGAAAGTAATCTTGTTATTCTTGCTAACCCCCTTGGCGGAATTATGTTTTTGACCGGTGCAATCAATATTCTCGTGTGTGACATAAAAAATCACGATATTCACGGCGCGCGTTGGCTTATTGCGGATGGTGTGACAGCGTTGCTGCTTTCTCTGTTTCCGCTGTTTAATCAAATGGTCTGGCCCATTATGATACCTTTCTTTTTTGGTATGTGGGAGCTGTTTTCGGGTATTTTGAAGGTGATGGATGCATCGGAACTTAAAAATGAAAAAATTCATTGCTGGAAGGCGTTTGCAGTTATCGGTTGGATAGAGCTGATGTCGGGAACGGCATCGCTTATTAAGCCGTTTGATGATTTGGTAGGATTTAACAGAGTTATTGGGATTATCTTTCTTGTTCAAAGCTGCGGCTTTCTTTTGAAAACAATTTCATACAAAGACCTTACGGAATAAAAATCGGGTCAATGCAATGCATTGACCCGATTCGTTTGTTTTGTGCAAAAGTACTGATAAGATATTCAACCTTTTCAATCAGCGAGATATGTTACAGATCCGGTTTTCAATCAATGGCTTATTTCTCAAAGCTTTTTAAAAACAGGTTTTCTCAATCGCCGAACAGTTTTCGCAGCGCAAATATTGCCTTGAATACTGCTAATGACAGGGTATGATTTTTGTGGAAATATGTTGAAAAAATAATGTGAAATCTATTGACAACGCCGAAAATGAGTGGTATAATACAAAGAATTGAAAAGCTATGACGAAGAAGGTACGGAGCGTGCGGCTTCACAGAGAATCGGTGGGTGGTGCAAACCGATAGCGGTAGTTTCAATGTACCCCTCACTTCCGAGCTGAAGGTCAGAAAGCCAAAGCCTTGGTCAGTAGATACCTTCCGTAATTGCTGCGTTAACTGCAAAGGTCTTGATAGAGTCCGGCGAGTGGCGGAGGTTTTCCGCAATTTGAGTGGTACCGCGAGTGTTTTCACCCGTCTCAAAGCTTTTCTTTGAGACGGGTATTTTATTATAAAAGTCCAATTTTTTACTTAAACGGAGAATTATTGATGAAATACAGCTACAAACGAATAACCTTACTGGCAGGCCATTATGGCAGCGGTAAAACAAATATTGCCGTAAATATGGCATTTGACTTAAAAAAACAGTATAACAGCGTTACGATTGCCGACCTTGACATAGTAAATCCGTATTTTAGAACAAAAGACAGCCAGACCGAGCTTGAGGCAGAGGGAATAAAACTGATTTGTTCGGAATATGCAAATACCAATGTCGATATACCTGCCCTTCCGCAGGATATGTATTCGGTAATTGACGACCAAAGCCGGTATGCGGTTATTGATATAGGCGGTGATGACCGCGGGGCCTATGCGTTGGGCAGATACTCCGATGGAATTTTAAAGGAAGATAACTATGATATGCTGTTTGTTATCAACTGCTATCGACCTCTTACCCGTGACGCTATGACAACTCTTGAGGTTATGCACGAGATTGAAATGGCGGGGAAAATCAAATTTACCGGTATTGTAAATAACTCAAACCTTGGTGAAGAAACAACAGCAGACGATGTGCTGAGTTCTCTTGATTACGCATCAAAGGTTTCAAAGGAGACGGGTCTGCCAATCAAGGCGACCTGTGTGAAACAGGAACTTATTGATGAACTGTCGGAGAAAATTCCGGATTTGTTTGCTTTAAAGTTACAAAAAAAGATTATTTAATGTGAAGGAGAGATAAATATGGCAAAGCTTACATTTAAAACAGATAGCTGTAAGGGCTGCGGACTTTGTGTGGACGCGTGCCCGAAGCAGGTTCTGGAGCTGGCAAAAGACAAAATAAACAAAAAGGGACATCATCCCGTAGAGGCAGTAAACCCTGATGCTTGTATCGGCTGTGCATTCTGCGCAACAATGTGTCCTGATTGCATTATCACGGTAGAAAGGTAGGGAAAAATAATGTCAGATAAAGTTTTAATGAAAGGCAACGAAGCTATTGCTGAAGCTGCCATAATTGCAGGATGCCGTCATTATTTCGGTTATCCTATCACCCCACAGACAGAAATTGCGGCATATATGGCAAAAAGAATGCCCAAAATCGGCGGAACATTTCTTCAGGCAGAAAGTGAAATCGCTGCAATAAATATGGTGTACGGCGTTGCATCAACAGGTAAAAGGGTAATGACCTCATCGTCAAGCCCCGGTATCTCACTTAAGGGCGAAGGTCTTTCGTACCTTGCCGGTGCCGACCTCCCGTCACTTGTAATCAATGTTCAGCGTGGCGGCCCCGGTCTCGGTGGTATCCAGCCCTCACAGTCAGACTACTTCCAGGCAACCAAGGGCGCAGCTCACGGCGACTTCAGAATGATAGTTCTTGCTCCCAGCTCCGTTCAGGAAATGGCTGATATGACAGTTAAGGGCTTTGAACTTGCTGATAAGTACAGAATGACAGCAATGGTTCTGGCTGATGGTACAATGGGTCAGATGATGGAGCCTGTTTCTCTTGATTATGAGATTGGTGCGACCGTTGAAAAGCCCTGGGCAACAACCGGTACAAAGATGGAAAGACCCCACAATATCGTGAACTCTCTGTTCCTCGAGCCCGATGCGCTTGAAAAGTCAAACTTTGCTCGCTACGAAAGATATAAAGAAATCGAAGAAAACGAATGTATGTACGAAGAGTATATGATGGACGATGCAGAAATTTGCGTTACAGCATTCGGTATTGCTGCCCGCGTTTCAAAGAACGCAATCAATGCGGCACGCGAAATGGGTATCAAGGTAGGCCTTATCCGTCCTATCACACTCTGGCCGTTCCCCGCAGCTCCTTATAAGAAGGCGGCAGACAAGGTTAAGGAAATTATTTCTGTTGAACTTTCAATGGGCCAGATGATTGAGGATGTACGCCTTGCATCTGAATGTAAAGTTCCCGTTACACTCTGTAACCGTGTGGGCGGTATGATTCCCTCACCCGAACAGGTGCTTGACGCAATAAAGAAAGCAGCAAACGGAGGTGCAAAATAATGGTAGTTTTTGAAAAACCAAAGGCTCTGGCAGATGTCCAGATGCACTACTGCCCCGGCTGTACCCACGGTATTGTTCACCGTCTGGTAGCTGAGGTTATAGATGAGCTTGGAATCGAAGGCAAGACAATAGGTGTTGCACCTGTTGGCTGTTCGGTTATGGCGTACAATTACTTTAACTGTGATATGATTGAAGCAGCACACGGTCGTGCTCCGGCTGTTGCAACAGGTGTTAAGCGTTCAGACCCAGAGAACCACATTGTTTTCACATACCAGGGCGATGGCGACCTTGCATCAATTGGTATGGCAGAAACTGTTCATAGTGCTGCAAGAAACGAAAATATCACCGTTATCTTTATCAATAACGCAATTTACGGTATGACAGGCGGTCAGATGGCACCTACATCACTTCCCGGTCAGGTAACACAGACTTCACCTTACGGTAGAGATACAGATGCCTGCGGTTTCCCGATAAGAGTATGCGAAATGCTCTCAACCCTTGATGGCCCCGAATACCTCGAAAGAGTTACCGTAAACAATGTAAAGAATGTCAAGAATGCTAAAAAGGCAATCAAAAAGGCATTCCAGAACCAGATTGACGGCAAGGGCTTCTCTCTTGTTGAGGTCGTTTCAAGCTGTCCCACAAACTGGGGTATGACACCTCAGGATGCTCTCAAATGGATTGATGAAAAGATGCTGCCCTATTACCCGCTTGGCGTATACAAGGACCGCAGCGCAGAAAAGGAGGCAGAATAATGAGTACAACACAGATGCTTATTGCAGGCTTTGGTGGTCAGGGAATTCTGTTCGCAGGTAAATTCCTTGCATACAAAGGCCTTGTTGAAGAAAAAGAAGTAAGCTGGCTTCCCTCATACGGTCCCGAAATGCGTGGCGGTACTGCAAGCTGCAGCGTTATCATCAGTGATGAGCCTGTAGGTTCGCCTATCGTATCAACTCCTGATGTGCTGGTTGCTATGAATCTTCCCTCGCTTGATAAATATGAAGCAACAGTTGCTCCCGGCGGCAAGATTTTTGTAGATTCAACCCTGATTGAAAGAAAGGTAAACCGCACAGATGTTGAGGTTTACTATATCCCTGCAACAAGGCTTGCGTCCGACAACAATATGCCCACACTTGCAAATATGATTATTGCCGGTAAGCTTTTGAGCGTTACAAACGGATTTTCAGACGAAGGCATAAACGCCGCACTCAAAAAGGTAATTTCTGCAAAGCGTGCAGATATGCTTGAGACAAACCTCAAGGCAATGCAGATTGGTGCAGAAAACTAATTTTCAAAGGAGACAGTTAAAATGGAGATAAAAATTACAAAAACAACAGCTCCCAAGGAACATCCTGAAAGCTCAACTCTGGGCTTCGGTCAGTTCTTTACCGACCATATGTTCGTAATGGACTATTCAAGAGAAAAGGGATGGTATGATGCAAGAATTATTCCCTTTGGTAAGTTTGAAATCCATCCTGCATCAACAGTTCTTCATTACGGCTCAGAAATTTTTGAAGGACTCAAGGCATACCGCCGTGAGGATGGAAAGGTTCAGATGTTCAGACCCATCGAAAACATCCGCAGAATGAACCGCTCTGCTGAAAGACTTTGCTTGCCCCAGATTGACGAGGCAATGGCTATGGAAATTCTCGAAACCTTTGTTGCGTTCGAGCAGGACTGGACACCTTCAGCTCCCGGAACTTCACTCTACCTCAGACCCTTTATGTTCGGTAACGACGAAACTCTGGGCGTTCACGCAGTTCATAATGCAACATTTATGATTATTGCATCACCGGTAGGTAGCTACTACAAAGAGGGAATCAACCCGGTTAAGATTATGATTGAAGCAGAGGATGTCCGTGCAGTACGCGGCGGTACAGGCTATGCAAAGTGCGGCGGTAACTACGCGGCAAGTAACCGTGCCGGCGAAAGAGCAGAACAAAGCGGCTATTCACAGGTTCTCTGGCTCGACGGCGTTGAAAGAAAGTATATCGAAGAAGTTGGCGCAATGAATGTTATGTTCAAGATTAACGGTGAAATCATTACCCCTGCGCTGACCGGTTCAATTCTTCCCGGTATTACCCGTATGTCATGTATTGAGGTTCTCAAAAAGGAAGGTTATAAGGTATCAGAACGCCTTCTCAGCATTGACGAGCTTGCAAAGGCTATGGCTGACGGTACTTTGGAAGAGGCTTGGGGTTGCGGCACAGCGGCAGTTGTATCACCTATCGGCGAGCTTCGCTACAAGGACGAAGTATTTACCGTTAACAATGGCGAAATCGGTGAAGTAACCCAGCATCTTTACGATACGCTTACAGGAATTCAGTGGGGCAAGCTTGAAGACAGCTTTGGTTGGACTCATCCCATAAAATAAAATGGTAAACGGATATTATGTAATAGATGCACATTGCCACATCTATCCCGAAAAAATAGCCGAAAAAGCAGTTGCGGCAACTGATAAGTTCTACGGAACAGTTGCCTACGGAAAAGGTACGGTCAGTCACCTTGTGACTTCTTATAAGGAACTGGGGATTGACCACGCTCTTGTCCAGTCTGTTGCAACCACAGCCCATCAGGTAAAAAGCATAAACGAGTTCATCGCAAATGAGGTGAAGAATAGTTGTGGCTTTCTGACAGGTTTTGGAACCTTGCATCCCGACAGCAACGATATCCCCGGTGATATTGAGCATCTGATGGAAATGGGATTAAAGGGCGTAAAGCTTCACCCCGATATCCAAAAGTTTCAGGTAGATAAAGGCAATCTCCTCAAAATATACGAATACTGCGAAAAAAAGAATTTGCCAATCCTGATGCACACAGGTGACTACCGTTATGACTATTCCAATCCGAATCGTGTTCTGCCGGTGCTTAAGGCATATCCTAAGCTTACTGTGATAGGTGCACACTTTGGCGGCTGGTCAATATGGGAGGAAGCTTGCGAAAAGTATGCCGGACTTCCCAATTTCTATGTTGATTGCTCATCAAGCTTTAGCTTTGAAAATAGTGTAGACTATAAAAGGCTTATTTTCAGATACGGAACAGACAGAGTGCTGTTTGGAACGGATTACCCTATGTGGTCAGCTGAGGAGGAACTTAAAAACTTCTTTGCAATGAATCTGGGCGATGGTGCAAATCGGAAGATTTTAAGTGACAATATAAAAAAACTGTTGAAACTATAGTTTATAAAACAGCTTTCTGCGGAAAGCTGTTTTATTTTTTTGTTTCTGTCAATAATTGTACTGAGGTGATAAGCTTTATGAAGATTACAAGGTATGTAAACGGCAAAAGAACAACAAAACCCTTTGATGACAGTACGGTTATTGAAAAAGCGGAAATTTCAAGTGTAATAAGCAGAGTAAACCACAGACTGTCGGGCTTGCAAACAGAAACAAATTCAAATATCAGCGGAGCAGAAGATGAATAAGATTGCTGCAATCTATATCAGAGTTTCCACGGATGCGCAACGGGAAGAAGGATATTCAATTGATGCTCAAAAGGAAATGCTTACGGCATACTGCGTGTCAAAAGGCATAAAAAAATATGAGTATTATATTGATGGTGGATTCAGTGGCAGCAATATTGAACGCCCGGAGTTGAAACGCCTTATTGAAGATGTTAAAAAGGGCAAAATAGGTTGCGTTCTTGTGTATAAGCTTGATCGCCTTTCCAGAAGCCAAAAGGATACTTTATACCTCATAGAAGATGTATTTAATCCTCATAATGTTGACTTTATCTCTCTTAACGAAAGTATGGATACATCAACCCCTCTTGGTCGACTGATGCTCGGAATTCTTTCAGCATTCGCGCAATTGGAGCGTGAAAATATCAAGGAACGAACCAGTATGGGTATGAAGGAGCGGGTCAAGGAAGGCTACTGGATGGGCGGCGGCAGAGTTCCGTTTGGCTATGATTATGACCAAAGCCGAGGCATTCTTGTCCCCAATCGTGATGCCGAAACTGTCAGGAGAATATACGAGCTGTACCTTGACGGCTATTCGCTTAATTCGATTGCCAGAATGCTCGGGCTAAGATACGAAAAGCTTGCCCGGCAAATACTGATGAGGAAAAGTAATGCCGGATACATTGTCTATAACGGCGAGGAATATAAGGGCAGACACGAGGCTATTGTCAGTCTTGAAACCTACGAAAAGGCAATGCAAAAAATGCAGGAGCGTTCGGGGAAATTCAAAGGCAGCACGCAAAACCTCCTGACGGGGCTTGTCAGATGCGGGATATGTGGCGCAAAAATGCGATACCAAAGGTGGGGAAAGCAGGGCTACCGGCTTGTGTGCTATTCAAAGGATAAAAGTAAGCCCCATCTTGTGAAAGACCCGGACTGCACCAATGGCGGAATATGGGCGACCGAACTTGAAAATGTGGTTAAGGAAGACCTTTTCAGTATTGGAGTAAAGACACAAAATAATAAAAAAGTTGACGAAAAGGATGTCCTTGAAATACTGAAAGAGAACGAGGCAAAGATTACGGAAAAACTCAAACGCCTTTACAATCTCTATGCCGAAGCGACAGACGATGCTTTGAAGGAAACGATTGCGGAAGCTAAAAAAAGCCTGAGCGAACTTCAAAGCCAGATAAGCCGCGAAGAAAAGCAAAAAATTCTTTCCCGAAACCGCCGTGAAATAAAAAAACAGCTTTCCACATTAAGAGAAAGCTGGGGATATATGACCGACAGAGAAAGGCGCAAAGTAGTGGAGAGCTGTGTTGAGGAAATTACCGTCGCAAATGAAGATGTTGAGATTTACTACAAATTCTGATTTCCCATAAGGACATTTATTGGCACAGCGTAAGTAGAAAATTTAACGCCGTGGGATGTGTCAAAGTTATCAAGTGCTTTGATGAGTCCGATGCACCCTACTTGAAATAAATCATCAATGTTCTCGTTTCGGTTCGAAAATCTCTGTAAAACGCTCAGAACAAGTCTGAGATTGCCGTATATAAACTCCTGTCTTGCAGAGGTGTCGCCCTTTTGGATTTTTTCAAAAAGCTCTCTTTTCTGTGCTTCGTTCAGAACGGGGAGCTTTGATGTATTTACTCCGCATATATCAACTTTGTTAATCAACTTTTTGACCCCCTTTTTATTTTCCATAATATTATCTCACAAACAGACTATGGATATACAGAAAAATAATTCCGTGTCTGAGAAATCATAAGTTAAACCTCGAGTGCATAAAGTAGTTTTAAAAAGGGGGAATTATCCGGTGAAATGCAGCTTAAACGAACTTAAAACAAAGGAAGTAATAAATGTTTCAGACGGAGCCAGATTGGGCTTTGTGTCGGACGCTTTGATAGACCTCGAAAGTGGCAGACTGACTGCTCTTGTTGTGCCTGGCGCATACAGACTGATGGGCTTTCTTGGTAAGGAGGAAGATATTGTGATAAGGTGGGAAAAAATTAAAAAAATCGGTGATGATATTATAATTGTTGATGATGTGTCGTAGTTTTTACATATTTTCTACATTATTTAGCAAAAATACTTGAAATATTTTTTTATGAATGTTATACTAATTCTGTATTATTATGTCTAAAAACAAAAGAAAGGCTATGGTGATTTATGAATAATACTTTGCTTACCGATTTTTACGAAATAACCATGGCAAACGGCTATTTTAAAAACAATATGCAAAACGAAACTGCGTATTTTGATATGTTTTTCCGTAAAGTCCCCGATAATGCCGGCTTTGCAATTATGGCAGGCGTTGAACAGGTAATTGAATATCTTGAGAATCTCAAATTTGAAGACGAGGATATTGAGTTTCTCCGTAAAAAAGGTATATTCAGTGAAGAATTTCTTGATTACCTTGCAAACTTCAAGTTTGAGTGTGATGTATGGGCAATCCCTGAGGGTACACCTATTTTCCCGAATGAACCCATACTGACTGTTCGCGGCCCGTTGATTCAGGCGCAGTTTATTGAAACGATGATACTTCTTACGGTCAATCATCAAAGTCTGATTGCAACCAAGTGCAATCGTATTGTCCGTGCGGCAGAAGGCAGACCTGTTATGGAGTTTGGTTCACGCCGTGCTCAGGGTACCGGTGGTGCAGTTCTTGGCGCAAGAGCCGCATATATCGGCGGTGCGGCAGGTACTGCATGCACGGTTACGGACAAGCTTTACGGTGTTCCGGCTCTTGGTACAATGGCACACAGCTGGATTCAGTCCTTTGACAGCGAGTATGAGGCGTTTAAGGCATACGCCATTTGTTATCCTAACAACTGCACACTTTTGATTGATACCTACAATGTTCTGAAGTCCGGTGTTCCCAACGCAATAAAGGTTTTTGACGATGTTTTAAAGCCTATGGGAATTCGTCCTCAGGGCGTAAGAATAGATAGCGGAGACATTACCTATTTGACAAAGCAGACCCGAAAGATGCTTGATGCCGCAGGGTATGAAGATGTAAAAATCGTTGTTTCTAATTCTTTAGACGAGCATATTATCAAGGATATTTTAAAGCAGGGTGCTTGCATTGATTCTTTTGGTGTTGGCGAAAGACTGATTACATCAAAATCCGAGCCGGTTTTCGGCGGTGTTTACAAGATTGTTGCACTTGAAAGAAACGGTGAGATGATACCTAAAATCAAGATAAGCGAAAATGTTGCCAAAATTACCAACCCGTGCTTTAAAAAGGTATACAGACTGTTTTCAAACGAGAGTGGCAAAGCCATTGCCGATGTGCTGACACTTGCTGATGAAGTGATTGACGACAGCCGTGAATACGAAATTTTTGACCCAGACCATACTTGGAAGCGCAAAACTCTTACTAACTTTACGGCTGTTGAGCTTCAGGTTCCCATATTTGAAAAGGGTAAATGCGTTTATAAATCTCCATCACTTAAAGAAATTCGCAATTATTGTGAGGAGCAGCTTGACAAAATTTGGGATGAGGTCAAGCGCTTTGAAAACCCGCACGAATACTATGTTGATTTATCCCAAAAGCTTTGGGACATCAAATATAAACTATTGTCGGATTATCGGGGATAACTTCTGCTGTTTGTATATAATTTAAAGTTTTATATAAATATATTTCATTGTAACAATATAAACCAAAGGAGAAAATATATGAAATCAACAATTGAATCCTACAATCTTGGTCGACTTGGCGTTATCGGAATGACAGGCTGTGAAAGCTTTTGTGAAAAGGTAGATTATTACCTCAAAACCTTTAACGCAGACGATGTAAACAATCTTGGTACATTCCTTTTGCCGGTTAAGCTTTCGAGATTCGGTACAGGTGAAGCAAAGGCTACCCTGCTTCACTCTGCAAGAACTTACGATGTTTATATTATTGTAGACTGCTTCAATTACGGTGAGACCTACAAGCTTTACGGCACCGATGTTCCTATGAGTCCGGATGACCACTATCAGGACCTCAAGCGCGCAATTTCTGCAATTGGCGGCAAGGCAAAGCGCATCACTGTTATTATGCCTATGCTTTACGAAGGCCGTCAGCACAAGCGCTCATCAAGAGAATCGCTTGACTGTGCAATGGCACTTCAGGAGCTTTGCAATATCGGTGTAGATAACATTATTACATTTGATGCACACGACCCCAGAGTTCAGAATGCAGTTCCGCTCAAGGGCTTTGAAAATGTAATGCCTACATACCAGATGATAAAGGCATGTCTCAAGTATGATAAGGATGTTATTTTAAACAAGGAAAACACCTTGATTATTTCTCCTGATGAGGGCGCAATGACAAGATGTATGTACTATTCCTCTGTTCTTGGTATGGACCTTGGTATGTTCTACAAGCGCCGTGACTATTCAAAGGTTGTAAACGGAAAGAATCCTATAGTTGCCCACGAATTTTTGGGTAGGGATATTGACGGCAAGAATGTTATCGTTGTTGATGATATGATTTCTTCGGGCGACTCTATGATAGATGTTTCAAAGGAACTGAAAAAGAGAAAAGCAGCGAGGGTATTTGTATTTTCAACCTTTGGCTTATTCACCGAAGGCTTTGAAAGATTTGATAAAGCGTATGAGGAAGGCTTGGTTGAAGGCGTGTTTACAACAAACCTTATCTATACAAAGCCTGAACTCCTTACAAAACCCTGGTATCATCAGGTTGATATGAGCAAGTATATTGCGCTTCTTATCAGCGAACTGAATGCAGAGCATTCAATCAGCGACCTTCTTAATCCTATCAAGAGAATTGAAAAGATTCTGGAAAAATATAAGAATATATAAGACCTACGAGGTACTAAATGATTAGATTACAGAAATTTCTTGCAAATGCAGGAGTTGCGTCAAGACGCGGTGCGGAAAAGATTATTGCCGAGGGCAGAGTTTCGGTCAATGGCGAGATTATCCGAGAGATGGGCGTCCAGATTGACGAAAATTACGATACGGTTGAGCTTGATGGTGAGGTTATTAAAAATGCCGAAAAGAAAGTCTATATAATGCTTAATAAGCCGGTAGGCTTTATCACAACTGTGTCGGACGATAAAGGCAGACCAACTGTTATGGAGCTTGTTTCGGATATTTCCTCAAGAATCTATCCGGTAGGAAGATTAGATTACGATACCGAGGGGCTGCTCCTTATGACCAACGACGGCGACCTGACATATTGCATAACACATCCTAAACACGATATTGCAAAAACTTATGTTGCGGAAGTTACTGGCGATGTTAGTATGGATACGATTATTCAGCTTCGTCGCGGCGTTGTGCTTGACGGTCAGAAAACCAGCCCGGCAGAGGTGGAAGTGGTGGGTGCAACCCAGTATGGCACCAAGGTTGAAATTACAATCCATGAGGGCAGAAACCGTCAGGTAAGACGAATGTTTGAAGCTTTGGGTTGTGTTGTAAAAAAGCTTAAAAGAACAAAGGAAGCCGGACTCGTACTTGGACATTTGCCACTTGGCAAGTGGCGTAAACTCAGTGAATCCGAAGTGAATATGCTGAAGAAAATTGAGTCGGCAGGTTCGGCGAAAGTGAAGTCCGTAAAATCTACAAAGACAGCCAAGCCTTTTAACAAAAGTACACGGCGCAAAAATACATCCCAGAAGAGCAGGTAAAGAGTTATGAATGAATTAACAGCAGATGTGGTTGTTATTGGCGGCGGTGCTGCCGGTATGATGGCTGCAGGGACAGCGGCAAGTCGAGGCAGG
>SVJR01000009.1 GCA_015068845.1 Oscillospiraceae bacterium
GTAATGGCTGCTGCAAAATTCTATGAGAGCTTAGGTGCTGAGCTGGTCGAAGTTTCGATGCCTTCTCTCAAGTATGCCGTTTCTGCTTATTACCTTCTTGCTTGTGCGGAAGCAAGTTCGAACCTTTCTCGCTATGACGGTGTTAAATACGGTTACCGTACCGATTCGCCCAATAGCTACGACAAACTCATTAAAAAGACCCGTAACGAAGGCTTTGGTGCAGAAGTTAAGCGTAGAATTCTTCTCGGCACCTATGCGCTTTCCAGCGGATATTACGATGCATACTACAAAAAGGCTTTGGCAGTGCGTCAGCAATGCCGCGCAGAGCACGATGCAATTTTTGCAGAGTGTGACATTATGCTTACGCCTACAGCTCCCACAGTTGCATATAAGGCCGGTTCAAACATTGATGATCCGGTTAAAATGTATCTGGCAGATATCTGCACCGTTACCGCAAACATTGCCGGAATCCCTGCAATTTCTGTTCCCTGCGGAACCGATAAATCAGGTATGCCAATCGGCTTCTCTCTTTCTGCAAAGCGTTTTGACGACGCAAAGCTTATCGGTGCAGCTGATATTTACGAAAACGAACATCCGCATCCGGCGGTTATATTATAAATGAGGAGGTAATTTAAAATGTGCGCAAAATACGATACAGTCATCGGTCTGGAAATCCACGCCGAGCTTTCAACAAAAACTAAAGCATTCTGCACTTGTGACGCCTCCTTTGGCGGTGACCCGAACACACATATCTGTCCCGTCTGCACAGGCCAGCCCGGTGCTCTGCCCGTAATCAACCACGCTGCAGTTGAGTATGCAATCCGTGCAGGTCTTGCCCTTAACTGTGATATTAACCGTTATACAAGATTTGACCGTAAGAACTACTTCTACCCCGATCTTCCCAAGGCATACCAGATTTCACAGCTGGATCTTCCTCTTTGTATAAACGGACATCTCGAGCTTTCTACCGGAACGGTTGTAAGAATTCATCAGATTCACCTTGAAGAAGATGCCGGAAAGCTTGTTCATGACGATTATCACGGCGAAAGCTGGGCGGACTATAATCGTTGCAGCGTTCCGCTGATAGAGATTGTTACCGAACCGGACATTAAATCTTCAGAAGAAGCTGCGGAATTTGTTTCAAAGATTGCTCTTTACCTTAAATACCTTAATGTATGTGATGCAAAAATGCAGGAAGGCTCAATCCGTGCTGATGTCAATGTTTCGCTCAAGCCTGCAGGGTCAACCGTTTTAGGTGACAGAGCAGAAATCAAAAACCTTAACTCCTTCCGCTCTATTCAAAGAGCGATTGAATGTGAAATTGCCCGTCAGACCGAAATTTTGGACGGCGGCGGCAAGGTTATTCAGGAAACTCGCCGTTTTGACGATGCAACCGGTACAACCTCATCGCTCAGAAGTAAGGAAAACGCAAATGACTACCGTTACTTCCCCGAACCGGATATTCTTGCGATTACATTCAGCGAAGAAGATATCGAAAAGGCAAAACGCGAAATTCCTCTTCTTCCCCAGCAACGCGTAGCAAAATATATCAACGAGTTTGGTCTTACCGCCGAGGATGCCAGAGTTCTTACATCAGAAAAATATCTTTCTGACTTTTACGACGAAGCGGTTGCCGTTTATCCCGAATATAAAAGCGTATCAAATATGTTCCAGACGGAGCTTATGCGTCGTGTAAAGGAAACCGACAGCGAAGAACTTCCGTTCCCCGCAAAAGACTTTGCAAGGGTTTGCGAAATGGCAGACAAAAACACCATTAACAGAAATGATGCTAAAGTTATTCTTCGTATTATGTTTGAAGAAGGCGGAAACCCCGAAGAGATTGCTGAAAAAAACGGATTTATTGTTGTTGAAGATACTGCAGCGATTGCTGAGGTTGTTGATGCACTCTTCAAAGAGCGTCCCGACCTTATTGAAGACTATAAAAACGGCAAAACAAATGTATTCGGCTTCTTTATGGGTCAGGCAAATCGTGCTCTCAAGGGCAAAGCAACACCTATGACTGTTAAGGCATATATCGAAAAGAAGTTTAGTGAAGTTTAATCTTAAAAATGTTTTCTCAAAAAAAAAGACAGCAAAAGCTGTCTTTTTTTATTATCTTTCAAGTTCTGTACGCAATGTCATTAATTCTGTTGTTGAGTTGCCATCCATTATAACATATGTTGCACCATTGGGACTCCACGAGCTTTGCGCCATAATCGGAATATCTAACGCTATGCTGAACATTGCCGCTACATCTGCTCTGATTGCCGGAACATCTATTTTAAGCATAAGGTCTTTGGTTAACCCAATTTTTTGAGCCGTCCTGAGATACCCTGCCGGATAGCCGCCCGTCTGTTCAGCCATTGGTGCGTATCCCATACTGTTTATTAGCATTTTAATTATTTCTTCATTGGTTATATCTGATTCGGGGTTAAAATTTCCATTTTCATCACCTACGATAATTCCAAGATCCTTTATTGCATTTATATAGAACTTTGCCCAATGACTATCCATAACATCAGGAAACGCACTTACTGCAACTTCAGATGAAAAATCATCTTTCTTAATTCCCATAATAACACAAATCATCTTTGCTGCTTCCGCACGGGTTATGTTATCCTCAAGCCGCATATTTCCGTCATCATCACCAACCATTATCCCCAAACTCCTTAAATCTTCAAGTTGTTTTTTGCTTGGGATATCTTCTGCAAAAACCATACTTGATATAACCAATATTATTACTAAAAAAATACTTACAAACTTTTTCATTTTTACACTCTCCTTAATAAATAATAATTTCACTTTCTATTTCCCAGTTATTGCGAAGTGACCCCTTAACAATAACATCGTATTTTATACTTTTATCTAAATCTTCAATCACGCATACTCCACTTTTGTTTACAGGGAAACTTCTTGCACCATTCAGAACTTTCCCCGTTTGACTGTCAGCAAAGCTTACTTCAACCACTTCGTTTGCATTTGATAAAACCGCAACAGAAATACACCCCTTTGAATCCGGCATTACTCCTTTAATTATTCTCGTATCTCCGCCGTCATAATTAAACTCGGTCTTTATGTACTGCCTACCCTCTTTTTTTAAGCCATTTTCAATGGATTTAAAAGAAACATTTTGGGATGGTTCTGTAATTTCTGCAGATGTTACCTCCATTGACTCATCAATAGGTAAAACTTCTTCCTTTTTGTTGTCATCTTTAGTGTAAGGAAGCAAAATTAGTTTATTTTCAACTTTTTCTTCTACAATACGGACCGTTTCAGGGGCAGAAACAACTATCGTCGCTAAAGGAAATTGATTAGCTTCGGTAAAAGGCGTTATATTTACAGCAGTATTAACTGCAAAAACAGCAAAGCCTTGAACACAAAACACAAAAAGCATTCCTGTTATAATAAAGCCTAATTTGCTTTTATAACCTTTTTCTATTTCCTTGAATCTTTTCTCTAATAATGGTTTTTTGTTTGCCATACCTACACCAAACGCTATATTTGTTGATATAGACTTTTCAAAAACATATAGTATACTGCGCATATACTCCTTCTTTTCATCCGCGCTCATCCTTTGTGTAGCCTCTATATCACAGGATATTTCACATTCCTTTTCTATCTCGCGCACCATAATATAAGTCAAAGGATTAAACCAATGAATACAGCGCACAAGAATAGCAAGATTCTTATAAAGTAAATCATTGCGTTTAAGATGAACCAATTCGTGCGCCAATATGTTGTCAATAACTTTTTCATCCGTAATGGTCTCCGGAATAAATAACCGCGGACTAAATACTCCAATTAAAACCGGCGCTTTTAAGACAGAAGCTGTACGAACTTCCATTGCGACATATTTTAATTTGTGACAAGACAAAAAAGTGGAATTTTTAAGCAAAACTTTTTTGAATAAGCTGTATTCAAGAAATACTCCCGTTCCAAAACAGATTGAACCCACAATCCAAAGATATGAACAAACCTCAAACCAACTTATAGACTTTTCACCAATCTCAGTTTTTGCATCGAGTAAATGTCCGGTCTGCTTTGCAATAATTTTCACCCCTTCAAATCTATTTATTGAGTCGGGTACATTCCACGAATCAAAAATAAGTGTTGGAAAAGCAACGGAAATCATGGTAAGTATTACCGGAATCCACACATAATACTGAAATTTGTGACCAATAAACTTTTCCGTTAGAGGTTTAAACATTATAATAAAAACAACAATAATACTCCCCATCAAACTAAGCTGCAAAATGGTTTTAAAGGCTTCCAACAACATAACATTCACCTCTCTTTTTAAAGGCTAAACATTTTGCGTATTTTTTCAAGGTCTTCTGCAGTCATTTCTTCACTACCTAAAAGTGAAACTGCAAGTTCCCTCACAGAACCTCCGTATAGCTTTGAAACAAGTCGGTTTGTTTGTTCTTTTTTATACTCTTCACGCTTTAAAACAGCAGAATAATATATAATGCGGTTTTCTTTTTGCGATGTCACCACTCCTTTTTCTGCTAAGCGTAAAAGCATTGTGCCTACTGTATTATACTTCCACTTCTCACCTAATACGCCATCACAAACCTCCTGAATACTAAGTGGCTTGTCTTCTTTCCACAACACCTCCAATATTTCCAGCTCAGCCTCGCTTATATTGATGCTTTTTTTCAAAATAAACACCTCGCTTTTTTACTCCTACAATTGTAAGTTTAATTATATCTTACACTCGTAGGAACATTTTGTCAATAGTTTTTTTAAAAAAATAATGGAACAGTTTTTACTGTTCCATTATTTTAAATCATATTCAAAAGTTCTTCCTCAGTAATGACAGCCACACCCAGACTTTGAGCCTTGTCAAGCTTACTGCCGGCTTCCTCGCCGGCCACAACAAAGTCGGTCTTTTTTGATACTGAGCCTGAAACCTTGCCGCCATTATCCTCAATGATTTTCTGAGCATCTGAACGCTTAAGTGTAGGCAAAGTTCCGGTCAGAACAAAGGTTTTACCTTCAAGGCTTCCGCCAACTGTCCGTTCCTCTGCTATCATATTTACGCCGGCGCTCTTCATTTTTTCAATTAATTCTTTTGTTTCGCCTTTTGCAAAATAGTGGACAATACTTTCTGCCATTTTTTCGCCAACATCATTAATCTGAGAAACTTCCTCAGCGGTTGCATTCATAAGATTGTCAATATTCTTAAAATGCGCTGCAATCGCCTTTGCTGACCTTGAGCCTATTAACCGTATTCCCAAAGCACACAAAAGTCTGTCAAGAGGATTTTGTTTCGCTTTTTCAATTGCATCAATCAGGTTTTGAGCGGATTTTTCCGCAAATCTTTCAAGGGGCACAAGCTGTTCCTTTGTCAGATAAAAAAGGTCAGCAGAGGTTTTGATTAAACCTTCGTCAATGAGTTGTTCCACAACCGCATCGCCAAGTCCTTCGATATCCATCGCATCACGAGATGCAAAATGAATTACGCTTCTTGTGCGCTGTGCCGGACAATTTGTGCTTACACACCTGAGCGCTGCCTCACCTTCTTCCCGGAACAGCTGTTCTCCACATGCAGGGCAATGTGTGGGCATTTTGTAGGCCTTCTCGCTTCCGTTACGCTTATCTTTAAGCACAGAAACAACTTCAGGGATAATATCCCCCGCCTTTTGAACCAAAACCCTGTCGCCTATCTTCAAATCCTTTGCTATAATAAAGTCTTCATTATGGAGTGTTGCACGGCTGACTGTTGAGCCCGCAATTTTCACCGGAGTCAATACTGCATTAGGGGTAATAACGCCGGTTCTGCCCACCTGAACTATAATATCTTCCACAGTTGTTTCCTGCTGTTCTGCCGGAAACTTATAAGCAATAGCCCATTTGGGGACTTTAGAGGTTGAACCGAGAATTTCACGCTTTTCAAGGCTATTAACCTTAACAACAGCACCGTCTATATCAAACGGCAATTGGGGACGCATTTCGCCGATTTTTAGGATTTGAAGGTATGCCTCGTCCATATTGGCACAAACCTCACGCATAGGGCTGACCTTGAAGCCGAGACCTGCAAGCCAGTCAAGCCCTTCCGTGTGTGTTTTTACCCTATCATCGGAAATACTTTGAATATTGAAAACGAAAACATCAAGCTTGCGTTTTGCTGTTACCTTGCTGTCGAGCTGTCTGAGTGAGCCTGCCGCAGCATTACGGGGATTTGCAAAAAGAGCCTCGCCCGCTGCCGCCTTTTCGGCATTGACCTGTTCAAAGCTCTTACGCGGCATATAAACCTCGCCGCGGACTTCAAGGGTTTCTGTATCGCAATTGAGCTTTAACGGAATGGATTTTATGGTTTTAAGATTTTCCGTTATGTTTTCACCAACATTTCCGTCACCACGGGTTGAACCTCTGAAAAAGTTGCCGTTTTGGTATTCAAGTGAAACTGACAAGCCATCTATTTTCATTTCAACAACATATTCCGGGGTTTCGCCATCTAAGCCTTGTTGTACTCTTTGGTCAAACTCCATAAGCTCATCATAAGAAAATACATCACCGAGACTCTGCATCTGTACCTCGTGGGTAACCTGCTCAAATTCATCCAACGCCACACCTCCAACGCGTTTTGTTGGTGAGTTTTCGTCGGCAAACTGAGGATTTTCCTCCTCCAGTTTGATAAGCCGCTGAATCATTGCATCATACTCAAAGTCAGAAATTGTCGGGTTATCCATAACATAATAGTTATAGTTATGTTCCTCTAGTTCTTTTCTTAGCTGTAAAATTTCATTTTCAACATTCATCAGTCTCACCTCTTTACCTATTATCGGTATCCTGAAGTTTTTTTATAATATATTCATAACCGTTTTCGCTGTGCGGAATAAGGCAATTGCTGCAATCTTTTATTAATGTCCCATTTTTGCCGGTAATCATTTTGAAGTTTCCGCCGCAGTCCAGGTTATATAATGGACAAAAACAAAAAAGACAGTTTATTGTGCTTGTTTTATGACAAGGATAAAATTCGCAGTCCTTATTCTCAAAAAACTTATAACCCATATTCAGCACTCACCATCCTTTTATTCCTCTGTTATTCTATCACAATTTAAAAAAAGTGTCAACAAAGTAAAAAGCTGCGGCAAGATGCCGCAGCTAAAATTTTTATACTGTCTGTTTTCCACCAACAAATACATGGCTTACATTGATATCATCATCAAAGATTAAAACATCTGCAGCCTTGCCTTTTTCAAGAACGCCAGTATTAAGACCAAACATCTTTGCAGGGTTTTCAGTCAGCATTTTTACTGCCGAAAGAAGCGAAATTCCCGCTTCCTTTGTGCATACACGGATAAGTCTGTCGGTTGTGGCGATGCTTCCGGCAAAAGCACTTCGGTCGGGAAGCTTACAAACACCGTCTTCCACAACATAGCCTACACCGTATTCAAGTGACTCGGTTACACTTGAGCCTGAAGCTTTGAGCGCATCGGTGCAAAGAATAATCTTGTCATCGCCCTTAATTTTATAAATCATTTTGATAAGATCGGGCGGCAGATGCTTGCCGTCTGTGATAAGCTCAACATTCATATCATCTGTAAGATATGCGTGCTCAATAATGCCCAGTATTCTGTACCCCTTTTCTCTTGTTATTGTCGATGTGCAAGAATAAAGGTGAGTAACGAGCCTGCAACCGTTCTCAAAGGCTCTCTCACAATCAGCCTGTTTTGCCGCAGAGTGTCCGATTGATGCAATAATACCCTTATCTGTAATGTACTTGCAGAATTCCTCATTAGTATCGCGTTCAGGAGCATAACTCCAGCGTTTAATGATTTTAGAACCAAACTCCTCAACAAGCGCGGTATAATCTTCTTTTTTAGGACTGGTAATCAAGTCAGGCGCCTGAGCCCCGCACATTTCAATCGCAAAATACGGGCCTTCCATATGAGCACCTGCAATATTTGTTTTTGAAACCTTGTTATCCATACAAGTCTTAAGATTTTTAAGGAATTTATGCATATGTTCAAAAGAAACAGCGCTACAAGTTGGGAAAATTGTTGTCGTACCATGACTCATATGATAGTCTGCAGCCTTTGCAATTTCCTCAGGGCTGCCGAGGTAAAAGTCAACATCAACACCGCCGTGGATATGTGTATCAATAAATCCTGGAGAAACAATCTTGTCTGTTGCATCAATTTCGTTATCAAAAGTAAAGTCTTTTTCGGTTACATCAATTATTCCGCTTTCATCAAAATAGATATAGCCATCAACAAACTTATCCCTTACAATAATCCGTTTACTTTTTATCCTTGTAATCATAATGTTACCTTTGCAGCACTGTCAGGATCACAGTAAAGTGCAGCGCTGTCGTGCTTTCTTAAAATTGTTGCAGGGCAGTTCTCGTTGATTTCAGCTGTAAGCATTTCGTTTACAGCCCAAGCCTTTGTAGGAGCAGGAACGCTGCAGAACATATGCTTGCCCGCAAGAAGTGCAGGAACAGTAAGTGTAAGCGCGAACTTTGGAACATCATCAATAGTTGCAAAGCAACCGTCGTTTACCTGCTGGTTTCTGCAAACATCATCGAGAAGTGCTTTTTTAACGAATACCTTATCGTTGAAATCTGCAACACCGGGGTCATTAAATGCAATATGACCATTTTCACCGATACCGAGGATTACGATATCTGTGGGATACTTTTTAAGAAGTCCCTCATAGCGTGCACATTCTGCATCAACATCTTCTGCTGAACAGTCAACATAGTTAACCGACTTGAAGGGCACTTTTGAGAAAATATGCTCGTCAAGATAGATTGCAAACTTCTGGGGCGAATCCTTGGGAAGTCCGAGATATTCGTCCATATGGAATGCATTGATTTTTGTCCAGTCAATCTCCTTATGCTCAACGAGGTGAGCAAGAGTTTCGTTCTGTGAGGGTGCCGCTGCAAAAATAATATTAATTTCATCTTTTTCTGCCTGAAGTGCAACTATTGTCGCAGCAATATCCTCCGCTGCTTTTTTACCCATTAAATCTCTTGAGTCAAGAAAATTAACGGTGAGTTTATCAACTTTAAATGTTCTCATTATTCTATTCCTTTCAATATTTCAAATATTCTGTTTGCCGCATCCGTGAAAGCTTCCTGGCTGTTTGCGTAAGAAATTTCTTTTTTCAGCTCCTTAGCATCCTGAACAAGGTCGTTAAGGCCGCAGAAGTCAACCAGGTGGGGCTCCATAGAAATTACAAACGGTTCTTCAACCTTCTTTGCGTGCATTGCGAGAATTTCCGCAATCTTTGCATCGCCCATACCCGGAGGAACAATTATACCGTCAATTGTTCCGTCCTTGAGATGGAAATACGCAATATATTCTTTAAGCATTTCGTATGCTTTAATCGGGTCATAGCCGCCAAGACGGAAGTTACCCATATCAAATACACACTTGAGTCTGCCACTGAAATATTCAAGAACCTCGAGGCAGCTTTCGGGGCTTTCGCCGTAAATTTCACCTTCGTTTTCGTGGCAGAGGACTACGCCATACTCTTCAGCAAGAGCAACCATCTTTTCAAGTCTTGCATAGACTTCCTTTTTTGAAGCCTCACAAAAGCCCTTATCTTTATGGGGATAAAAGCTGAACATACGGATAAACTTTGCACCAAGAATATTTGCATAGCGGTAAACTCTTTTACATTTTTCGATATGCTCATCAAAGCAATCGTCCAAAGTAATTTTACCCAAAGGTGAGCCTACTGCAGAAACCTTTATCCCATTTTCGTCGAGGTAAGCCTTTAAATCCTTAACCTCTTCTTCGGTGAGGTCTGCAATGTTCTTTTCGTTTATAAAACGAACTTCGATGTGGTTAATGCCGAGGGTTTTGAAGCCCTCGACATGAGTCTTTAAATCGCTGTCAAATTCATCAGCAAAACCGCTGACAATAAATTTACTCATTTTGATTTCTCCTTTCAGATTATTTTAAAAATGCTGCCGGGTCGAGAACCTCAACCACTGCGCCTGTTTCGTATGCTTTCTGTATAGCATCAAGCAGAAATACCGGACGGAAGAAATCTTCATACGTAGTTTTGGTCATCATTCCAGGGAAAAATCAGGTTTCCGTCCTGAACTCTGCCCATTTCTCCGGTTTCTTTGATGCAAGATACGGCTTTGCGTATTTGTAGTGGTTATCGCCGTGACGGGCTGTAATAATAACACTGTCAACCTTGCCTACAGCATCGTCATAGTTTTTCATCACTTCAACGCCATAATCGGCATTTAGTTTTTTCAGCTGATTCCTTTTCCTCGCTGTAAATACCGATAACTTTGAATTCGGAATCGAGGCCTTCCTGTTTAAGCGCTTTTAAAATACTGTTGGCATGCGAATTTTCACAGCCAAGAATTACAAGATTATATATAGTTGGTTTCCTCCTGCTAAAATTAGAGTGAATATCTCTTTGTCATTGGATTAGCTTTATGAGCCTCGTCAATAATTCTTACAACATTTGCAATATTTGCAGGGTCAATGATAAACGCTTTACCGTCCACAAGAGTGTCATAAACCGCACTGTAGAAACGAGCAGAACCTGATGAAAACGGGTCAGCTGCAAGAGTGCCGGATTCAACATGCTTTTCAACCTTTTCCTGACAATAAATAGGATCACCTTTTTCATCAGCAAGTGATGCAAACTGAAGAGGCTTAATATCCTGTTCTTCCTTAACAGTGTATGTAAGAGTATATTCACCTGCAACATTCATAACGATTGAACCCATTGTTCCCTGAATTTTGTAGTGGGGGGGATCTGTGAGGTCGGTGCTGCTTACCTCGATTTCAGCTGAAACACCGTCAGGTCTTTCAAGGATAATTCTTGCATAGTCATCGCTGTCGCCCATTGTGTTTATGCTTCTAAGGTCAGAATAGCAAAGCTTTGCATTATCCCATTCGCCAAGAAGATGCATTGCAATACCGATAGGATGCGGAGCTGTGTTGTAAAGACCGCCAGCTACGCAACACTGAAGAGTCTGCCAGTCGTAACGGTGAGCAAAGTTGTTGTATTTAATGTCGATTGTTACAAGATCGCCTATCTTCTTTGTATCAATAGCGTTCTTCATATAGTTGATTGTATCAACAAGAATTGACTGTTGGAATACAAGAAGCTGAACACCGTTTCTCTGAGCGGTGTTTACCATATCCATAGCTTCTTCATAGGTTGCACCAAAGGGTTTTTCAACAACAACATTAAAGCCGTGGTTTAAAAGATCCATAGTGATAGGATAGTGCATCTGTGAGAATGATGCATTTACAACAACATCAATCTCGTCTTTCATTGCAAACAGCTCCTGATATGTTTCAAAAGCCTTGCAGCCGAATTCTCTGATTGCTTTTTCACGGCGATATTCGATTGCGTCGACTACTGCCACAACATCAAACTTTGTGTTTGCTTCGCTGAGAAAGTATGCACCGTGAATGTTTCTTCCGCTTCGTCCCTGACCGATAATTGCTATTTTAAGTTTTTCCATAATTTTGTCCTCCTGAGAACTAAAAAATTTATTAATTCTTATTTTTATCAGTACAAAATACTCTGCACCATTCCTTTCATTAATAATATAATATTTGTTCAAAAAAAGATATTGTTTTTTCTATAAAAATACATTGCAAAAAATCTACTTTTATGTTATTATGGTTTTTGGTGATTATATGGATTATATTATTTCTTATAACGGTCTTGTTTACAACCACACAAAGAGCGAAATTCCCAACGAAAAGGAGTTTGCATCGCATACTCACAATAAATATGAGATTTTATACTTTATGTCCGGTGAGGTTGACTGCATCATCGGTAATATGCGCCGCACACTTTCTCCAGGAGAAATGGTTCTTATCCCGTCACTTTATGTTCATCATATTGAAATTATGGGAAACAAGCCATACGAACGGATTGTTTTGAACTTTGACCGCAGCGGTGCAGATGAGAAGCTTTTGAAAAAAGTCTTTTCATCGCCAAAAATCATTGATACAAAAGCCTTCCCGTATATTGCCGGAGTTTTTGACCGATTTAAAAAATACAGTAAGATTTTTGCAGACAACGAAAGACAAATTCTATTTTACAGCATACTGACAGAACTTATTTATCTTGCATTTAATGCTCTCAACACCGATTCGGGTGCAGTAACCTTTGACGGATACAGTACAGCTGCGCGAAAAGCAATCAACTATGTTAACAAGAATCTTTTTGAGATAACAGACATTGATGATATATGCAGAAGTCTGTTTATCAGTAAAGCGTATTTACACAGGGTCTTCCTCAACTCTCTGGGTATGAGCCCGATGAAGTACCTCAAAAGCAAACGACTGATTGTCGCAAGAGAAATGATAAGGCTTGGTGAAAAGCCAACCAGTGTCGCCCGGAAAGTATGTTACAATGATTACACAACCTTCTTCCGTGCATATAAGTCTTATTTCGGATATTCACCCATTGATACGGAACTTAAAAAATAAAAAAGCCCCACAGGGGCTTTTTTTAATTAAAGTCTATTGGAAGCTCAACATTGCTATCCTCTTGCACCGGAGGAAGCTCCGGTTTTGGTTGCGGAGTGTTGTTGCTTTCAATTTCCTGATTTGAATTTTCATCTTCCTGTTCGGGAGTTGCAATGTTTGGCTGAGTAGGCTGAGTTACGGTGGTTGGATACGGGGTTGGTCGGCTTACATTCTGCTTTGCTTCCTCTTCCAGTCTTTTTCTTTCCTCCTCAGCTTGCTTTGCTTTTTCAGCCGCTTTTTTCTCTTTCTTTTCTTCCTCATCATTTCTGCCAAGAGGAACCCACGGGTCTGCAACAACCTCAGGTTTTATATCACGATAAGTAAAGCTGCTCACCATAATCTTCCACTTTTCAACCAATGCTTCTGCACCTTTTTGCAATGGAGCGCCAAATATGGAGCAAATAACAATTATGATTGCAGCCAAAACCGCCATAAACAAGTATCTGAGTTTTACACCAAAAAGCCTTGCATTGTCTTTTGCAACGGTAATCTGTATAGTATAGGTTTCCTCTGGATTTTTTTCTGTTGCTAAATCCATTAGTTTTTCAGCTTTTTCGTCAAGCTTCAGTTTGTCATTATCAATAATTTCCGCAATTGTATCAACATCAACTGCGTCTGTTACACTTTTACTCAGAACAAGGAATGTATCCTTGTTTTTTACCTTTATTTTTTCCGAAATATGCGGTTCTGCCACGCAGTCCTCTGCCATATATCCAATGTACGGTGCGGTAGCTTTTTTTACTTTTTTGATTTCAATCTCATCGTCATTTTCGACAGTTTCTTCAACTTCCACAAATTGGGGCATATCACCGGAGAGCAACTTTATTTTTTTGTCACGCTGCATAAAAATAGGAACATCACCTATGTTATATGCACGGACAAAATCATTTTCAAAAAACAGTATACCCGTCTTTACACATACTTTTTTCCCGCCTGCCCGAAAAGACCGTCCCTTAATAAGTTCATTGCAACGCGAAAAGCTATCACTGTAAGCCGCATTAAAATCAAGACCTACGCATTCACCGAGAGAATCTGTAAACAAAAAAGCTGCATCACTGCCACTGAATTCACTTTCCGAACCGTCTGCAACAGCAAGCAGGGTACGACGGCGCGAACTATTAAAAAACTCTACACAGCCCGTTTCACCAATATTCACTTTAACAGTGCCGTTAAGTAAATAGTTATGCATATTAAAACCGTCTTCGGGAGAATTTGTAATGACAAAACCAAAATATTTCATCAAAGCACCTCAAATCATCATTTACGATATCTTAAATTCTATCACATACTCAAAAGCGTGTCAACTGTTGGTATCAGAACAGATAAAAAAAACTTCCCGAGATAAACATTGCAACCAATGCAATAGCAAAAATATATTTGGAAATACCGACAATTAAAGCAATAATAGAAAATAATTTTGCTTTTGAGGAATACTCTTTTGCCTTAACATAATTTGATACTTCATTTTCACTTTTTGTCAGTGCTGAAAAAATTATTGCTGCAACCCCGAATATAACACTGCCAAATACTGCGCTGATAATAGACAATACAAGATAATCTTTTATATCTTTTTTTTGCACCTGCCACTGACAGCCTGGCGTTTCAATGCAAACATTTTCTACTGCTTGTTCGGTTTCAATTTTAATATTATTATCAGTGGTCAAAACATCATTATATGTTGATTTCACACCTTCGGACAACGGAGACTCACTGTCTTTTTCGGTAATCGGTTCTTCCATCGTAGCGTTTATAGATGGCAGTTTACCGTGTCCGCAATGAACACACCATATATTTTCATTATCATTATAAGCTCCGCATTTAGGGCAATACATATTCAACCGCTCCTTGTCATAAAATCTAGTTATATTTGATTTCGACAAATAAAGCGTGCATCCCTGTTTAAATAATAAATTTTAACAAAAACTTTACATTTTACGGCACAAGCTTTTCCCGCATTGCGGCAAGAAGTTTTTTTTCTATTCTTGAAACCTGAACCTGAGATATTCCAAGTTGAGCTGCAATCTGAGCCTGAGTGTATTCCTTAAAGTATCTAAGGATTATTATTTTTTGCTCTCTGGGTTCAAAGTCTGCCAGTAACTGCCTGATAAGAATTTTATTTATTACCTCACCCTCACAATTGTCACGACTTTCAAGCCTGTCAGCTAGAGTTTTGTTATCTTTTTCACCATCGTCATAGGTTGCATTTATTGACTCTGGCTTTATTCCTGCATCAAGTGCAACAGCAATATCTTCGGCACTTACACCCAGTTCAGCTGACAAAGTCTGAACCGTTGGCTCACTTCCTGTTTCAGTTATTATTTTCTCACGCAATGCCAATGCTTTTATCGCAAGTTCTTTTATACTTCGGCTCACCTTTATAATACCGTCATCCCGTATAAACCTCTTGATTTCACCCATAATCATAGGAACGGCATAGGTTGAAAACTTAACATTAAACGATAAATCAAACTTCTGCACAGACTTTACAAGACCGATACAGCCAATCTGGAACAAATCCTCGGCATCAACACCTCTACCATAAAACCGCTTGACAGCACTGTGAACAAGCCCCATATTTTCTTCAACGATTATATCCATTGCAGATTTATCGCCGGCTTTGGCAAGCACAAGCAATTCTTCAATATTCTCGTTATATTTTTTTGTCTGCACGGTTATCCCCCTATGCGTTTTCTCATTCTTACCGTTGTTCCTTCACCTGGCCCGGATTCCACATACAGCTCGTCCATAAAGGTTTGCATAACTGTAAAGCCCATTCCGCTCCTTTCATAATCCGGTCTTGATGTGTAAAGCGGTTGCATAGCTTGTCCTATATCCTCGATTCCTACGCCAAAATCAGTAACCTCAATTTCAAACACCGAATCGATAACCTTACACACAATTTTCACTACACCTTTCATATTTGCGTAGCCGTGAACAATCGAATTGGTTACCGCCTCTGAAACCGCAGTTTTTATATCCGACATTTCTTCCACACTTAAATCCAGTTGCACCGAAAAAGCAGCAACAGCAGCGCGAACAAACGACTCGTTACAGCTTTTTGCCGGAACCTCAAGTTTCATATAATTTTCCATATGTATTCCCTCCTTTTTAATGACTGCAATCAAGAATCTTTTTCAATCCTGAAATTTCAAGTATTTTATCGACCTGCGGATTTACTCTGATAATCATCACTTTGCCGCCCCTTGCCTGAATTTCCTTATACCTGCCCGCAATAACCCCAATGCCCGAGCTGTCCATAAACCCCACATCATCAAAATCCAGAATCAAATTCACAATATTCTGCGAGTTTATCTCCCTATCAAGTGCATCACGCAATTTCGGTGCCGTATGATGGTCAAGTTCACCACTTAGCTTTGCCACAAGCGTTGTTCCTATAACCTCAAGCCGTATATCCATCAGGATACCTCCTTCTCTTTTTATTCTTTTATACCCTTCAATATTTTTACATAATTTTCCTTTTCATCTTTACTCTTTCGTATTCCGAAAAAAGACAAAAAAATACAGCCGATGACTTGCATCGACTGTATTTGTCATTTTTTTACAAAAGTTCTTTTTTTATGCCATTTTTTCAAGGCTCTCAAGAACCTTTTCAAGCATAGCTTTATATTTTTCACCCTTCTGGCGTTCTTCTTCAACAACCGCCGCGGGAGCCTTGTCGGTAAAGCCTTTGTTTGAAAGCTTACCCTCAACACGCTTTATTTCGCCTTCGAGTCTTGTCTTCTCCTTGGTGAGTCGTTCAATTTCCTTTTCTTTATCAACCAACTCGTCCATAGGAAGGAGAATTTCAGCATTTGCAGTAACTACAGAAACTGTGTTTTCGGGAAGTGCAGTTTTATCTGCCTTAATTTCGATTTCTGATGCTCCTGCAAGCTTTTCAAAGAATACGCCTGCTTCATCAAAAAGTGCACTTTCTTTGGTTACAACATAGAGCTTAACCTTCTTAGAAGGAGGAACATTCATTTCGTTGCGGACATTTCTGATACCCTTGATAGCATCCATAATGCCAACCATTTCCTGCTCTGCTTTTGCATCTGCAAGACATTCGCAGTATTCGGGCCACTGAGAAATCATAATGCTTTCACCGTTGTGGGGAAGTGCCTGCCAGATTTCTTCGGTAATGAACGGCATAAAGGGATGCAACAGTTTGAGTGTATTTGAGAGAACATAGGTAAGAACCTGCTGTGCTGTAATGTTGCTTTCACCCTCAACGAAGAATCTGGGCTTAACAAACTCAATATACCAATCACAGAATTCGTCCCAGATGAAGTCATAAAGCTTCTGTACAGCTATACCAAGCTCATATTTTTCAAGGTTTTCTGTTACCTCTTTTACGAGTTCGTTATATCTGTGAAGAATCCACTTATCCTCAATATGCAGCTTATCCTTTGCGGGGAGTTCAAGCTTGTCGATTGAAAGATTCATCATAACAAATCTTGAAGCATTCCAGATTTTGTTTGCAAAGTTACGGCTTGCTTCAACTCTCTCGATATAGAATCTCATATCGTTACCGGGCGAGTTACCGGTAGCAAGAGTAAATCTGAGTGCATCTGCGCCATACTTGTCAACGATTTCGAGCGGGTCAATACCGTTACCGAGAGACTTACTCATTTTTCTGCCCTGACCGTCGCGAACAAGGCCGTGAATATACACATGCTTGAACGGTTCCTTATCCATATGCTCAAGACCTGAGAAAATCATTCTTGCAACCCAGAAGAAAATTATGTCATAGCCGGTAACAAGAACTGATGTGGGATAGAAATAATCAAGGTCATCTGTCTTTTCGGGCCAGCCGAGTGTTGAGAACGGCCAAAGAGCTGAGCTGAACCATGTATCAAGGACATCGTCTTCCTGCTTTACCTTACCGCCGCACTTGGGACAGGTATCAATGTCTGTTTTGGAAACTGTCATTTCGCCGCATTCCGAACAATAAAACGCCGGAATTCTGTGACCCCACCAGAGCTGACGGGAAATACACCAGTCATGGACATTTTCCATCCAATTCATATATGTTTTTGAGAATCGGTCGGGAATAAATGAAACATCGCCGTCTTTAACAACCTCAATAGCACGCTTTGCAAGGGGTTCCATCTTTACAAACCACTGATTTGAGGTAAGCGGCTCAACTGTTGTACCACAGCGGTAGCACTGACCGACATTATGTGAATGTTCCTCAACCTTAACAAGAAGACCAAGTTCTTCAAGGTCTTTAACCATTTCACGACGAGCTTCGTATCTGTCCATTCCTTCGTACTTGCCACCATAGGAATTGATGGTTGCATCGTCGTTGAGAACCTTTATCTGTTCCAGGTTGTGCCTTAAGCCAACCTCAAAGTCGTTGGGGTCATGTGCAGGAGTAATCTTAACACAGCCTGTACCGAACTCCTTATCAACATATTCATCAGCAATAACAGGGATTTCTCTGCCCACAAGCGGTAAGATAAGCATCTTGCCAACAAGGTCCTTATATCTTTCATCCTCAGGATTAACTGCAACTGCAGTATCACCAAGAAGAGTTTCAGGACGGGTAGTTGCAATTGTAACAAACTGGTCACTATCCTTAACCGGATACTTAATGTGCCAGAAGTTACCTGCCTGCTCTGCATACTCAACCTCGGCGTCCGAAAGCGCTGTCATACAGTGGGGGCACCAGTTTATAATTCTGTTGCCACGATAGATAAGGCCTTTGTTATAGAGATTAACAAACACTTCGCGAACAGCCTTTGAGCAGCCTTCGTCCATTGTAAAGCGTTCTCTGTCCCAGTCACAGGAGCAGCCAAGCTTTTTAATCTGGTTAATTATGCGGTTACCATACTGTTCTTTCCACGCCCATACAAGTTTAAGGAATTCGTCACGGCCTAAATCGTGACGGGTAAGACCCTTTTCCTTACGGAGATTTTCCTCAACCTTAATCTGTGTTGCGATACCTGCGTGGTCGGTTCCGGGAACCCACAGTGCCGCATAGCCTTGCATTCTTTTTGTTCTGATAAGTATATCCTGGAATGTTTCGTCCAGAGCGTGACCCATATGCAACTGACCTGTTACATTGGGCGGAGGAATCACAATTGTGAACGGCTCCTTATTTTTATCAATTTTTGTATGGAAATATCCTTTTTCAACCCAAGTGCTGTAAATCCTGTCTTCAACAGCTTTCGGGTCATATGTCTTTGGTAATTCTTTTGCCAAAGGATTCAGCCCCTTTCATATAATTTATAAGTAATTACGCTAAAACTACCTTGAGAAATACTTTTTTACCCTTTTTAACAACTATCTTTCCGTCATTGAATATTGATTTTTCAACGAGATATGCGATGTCGTCTATTTTGTTGCCGTCGATACTTACACCGCCCTGCTGAACAAGTCGTCTACCCTCGCCTTTAGACGGAGCAAGTCCTGTAACTGCGAGTAAGTCAACGATATTAATACCGTCTGCGATTTCTGTCTCTGCAAGCTCGAATGTAGGCATATTTGAGTCGTCTGCACCTGCACCGAACACAGCTTTTGCAGCATCGTTTGCCTTTTTAGCTTCTTCCTCGCCGTGTACCATTTTGGTAACCTCAAATGCAAGGCGTTCCTTAACAGCGTTAAGCTGCTGACCTTCCAGCTTTTCGTATTCTGCAATTTCTTCCATGGGAACAAATGTAACAAGTTTCAAAAGTCTGATAACATCCTTGTCGTCAACATTTCTCCAATATTGGTAGAACTCATAGGGTGTAACCTTTTCGGGGTCAAGCCAAAGTGCACCTTTTTCGGTTTTACCCATCTTTTTACCCTCTGATGTGGTAAGGAGAGTAAATGTCATACCGTATGCATCTTCGGAATCCTTACGACGGATAAGCTCAATACCGCCAATAATGTTTGACCACTGGTCATCGCCACCAAATTCCATTATACAGTCATATTCCTTATGGAGCTTGTAGAAGTCGTAGCTCTGCATCAGCATATAGTTGAATTCAAGGAAAGACAAACCTCTCTCCATTCTTGCCTTAAAGCACTCAGCGGACAGCATTCTGTTAACTGAGAAATGTACGCCTACTTCACGGAGAAAGTCAACATAATTGAGATCAAGTAGCCAGTCTGCGTTATTGACCATAATTGCCTTACCATCAGAGAAGTCAATAAACTTTGACATCTGTTCCTTAAATCTGTCGGCGTTATACTGAATTGTTTCACGACTTATCATAGGACGCATATCAGTTTTACCTGTGGGGTCACCTACCATTGTAGTTCCTCCGCCAAGGAGGATAATCGGTCTGTGACCTGCATTCTGCATATGCTTCATTACAACAAGCTGCATAAAGTGACCTATATGCAAGCTGTCAGCTGTCGGGTCAAAACCAATATAAAAGGTAATCTTCTTTTCAGCGAGGAGCTTTCGTATTTCGTCCTCGTGAGTCATCTGGGCGATAAGCCCGCGTTCCTTCAAAACATCAAAAACATTTTTCATTGTAGGTTTGTCCTTTCTATTCTACTTTCGTTGGATTGTTGCTTGCTTTTTTTATTTGTTCAAGCAGTTCTCGCACAGCATTGCCGTCAACCGAAAATTCAGCCTGACCGGCAATAAATGCTGCATAGTTTTTATCCGGCAGGCTTGCAAGGCTGATTTTTTGACTGCCTGCCGCATTATTATAATTTATAACCACCACAATATCCTCTGTATTCTGCGGAACTGCGGAAAGTTCACCTATAAATTTAACATCCTTAATTTTTTCAACAACATCTTCAAACACATCCTCGCTTGCGGCGTTTCCGTTCACATAAAACAGCGGGGTTCCACCCTTGCGGCCAATGCTTGAAATATTATAAACTTCATCCTTTGTCTTTACAATCACGGACTGAATACTGTCTGTATCGGTTTTTAGAATACCGCTTTCCAGAAGGTAAAACGGGTCAATCTGAAGAAATTCAAGCTGTGATGAAGTTATCATAAAGACTCCGTTCTTGTCTTTCTTCTTTGCATACACAAGTCCGCTGTTGTTTTCACCAAGATACAGCGTTTCCTCCTTGCCGTCCCAGCGGAAATTCAGAGTAGCTCTTGAGTCTTCATCAAGACTAAATCCCTCAAGGCTTTCAGTTTCTTTGACAAAAGCCGTCGCCTGAAGTGCAGGAATTTTTACTGTGATATTCTGTTCATAGGCATCGTCATTTACTTCTCTTTTAAAAGGCTTTTCCATAATATAGCCGTTATTTTTGCTTTGTGAAAGCTCTGCCGCAGTTTTCCGTCTTACAACAAGTTCGGTGCCATCATAGTCTGTGTATTTAAGATATTCAGGCATACCCGCTTTTTCAGATAAGCCTTCAAACACCTCAGAAATCCTAAGCGAATCAAGAGCCGGGGTCAGAATATCGAATGTTGACTGATACATAACATATATTCTGCGGTCGTCCTCAACCTTAAAGGCACACAGCCCGTCCAAAATCCCAAGAAACCGTATTTCAATCTCATCCTTAAATGTTCTGTTCGTTGTAATTTCCAGTTTTTGGGCATTGGCTGTGTCGAAACTCTGTAGTGACTTTTTATTTATTGTACCAACCGCCCTGATATCGGATGCTGAGTGAATCATTTTAACTATTGCATCGTCGTTAAGGTTATTTATGTTACCGTCCTCAACACGCCACCCGTCAGCAGTGCATTCTAATGTATAGTCACCTGTTTTATCCGAAACGGAATATTCAATAATATCCTCCGGGGCACAATTAAACACTTCTATATTTTTGTTGGTCTTGCCGATGGCGGAAAGTTCATTGTAAAAATAATATATCACAAAGCAACTCACAACAATCAGTAGCAGGGCTGCCGCCCATATCATCACCACTGTATGTTTTTTCATGACATCGCCTCCTGACTTTTTTGAAGTTTATGCTTTAAAAAAGTTATTTTTCTTCCTGGATGTCTATTTTTATACCTAATTCCTTAAGCTGTGCTTCGTCTACAACATCGGGAGAATTTGACATAAGCTCGGATGCATTCTGAACCTTCGGGAACGCAACAACATCGCGCAGGCTGTCCGCTCCGCACATAATCATTGCAATTCTGTCAAGACCGATTCCCATACCGCCGTGAGGAGCAGCACCGTATTTGTAGGCTTCAACCAAAAATCCAAATTTTGCTGCAATTTCTTCTTCGGTAAGTCCAAGGGCCTTGAACATCTTCTGCTGAAGCTCATAGTCATTTATACGGATAGAACCGCTTGAAAGCTCTGTTCCGTTGAGAACCAGGTCGTATGCTTTTGCAGTAACCTTTTCAGGATTGCTTTCAAGATACTGGATACAATCATCCTCAGGCATTGTAAAGGGATGATGCATTGCAACATAGGTGTCAGATTCTTCGTCATATTCAAAGAACGGGAATTGTGTTACCCAAAGGAAGTTGAAACCGTCACCAATGATATCAAGTTGCTTTGCAACCTTAAGACGAAGTGCACCGAGTGTTGAAAGTGTTGTACTGTTTTTGTCAGCAACGATAAATACAACATCGCCTTTCTCGGCTCCGCACTTTTCAATTATAGCATTAAGCTCATCTTCTGTCATAAACTTTGCAAACGAACAGCTTGGTGCATCGTCAACCCATCTGATATATGCAAGACCTTTTGCACCTATACCGCGAACAAACTCGGTCAGTTTATCAATTTCTTTTCTGGTGAGAGTTCCTGCTGCATTTTTTGCACAAATAGCACGAACACTGCCGCCACTTTCAATTGCTGAAGTAAACACCCCGAATCCGCAATCCTCCACAAGTTCCGAAAGGTCACAAATTTCCATACCAAAGCGAGTATCCGGCTTATCTGAGCCGTAGCGTTCCATAGCGTCCTTATAGGTAATTCTGGGGAGTGGTGTGGGGATATCAACATCAAGAACATCCTTAAAGAGTCTTTTTACAAAGCCTTCGCCCATTTCAAGAATATCTTCCACATCAACAAAAGACATTTCAAGGTCAATCTGGGTAAATTCGGGCTGTCTGTCCGCTCTCAAATCCTCGTCACGGAAGCAGCGTGCAAGCTGAATGTATCTGTCAAATCCCGAAATCATAAGAAGCTGCTTATAAATCTGGGGAGACTGAGGGAGGGCATAGAACTTACCGTTATGGATACGCGACGGAATAATATAGTCTCGCGCGCCCTCAGGAGTTGACTTAATCATCATCGGGGTTTCAATTTCGATAAAACCGTTCTCCTCAAAATAGTCTCTTGCACTCTTTGCAATTTTGCTTCTTTTGATAATATTTTCCTGAAGCGGACCGCGTCTTAAATCAAGATAGCGGTATTTCAGGCGAAGCTCCTCGTTTACATTTGTTTTGTCGGTAATTTCAAAGGGCGGTGTCTGTGCTTTTGCAAGGATTCTCAAATCATCAACGAAAATTTCAATATTTCCTGTTTTGATTGTATCATTCTTGCTTTCTCTTTCCCTTACCGTACCTTTTGCCATAAGAACATACTCGCTATGGCAAGATGCTGCTTTTTCAAAAACCGACCTTTCTGTCGTTTCGTCAAACGCCAACTGAACAATACCTGTTCTGTCCCTTAAATCTATAAAAATCAAGGTTCCCATATCGCGGATTTTCTGAACATAGCCGCCGACAACAACTGTTTTGCCGACACCTTCTGTTTCACCGCAATAATTGGTTCTTTTCAAGCCTTTCATTGTATCCATTAATTTTTAGCCTCCTTGTTTATGCTTTTACAGATATCCTCCGGGGTCATAGAAACTTCTACAGTTTCACCGGTGTTCATATCTTTAAGTATTGCCGATTTTTTTGTGATTTCATCATCACCTATTACAACACTGAACTTTGCTGAAAGCTTATCCGCATACTTCATCTGAGCTTTAAGACTTCTTCCGCATAAATCCTGTTCGGCGTGAACGCCCATAAGCCTTAACTCAAATATGAGCTTCTGTGCAAATTTTTCAGCGTTTTCACCCATACACGCAATAAACAAATCCGGTGCTGTATCAAGCTTTTCCGCATTCTGCTGCTGTTTTTTAATTACAAGAATCAATCTTTCAAGGCCTGCTGCAAAGCCTATACCGTCTGCCGGTTTGCCACCGAGTTCTTCAACAAGACCGCTGTATCTTCCGCCGCCGCATACTGTTGACTGCGCGCCCAGCGCGTCGGAAACAAATTCAAACACCGTTTTAGTATAATAATCAAGACCTCTTACGATATCGGGGTTAATAGTGTATTCAACGCCCATATTATCAAGGCGTTCCTTCACGCCCTCAAAGTGGCTATGACAGTCTTCGCAAAGATGGTCAATCATTTTAGGAGCATCTTTTGCAATCCGGCTGCAAATTTCTGACTTGCAATCAATGATACGCATAGGATTTTTTTCAAGTCTTTCAAGACAAGTAGGACAGAGCTCGGCACGATACTGCTCGAAATATGCCTTCAGCTTTTCGTTATAATCCTTCTTGCATACCGGACAGCCTATGCTGTTGATATTAAGCTTAACGCCGGTGATTTTAAGTTCATTCAGGAACATATATGCAAGAGAAATAACCTCCGCATCGGTTGTGGGGGAGCTTGCACCAAAGCATTCAATACCAAACTGGTGAAACTCACGAAGTCTGCCCGACTGGGGCTTTTCGTATCTGAAACACGGGATAATATAACTCAGCTTTGTAGGCTGTGGGTTTGCATAAAGGGAATTTTCGATATAACTGCGAACCAGAGTTGCTGTACCCTCGGGCTTCAGCGTAATGCTTCTGCCACCCTTGTCCTCAAAGGTATACATCTCCTTCTGAACCACATCGGTTGTGTCGCCCACACCGCGCTGAAACAGCTCGGTGTGCTCAAACACGGGGGTTCTTATCTCTTTGTAGCCGTAAAGCTCGCACACTTTCCGTGCTGTATTTTCAATATTCTGCCAGAGTTTACTTTCCTCAGGCAAAACATCCTCTGTTCCTCTTGGCTTTGTAATCATTTGTCTGTTTCCTTTCTATCCTTGCTTTCAGCGTCCGTTGCCGCCTTCAAGCACATATTCAATAAGTTCAAGAACCTCGTCTCTGCCCTCACGGCTTTCGGATGAAAACGGAATGAGCACCGATTCCTCGCCGAGATTCAGGGCTTCATATATAGCTGTGAGATTTGCTTCAATCTGTGATTTCTTAAGTTTGTCATGCTTGGTCGCGACAACAAACGGCTCATAATTATATTCGCGAATCCAGTCAAACATCATTATATCGTCCGCTGTGGGTTTGTGCCGTGCATCAACAAGCTGGATTACCTGAACAAGATTTTCGCGGCGGGAAAGATAGTTTTCAATCATTCCTGCCCACTTTTCCTTTTCCTGCTTTGAAACCTTTGCATAGCCATAACCGGGAAGGTCAACAATACGATACTTTCCGGCTATGTCATAAAAGTTGATTGTCGCAGTTTTTCCCGGTGTACTACTTGTCCTGGCAAGATTTTTGCGGTTTGCAAGACAATTAATAAGCGATGATTTGCCGACATTTGAACGGCCTACCAATGCAATTTCCGGAACGTCTACCGGCGGATATTGGTCATACTTTACCGCAGTTGTTAACAGTGAAGCATTGATAAATTCCATTTTTTAGCACCTCCGCTGATTGCATTTTCAAGAACAGTTTTCATATCCTTGGCAAAAACAAACTCAACCTCTGCCTTGATATTGGATGGAAGCTCCTCAAAGTCCTTTTTGTTTTCAAAGGGAATAATTATTTTGCGTATTCCCATACGGTATGCCGCAAGTGACTTCTCACGAAGTCCGCCGATTGCAAGGACTTTGCCGCGAAGCGTAATTTCGCCGGTCATTGCCACATTACGATTTACACATTCGCCGGTGAGTGCCGAGATAAGTGCTGTTGCCATAGTAATGCCTGCTGACGGGCCGTCCTTGGGAATTGCTCCGTCCGGGACATGGATATGGATATCTTTTTCCTTGTAGAAATCTGCATCAAGACCAAACGCTTCATAGTTTGCTCTTATAAAGCTGAGTGCTGCCCGTGCCGACTCCTTCATAACATCACCAAGATTGCCTGTTAATTCAAGCTTACCATTGCCCTTCATAGTGTTCACTTCGATGTAGAGTGTATCGCCGCCAACCTGAGTCCACGCAAGACCGGTTGCCATACCGACCATATTTTCTTCCTGCATACGGTCATAAAGATAAACTCTGCCGCCAAGGTACTTTTTAAGAGTCTTTTCGTTAACGGAAATTCCCGACTTTTCTTCTTCAACAATTTCCTTTGCTGCCTTCCTGCAGATTGCCGCCAGTTTGCGCTCAAGTGAACGGACACCCGATTCCCGGGTATAGCCCTCAATAAGAAGCTGAATTGTTTTGTCGGAAACCTTCAGGCTTTTTGCGGTTAAACCATTTTCCTTGCGCTGCTTTGGAAGCAAATATTTTTTCGCAATATTTAGCTTTTCTTCTTCGGTATATCCCGAAATCTCAATTATATCCATTCTGTCATAAAGCGGCGCCGGAATATTCTCGATTGAGTTTGCAGTAGTAACAAACAACACCTGCGACAAATCAAACGGGAGTTCAAGGAAATGGTCTCGGAAGCCCTTATTCTGTTCAGGGTCCAAAACCTCCAGCATTGCGGCTGTCGGGTCACCACGGAAATCGCTTGACATTTTATCAATTTCGTCAAGTAATATAAGCGGATTTTTGCTGCCCGCCTGCTTGAGTGCGGCAACAATCCGACCGGGCATAGCACCGACATAGGTTTTCCTGTGGCCGCGGATTTCCGCCTCGTTCTGGATACCGCCGAGGCTGACTCTGACATATTGTCTGCCCAGGGACTCGGCAAGTGATCTTGCAATTGAGGTCTTACCCGTCCCCGGAGGTCCTGCAAGGCAGATTATTGAGCCCTTTGCATCGGCCGACAGACATTTAACCGCAAGGTATTCGAGAATTCTTTCCTTTACCTTTTCCAGTCCGTAATGGTCACGGTCAAGTATCTCTTTTGCTTTTTTGATATCTGTATTTTCCTCGGTTGTAATTTCCCAAGGCATAGCAAGAACTGTTTCGATGTAGTTCTGCACAACGCCGTATTCCTGTGACATAACCGAAAGTCGAGAAAGTCTTGCAAATTCTTCCTCAAGTTTTTCGCAGACCTCTTTGGGGAGACTGCGCTTTTTCATTTTATTACGATAGTCTTCAGCCTCAGCCTGACCCGATTCAAAATCGCCCAGCTCCTCCTGAATAATCTTCATTTGTTCACGAAGGATATAATCGCGCTGGTTCTTGTCAAGGCTTGTTTTAAGCTTTGACATAACGCCCTGTTCAACCTCTAAAATATTGTTCTCATTTTCCATAAGAGCAATCAGGGTTTCCATACGGCATCTTACATCAAGCTCTTCAAGAACTCTCTGCTTGTCCTGAGGCTTTAGCGGGAAGTTAGATGCTGTAACATCTGCAAGCTGACCCGCCTCCTCAATTTCCATAAGCGACGCCATTACTTCGGGATTAATTTTTTCGTAAAGGTCAAAGTAGTCAGACAAAAGCTGCTGAATCTTTCGCATCAGCACCTGCTCCTGCAAAAAGTCCTCACACGGGATATCCGATTTTTCAACCACCGAAACATGAACAACATCTTCGTCATCATGGTATCTTGTAATCCCTGCTCTTGAAATTCCTTCTATAAGAACTCTGAGGTTTCCGTCCGGAAGCTTCAGAATTTGTTTAATTTCTGCAACAACGCCGATTTTTGAAATATCCGCGCGCTGGGGCATTTCTATAAAGCTATCCCTCTGGTAGCTGAGAAAAACCAGACGCGAGGCGGACATCGCCTCATCAACTGCTGCTATTGATTTTTTTCTGCCTACATCAAAATGAAGTACCATTCCGGGAAAGACCGTAAGGCCTCTGAGCGGAATAAGCGGCAGCGTATATCTCTTATTTGCCATTAAAAATTTCCACCTCTTTATGAGCAAATATCATATTTTGCCCATTATCAGTTTATTATACTATTTTTCTTTTAAAATATCAACCCCAAATAACCTAAAAATTCCAAAATTTTAAGACATATTTTATATTTTTTTACATATTTGAATAAAAGACAGGGATAACGGAAAAAATCTTTATGTAAATATTTCCAAACACCTTGCAAAAACACTAAATTTATGGTAAAATGATATGATAAAATAATACCCGGCTCCGCTCTCCGGTATTATATGTGAACGGCTAAAATAATAGAAAACGGAGGATATTTTGTGCAAAAAAGTAAAAAAATAAAAATTACGCCACTCGGAGGACTTCATGAGATCGGAAAAAATATGACAGTCTTCGAGTACGGAAGCGACCTCATCATTCTCGATTGCGGTCTTGCTTTCCCTGACGACGATATGCTTGGGGTAGATATGGTTATTCCCGATATAACATATCTGCAGAAGCATAAAAACCGCATTCGCGGTATTGTGCTGACCCACGGTCACGAAGACCATATCGGCGCAATTCCTTATGTTCTTAAGGAATTTAATGTTCCGGTTTTTGGAACAAAACTCACTTTGGGAATTCTGAAAAACAAGCTTACCGAGCATGGTATTCTTAATTCCACAAAGCTTAATGTTATTAACCCCGGCGAAACATTTACACTTGGTGACTTTAAGGTTGAATATATCCGTTCAAACCACAGTATTGCCGATGCAGTTGCAGTTGCTCTGCATACACCTGCCGGTGTGGTTCTTCACACCGGTGACTTTAAAATCGACCCCACACCAATTGACGGGGAAATGATTGACCTTGGCAGAATCGGTGAGCTTGGCAAAAAAGGCATTCTCCTTCTTATGTCCGACAGTACCAATGCTGAACGCCGCGGCTATACAATGAGCGAGCGTACAGTTGGCGCAACATTTGACAGTGTTTTTGAAAACTGCAGCAAGCGTATTTTTGTTGCAACCTTTGCATCCAACATACATAGGGTGCAGCAGATAATCAATGCCGCTGTCAAATATGGCAGAAAGGTTGCCGTTTCCGGCAGAAGTATGGAAAATGTTCTTTCGGCTGCCATTGAGCTTGGATATATGAAAATTCCCAAAAACACCCTTATCAGCCTTGACGAAATTGGCAGATACCCCAAAGAAAAGCTGGTTATTGTAACAACCGGAAGCCAAGGCGAGACAATGTCAGCACTTTCACGAATGGCGTTTTCCGGGCACAAAAAAGTCAATATTGAAGCAGATGACCTTGTTATAATTTCCGCAAGCCCTATCCCCGGCAACGAGAAAGCCATTTCAAATGTAATTAATGAGCTTTTAAAGCACGGTGCTGAGGTAATATATGAATCTCTTGCCGATGTTCATGTTTCGGGTCACGCCTGTCAGGAAGAACTTAAAATCATTCTTGCTCTTGCAAAGCCAAAATATTTTATGCCGGTACACGGTGAATTCAGGCATTTAAGCCGACACAAGGATATTGCTCTGCAAATGGGTATCCCTTCAAAAAATATATTTATGATGGAAAACGGTAAAGTTCTTGAAGTTTCTAAGGCCGAAGGTAAAATTACCGGAACTGTTCCGTCCGGCAGAGTTCTGGTTGACGGTCTTGGGGTCGGTGATGTCGGAAATATCGTTCTTCGCGACAGAAAGCATCTTTCAGAGGATGGTATTATCATCGTAGTTACAACAATCGACCACGAAATGAAGACTGTCGTTGCGGGGCCCGATATTATCTCAAGAGGTTTTGTGTATGTGCGCGAGGCCGAGGACCTTATGGAAAGTATGCGAGAAAAAGCTGCCGATGTTTTGGATGAATGTCTCAGCCACAATACTCTCGACTGGGCAAGTCTTAAATCACATCTTAAAAATGAGCTTGGCGGTTTTATTTTTGCAAAAACAAAGAGAAAGCCAATGATACTCCCTGTAATTATGAATGTATAAAACGCAAAAAGGTGGCAAAAGCCACCTTTTTTATTTTACTGCATTATATTATTTTTTCATTTTGAATAATCATATAATTTCAAGTAGTTTTTGCACCTCATCCTTCATCTTTTCTCTGCTTTCAAAAATAGGAACATAAGTGAAAAGATTATATTCTTCAGCGAGTCGGGCACGTAGAGCATATACTTTTGTCGGCGACTTGTCAAACAATACCCCATTAGTCCAATACTCCCTGAAAATCACCGGGTAGCCGTCATACACATCAACAGTTTTACCGCTAGTAATATCAATGAGCATTGTACGACATTTCTGCGCCGTCAAATCCACATATGGCAGGAACAACATATCACCCTTATCATTGAACATAGCCAACCGAGCCCCAAAACTACTGCTGCCGATATCAGCTGCGATATAGGTGGTATCAAATTCAAAGCTATACAGTTTTTTTCCGGTATTTATATCAATCACTTTAAAGCAATTATCCGTCTCATCTATATAGCACACCTTGTCAAGTGTTTTATCAAAGGTTGGTATTTTGTAGTTTTTAAGGCTTCCCGCCGTATGCACAGTCTCAATTTTTCCAACCTGGGTGCAATGAATTTCGTCGCCTTTACTATTATACTTCACGATGCACTTATCGTTATGCAGCACGAATCCATCAGAGCCGGTTTCAAGCCTGAAGTCTACATCACCTTCTCCGGCCTCAATCAGCTTTGTTTTTCCAGATGCTTCGGCTGCCACTTTGGCAATATATACCGTTTTTCCATCAATCTCAATCATATGTGAATCGCTGACCTTAGTCCAGCCTTCGGGCGTGCTATCCTCGATTTCAACCGCAACATAAGCATTATTTGCCAAGCTGAAGTGCTGCTTTGATGCATAGTCATACACTATATCTTTTTCGTAATCCCAATAGTTACTATATAACTCGAATGGGTCTAATTTTCCCAAAGACGATATCTTAAGAGTTTTTTTGTCACACTTGTAATGCGTGAAATCGTCAATCGAGTCAGCATGAGGATTATATATGTAAAACAGAAAATAATTCTTCGTCTGTTCCGATAGCCTTATTTTTAATCCCGTCTCAAAAATCACCTTGTATTCTCTACCATAATTATAAGGCTGTGCAACCACATTACCCTCAGCCACAATACAGTTATTTAGATTATCGGCATCACAAATAATATCGGTGCATCGCATATCGCGGATATAGTTTTGCGACCTTGCAGCCACCGTATGACTTTCACCTGACCGCAAAAATACACGGAATATATCGCCATTATTGTAAAATGCAAAGTTTTCCACAACTTCATCATAAGTGAACCTCTGTTCTTCACCGCTTGACACATCTTTTAAAACAACCATTTTGTCGCTTATGCTATACAAAATATTTTTACCATCTTCACTTATATCAAATTTATGCGACACGAAACTGTCAGCTACCAAATCATCCGCCGGTACATACGCAAGGTCGAGCTTGTCCAGCACCTCCCCCGTTTCTACATCAAAGTATATGTAAAACATATTTTCCTTGAATATCTCGCTTTTTTCAATCAGGTCCAAATATATTGCCGCCTTGTTGTCGCCGCCAAATTCAAGATTGTAGTCATAGTAGGGGATATCCATAGTGTATAAAATCTTCATCGTTTCCGTACTTACAGCATAAAGTTTACACTCTTTGGTGAACACAAACAACACTTTTTCGTCATTTGAAAGCTGTAGTTTGGTGCAATTCTTAATTCCGGCTGCCTTAAAATAACCATCTTCTTCTAAATCAAAAACAATGCCCGTAGATGATTTCACGGATGTATTGCTCTTTACAAACATATCCTTAATGCTGTTATCTTTTATAAGAGCTTTCTTTTCTGTATCAAAAACATAATTTGAAGAATTTATTAACTCCGAAAAGTAGAATCTCTTCCCATCTTTTTCATAAAAGATGTCTCCTAAGAAAAATGTGTCTTCATCAATATATTCTTCATACGCCTTCCCGTTTGAATCATAGTACACAATAATGTTATTGTCCTTTATTTCAAAGACCTTTTTCATATCCTGGACCGTATAAACTATACCATCCATAATAATCATACTTTTTTCTTCGTCCACAAATTCGTATTCAACTATATGTTTATGGTCCGGATAGGCAAGTATATTGTTTATCCGAAGGGTTGCACCCTTCTCAAAATTTAGGTTCTCACGGATTGCCTCGTTTATCTCAAACTTATCAATATGCCAAAAGTCCGCAGACTTTTCCAACTCAAGCAGTTGCTTCATTCCGTGATACAAGTCTTCGCCGCACAACTCCCGAGCCGCCACAACATCCTTGCTTATGAGTCCGGTCTTAAAAAACCGTACGCCCATTAATGCCGCAAGCGAAAGAATAACCGCAATGATTGCAAACAAAGCCGTTCTTATGATAATCTGCTTTTTTCGCATCTGCTCGTCGCGTTTTGCTATGGTTTCGTAGCTAACATTAAGCACTCCCGACACAATTTTCAAAAACATTTGCCGCCACGAGCCCTCATAGCGATATACTGCAAGTTTTGTATCGGCATAATCCTTGAGAATACCCGGAAGCATTTCCATTCGCTCAGCTTCAGAAGAATACTTCTCAGCAACAACCGGAACAACATTTTCTATCCCGTAATGCTTTACAAAATACCTGACTTCTTCACAAACATATTCTGAATTTGCCGCAGTTTTGGTGCAAATAACAATCAGCTTTTTAGACTCGTCAAGTTTTTCATATATAATATCCGTCAAGTTCCCGCTCGAAAAAGCAGTCTCGTCCCGGCAAATAGGAAAAAGTCTTTGGTCTCTATCTTCGCTGCCGGTGATTGTGCTTATATTGTAGTTTTCAAGTCTGCGATGCAGTCTTCTTGCAAAGCTACTATCCTTATGCGAGTAGCTTATAAACGCGTAATATTTACTTTCTAAAGGATTGTTGCCATTCATCAGCAATCAGCCTCCGTTTTTATCATTTGGTCAGCTGTTCATATTCGACTTAAACACATCTGCAACCTCGGTAATGGTAATAAACGCGTGTTCGTCTATCTTGTGAACAATTTCCCGCATTTTAGAAATCTGAAATCTATCGACTATAAAATATATAACCGTTTTGTCTTCGTTTGAATATCCGCCCTTTGCGGAAAGCTTGGTTGCTCCGCATTCAAACTTACTCATAAGCTTTTCACAAACCTCATCAGGCTTTGATGTGATTATCATAGCCGCCTTTGAACGGTCGATACCTTCAACGATAAAGTCTATTGTTTTGAGTCCCGCCCCGTATGTTACTATAGAATATAGCGGCAAAATCCAACTGTTTAGTACCATTCCGCATATAACATACAATAGAACATTATATGTCATAACAAAGGTTCCGACAGTCACACCTATCTTTTTGGCAAATATAACAGCCATAACTTCTATTCCGTCAATCGCACCACCATATCTTATTGTGAGACCGCTGCCTACACCCGAAATCAGACCACCAAACAATGCACAAAGCAAGAGGTCGGTTCCGGCAAGCGGCGATGCAAACGAAACATCTATCGGCAAAATATCGGTTATAAGCCACGCACCTATGGAATAAATAATTACCGTGTATACCGAATAAACCGTAAATGTGCGTCCCTGCTTTTTGTAACCGAGAATAAAAAGCGGAATATTCAGCAGTAAAAGAAAAACCGAAAGGGTCATAAATTCCGGGGTTATTTGTGCCAGAAGCATAGATGTCCCCGAAATACCGCTGTCATACAGCTTAACCGGGGTCAGAAACAAAGTAATTCCAAACGCATTTGTCAGCCCGGCAATTGTGAGAAAGAATATATTCTCCGCCTTAATTTTTCCAAATAGTTTTTCCATTAAATCACCCTATATAAGATTTTAACAGCAAATAATTACAGATTATTTTCAGACATTTATTATAACTATATATTAAATCTGTCTTTCTTTATGCAATTGAAAATTTAAGAAGAATTTAATTTATTCTTCAAGAGATTTTTTCAATTCGTTAATAGACTGTTCGAGAACATTCATTGATTCACCAAAGGCACTCCAGTTATTTTCTGCGTTTGCTTTCTTTACATTTTCAAACTCTTCGATAACTCTCTGAGCCGCTGTCTCGTAGGATACCTGTTCCTTTTCGGGTTTTTCCTCCATAGCCTCACCGGTTGGAATATCTACCGGTGCTTTTTCGTTAAACAAGGCATACAGTGCATCCTTCAGGTTGTTTTTCATAACAATTTTCTCGTCGAACGCAACCACCACCTGTTTGAGCTCAGGCAAGGTTGTTTTGTTGCTTGAGGTGATATAGATGGGTTCAACATACAGAACCGAATTATCTATCGGGACAACAATCATATTGCCGCGAATTACCTGAGAGCCGCCCTGACTCCACAAATTGAGTTCCTTCGATATATTCGCATCGGAATTGATACGGTTCTCCACCTGCATTGGACCGTAAATATTGATGTCCTTGGGGAACTTATAGACCTGCAGCTTTCCGTAGTTATCCCATTCGTTACGCACGGCAAACCATGCAACCATATTATCCTTATTGGATAATGTATAGGGAATTGTAAGCAGAAGTTCAGGCTGCGTCTCGTTTTCAAGACGCATCATATTGTAATACGGAGCAAGCTCCTTTTCCTCGGTTGAGGTTCCGTAGCGTTCCTTGGCAACCACCCATGTATCGTTTTTGTTATAAAAGGTTGTCGGGTTGGAAATATGGTATTTCCCATATACCTTTGATTGGATATTGAACAGATATTCCGGGTATTTGATATGCTTTTTGATACCGTCGGGAATTTCTTCGGTTGAAAACAGCTGAGGATAGATTTTGCTGTAATTCATAACCAACGGGTCATTTTTATCTGAGATATAAAAGGTTACATCGCCGGTATATGCGTCCACAACCGCCTTTATCGAGTTACGGATATAGTTGTATTCGCCAATACTTTGCGAATACGGGTAGTAGCTCGTTGTAGTATACGCATCCACAACCCATTTAAGACTTCCGTCATCGTTAATGACCATATACGGGTCGTTGTCATATTTCAAAAACGGTGCTACACTTTCAAGACGGCTGAGGATATTACGATTGATAAGAATACGGCTGTTACCTGAAACAAGATCTGAAATAATCAGTCGTACATCTCCATACTTCAGGGCAAACACCAGTCTGTTAAGGGGTGTAAGCTTGACACCACCGGTACCGTCATACGAAAATTCTATATCCTCCTGGTCCTCGGAATAGTCAAGTTCCTTATACTTTTCGTTACCTACAACCACATAATCATTTGTAAGCTCACCATAATATATTCTAGGCTGCTTAATCTCCGGAATTCCCTCTGCCGATTTCGGCGGAATATCTTTAATCAAAATTTCAGGCTGTCCCTGGGCTGTAACCGTATTTATTGTGTTCATTGCAACGCCGAAGCCGTGAGTATATCTCAATGTTCGGTTAATATATGTGTCGGCGCTGTCGCTTAAATTCTCCTTTGTTATTTCACGCGGGGTTATTGCAACTGCCGTTTTCTTGCCGTTGATTTCGTAGGGGACAATATCTGTTTCATTGAATTTATAATAATTGCGGATACCTTGTATTTGGTTCAGAACTGTCAAGTTTGCGGACAGGTCAATAACTCTGATATTGTCTGTAATCTCGCTGTTTTGATTGAGTTCCTGAACGCTAAGGTCGTTTTTTACATCAAAAACCACCTCGGAAATATTATCTATTCCGTATGCAGACTGAGTGTATGCAATATTATCCGCAATATTTTCACTTTCCTTGATTACCTCGTTGGGGGATACAAATACACTTTGAACAATAAATGAAATAATTGCTGTAGCTATGATAATTGCAGGATATGCAACCGCTGTACGGAGCGCTGCTTTTTTACGGTTTTTTGCCAAAAAGACCAACAATAAAACTACCAATACAATAAGGACAATCGGGATTATCCGGTAAAAGTTCAACCAGATTACCTTGTCTGTAAAGCCCGCACCCTGAAGGTCATCGCCAAAAGTTCCGTAAAGAATATTCTCCGCCTTGAAGCCATACAGGACGCAATTTAAACTCAAAAGAACTGCAATGTTTACAATATTATGTGCTGCTACTCTTTTTATACTGAAAAATTCTCTGCCGGAATAGCCGCCATAGGCTGTACCCAAAAACCAGTACATAACAAATACAAACACGCAGACAAAGCACCAAACGCCAAATACTGATTCAAAAACAGTCATCAGAAACGGACGTTGGAATACGAAGTAGCCAATATCTTTACCGAAAACCGGGTCGGTTTTACCAAACAACTGAGGCTGAGTGAATATCAGAAGCTTTTCGGCAAGTGAACCACTCAGCACACCGCTTAAAATAAACGCAATAACGATACTTACAACCAAAGAAATCCGCTTCGTTTCAAACAGGGACCGTTGCACATTAAGGACTCTCAGGTTCCGTCTTAAAAACAAGATACTGAGTAAAACGGCAAAAACAATACTCAAAAAGCTCACACTCTGGACAACCAGGCGCGTTATGAGATTTTTAACAAAAACTGAAGTGTATTGCTCACCTATCTCTCTTATTTCAATATAATCAAAAAAAACTCTGCCCACAGCCCACAAAACTAAAACAAGCAATGCCGCTGCCGCAATAAGCACGATTTTTTTTGATAGCTTTTTCGGTTGATTGTTATCACTTTTTCTGAAACTTTTTACATCAATCATAGTGAAGTCTCCTTTATTTCTAAATAAACAACGAGGGGCGAACTTTTCCGCCCCAGATATTTTATGTTATTCGTTTTCAGGTTCAATTATGGCATTGACAAATTCAACCGCATTGAATTCATCAATATCCTCTGGCTTTTCGCCAAGTCCGATAAGTTTTACTGGAATATCATACTCATTCTTTACCGCAAAAACAATGCCACCTTTGGCTGTTCCGTCGAGCTTGGTGAGGATTATCCCCGTAATATCCGCAGTCTCCTTGAACTGCTGTGCTTGATATACCGCATTCTGACCGGTGGTTGCATCAAGAACAAGCAGCACTTCTTTGGAAGAATCGGGAAGCTCTTTATCAATTATACGGTAAATCTTTTTAAGCTCTTCCATAAGATTCTTTTTGTTATGGAGTCTGCCCGCTGTGTCGCAGAGAAGAATATCAGCTCCACGCTTTTTTGCGGCGCTGATTGCATCAAAGATAACTGCCGCCGGGTCGGAGCCCTCCATCTGACGGATAATTTCAGCATCTGCACGCTGTGCCCAGACTTCAAGCTGTTCAATAGCCGCCGCACGGAAGGTATCTGCCGCCGCAATCACAACCTTTTTGCCCATCTGACGGTATCTGTATGCCAGTTTACCAATCGAAGTGGTTTTACCCACGCCGTTAACGCCTATTACCATTATAACAGCCGGCTGACCTGAAAGCTTAAGATTGTTGTCGCCTTCGGACAGAATTTCAACAAGAATCTGTCTGAGTTCTTCTTTCACCTCGGCTGAATCTGAAATTCGTTTTTCCTTGACTCTTGTCCTGAGTCTTTCAATAATCTCGGTTGAAGTGTTAACCCCCAGGTCGGACATTATAAGAACCTCTTCGAGTTCCTCAAACAAATCCTCATCGACTGTTTTGAATGCCTTTATAACATCTTCGATTTTGGAATTAACGGATTCCTTTGTCTTGCTCAGTGTTTCCTTCAGTTTATCAAATAATCCCATTATTCTGTCACCTCATCTATGTTCAATGAAAGCAATTTGGATATACCCTTCTCCTGCATGGTAACACCGTAAAGAATATTTGCGGATTCCATTGTACCGCGACGGTGTGTTACCACGATGAACTGGGTTTTCTGGCTGAATTTTTTAAGATAGTCGGCATAACGATATACATTTACATCATCGAGAGCCGCCTCAATTTCGTCCAGAATACAAAACGGTGTGGGGCGAACCTTGAGTATTGCAAACAGAAGCGCAATTGCTGTAAATGCACGCTCGCCACCGGAAAGAAGGGTCAGACTCTGCAGTTTTTTGCCGGGCGGCTGTGCTTCGATTTCAACACCGCTCTCAAGCAAATCGTCGGGGTCTGCAAGGCTGAGAGTTGCCTGACCGCCACCGAAAAGTTCACGAAATACCTGATTGAAGTTTCTGCTGATAACCTCAAACTGTTCGGAGAACTGCTTTTTCATTATCTGAATCATATCTTCAATCAGCTTTTCAAGCTCGCCCTTGGCCTTTTCAAGGTCCTGAGTCTGTGCGGTCAGAAATTCAAAGCGTTCACTCACATTCTTATATTCCTCTATCGCATCAATATTTATGTGCCCCAAAGCCTTAATTTTTGATTTAAGCTCTGCAACAATACGGTTTGCCTCAGGAAGGTTGATTTCCTTGTCCGGACAAAGCTTTTGTGCTTCGCTGTATGTAAGCTCGTATTCATCCCAGAGATGTGTGTAAATTCCGTCAAGCTCCTGCTCGAGCTTTATTTTTTTCTCCTCAACCTTTACCTTCTGCTGACCAAGTGCAAAGAGCTTTTCATGAATATCCTTTACATTTTCCTGGAGCTTGCGGGTTTCCATATCTGCATTTTTACGCAAAGCTGAAAGCTCGTCTATTCTGCGGTCAATGTCCTTTGTCTCGGTCCGCAAAAACTCAAGCTGACGGCGTTTTGCCTCAATATCTGCGCTTATTTCAGTAATTTTCGCTGTAAAGCCCTCAATCTGAGCCGTCTTCTCTGCAAGTTCTTCAGAAACATTTGCCCGTTCTGAATTCACAGTTGCAAGGCGTTCCTGCTGGAGTTCAATATCCTTGATGTTTGCGTTTTCCTCAATAGTAAGGCTCAGCAGCTTCTCCTGCAGATCCTGAACCGATTTCAGAATTTCCTCGGATTCGGTTTGCTTACCGTCGGTTTCGCCACGGAGAGCAACAATCTCTTGCTCAAGTCTTTCAATATCAGCTTTGGATTTTACGATATCCCCGTCAATTTCAGCAGTTCTGGTATTTATTGTATCAATATCCCGAAGCAAGCTTTGGCGTCTGTCCTCAGCTTCCGCAAGGTATCTGTCGCTATGCTCAGCTTCAGCTTTAAGGCGGATATATTCCTCATTAATACTGAGTGCCGCAATGCTTTCCCGGTCAAGATCGGATTTCGCCGAAACGAGATTTTCGAGATTTTGTTCCCGTTCCTTTTCAATAAATTCAAGACTTTTGCGGAGTTCCGCAATTTCGCTCGTGAGATTTTCAATCTCGGTTTTTCTGGATAAAAATCCGGAATTTTTACCAGAACTACCGCCACTCATTGCACCGCCTGCCTGCATTACATCGCCATCTAAGGTAACGATGCGGAACTTATGTCCGCATTTTGCCGCCATAGCAATGGCATTATCGATGTTGTCTACAACAACCGTCGCGCCGAGTACATTGGCAACTACACCCTCGTATAGAGAATCATACTTAACCAAATCCTTGGCAACAGCAATATAGCCCTTGAGTTTTGATGCGGTTGATACATCAACACCACGGCCTTTAACGGTTGACACCGGCATAAAGGTGGCTCTGCCCAGCTTGTTTTGCTTCAGGTATATGATTGCTGCTTTTGCATCCTGCTCGTTTTGGGTAACTATATTCTGGCTTACCGACATCATAGCAGTTTCAATAGCGGTAACATATTCTTTTTCCGTTGTAACAAGATTTGAGAGCGGGCCGTAAATTGTAGCATTTTTCAGCACGCCGCCGGAGTGTGCAGTCATAACCGACTTAACACTTCGGCTGTAGCCCTCAAAGTCGTTTTCCATATCCTCAAGAACACTCTTCTTTGAGGTGCATCTGCTGAGTTCAGAAAGTGCCTGATTCTTCTTTTCAACAAGGAGTCTGTCACGCTCGGTTGCGGCTTGCAGTTTTTCCTCGAGGGCTTTTACTTCCGCTTTTGCACGGCTTGCTTCCTCTTCCTTTGCCGCAAACAGCGCTTTGACCCGTTTGTTATCGTCAACAAGACTGTCATAGCCCCCACTTTGCTTTGAAAGCTCGGCCTGAACATTCTCGTATTCAGCTTTGAAATTTTGAGTAAGAATATTATAGTTTACAATTTTGCTCTGGAGTGAGCTTATTTCAGCAGTTTTGTCAATAATCTGAGCTTTCAGCTCTTCAACAGTTTCGGAACTGGTTTCAAAAAGTGAATTTGCCTCGTTAAGACTCTTTTCAAGGACCTCTTTTTTGCCAGAAATAACATCTGCTTCTGCTTTAAGCTTGTCAAGGACAGAACTGTAATTTTCAATCAGATTATCCAGTTGCTCGATACCACGCCGGCTTTTTTCGGATTCCTCCTCGATACGCTCAATATTCTCCTTGCAATGTTCGATATTTGCAAGAGAAAGCGTTATCAGGTTATTCTCCTCTGCCGTTCTTTCGGTGGCGTTTTTTTGTGTTTCACGACACTCTTCGGTTTCCTCGTCATACTTCGCAATCTGCTCATAGAGACCTTTTATTTGTTCTTCTGTTTTATCGGCATCATTTTGCATAACCGATATACTTTCGGATACTGCCGCATACTGTTCGTCAGTCTCCCTAAGTTCGCATTTAAGCTTGTCTATTGTTACAACCGCCGCACTTACCTCAACACCTTTAAGTTCGTCTCTAAGGTTCAGGTACTTTTTAGCCTTTTCGGACTGGTTACGAAGAGGCTCAAGCTGGCCCTCAAGCTCTCTCATTATATCCGTAACGCGGGTAAGATTGTCATTGGTGCGTTCAAGCTTCTTCTCCGCTTCGTTTTTTCTGTATTTGTATTTCGTTATGCCTGCCGCTTCCTCAAATATGCGGCGTCTGTCCTCAGACTTGTTACTGAGAATTTCGTCAATCTTGCCCTGACCGACAATTGAGTAGCCTTCACGGCCAAGACCTGTATCCATAAACAGCTCGTGTATATCCTTCAGGCGGCACGCGTTACGATTAATGAAGTATTCACCCTCGCCGCTTCTGTATACACGGCGAGTGACCGTAACCTCCTCATAGTCAACCGGGAATATATGCTGGGAATTATCTATCACAAGCGAAACCTCTGCAAAGCCCTGAGGTTTTCTTACCTCAGTGCCCGAGAAGATTACATCCTCCATACGGCTGCCACGGAGAGAACGGACGCTCTGCTCGCCCATAACCCAACGGATTGCATCGGATATATTACTTTTACCCGAACCGTTCGGGCCGACAATTGCAGTTATGCCGGGATTAAAATCAAGATATATCTTATCAGCAAAGGACTTGAAGCCCTGCATTTCAACACTTTTAAGATACAATTTACTTCCTCCTTCAATCCGCACATTACGGATTGTCTAAAAATACAGTACAGTCCGCAAAGATACGCAGTGCGGACCGTATTATATCTGTATTAAACTATTCCTTGAGTTCCTCAGGCGTTTCAGCCGGAGGTTCCTCAACCTTGCCCTTTTTAAGAATTTTTACATCCTTTGCGTCAAGTATTTTAAAAACCAGCTCCTCCTGAGAACCGAATTTGGCTTTTATAAGACCCTTCAGCACAAACACCTCAGTAACCACACCACGCTCACCGTCGTATTCCACAAGCGAGCCTTTGTTGGGGACCTTTTTAAGAAGGTCTTCATAAGCCGCTTGTTCATACTGCAAGCAGCACATAAGTCTGCCACAGATACCGGAAATTTTGGTGGGGTTAAGGGATAATCCCTGGTCCTTTGCCATTCTGATTGAAACCGGGTGAAAATCATTAAGGAACGACGAACAGCAAAGTGTTCTGCCGCATCCGCCGATTGCGCCTAAGGTCTTTGCTTCGTCGCGGACACCCATTTGTCTCAGTTCTATTCTTGTTCTGAAAATTGCGGCAAGGCTTTTTACCAGTTCACGGAAGTCCACTCTGCCGTCGGCAGTAAAATAGAAAATTATCTTACTGCCGTCAAATGTATATTCGGTATTTATAAGCTTCATATCAAGCTTATGCTCACGAATTTCTCTTACCGCAATTTCAAAAGCTTCTTTTTCTTTTTCCTTATTCTTTTCAAGTCGTTCATAGTCCGCATTTGTAGCCGCTCTTACAATTGGCTTAAGCGGAGCAACAATCTCATCCTCTGACACTTGGCGGTTTGGAGTTGCAACATAGCCAAATTCAAGGCCTCGCGCAGTTTCAACCACAACGCCCCGACCCACCTCAAGCTTGTTGCCTTTGGGGTCAAAGTAATAGATTTTTCCGACTTTATTAAATTTTACTCCTATAACCTCTGTCATTTATTGCCTCCCACAGTTCTAAGCTCATACACTGGGCAATCTGTGCATAGCTTATATTTTTTGAGATATAATCACTGTATTTGAAAAGTATTTCAAGTAATCTCTGCGGTATTTCTTCGCTTACCGAATCCGCCAATTCTTCAATCTGTTCCATTTTGTCGGTATTGGTCACCCTGCCCACAAGACCAGATGTTTTAACCACCATCACATCACGGAAAAACTCCTGAAGAATGCTGAACGAAAACTCGGACTCATCCTTATTTTGTTTAAGGCATCTGCTTAAATCATATATGCTTTTTCTATTCTTACCTCTCAGGGCCGCTACGCAATCAATAATGCTGCTGCGCAGTTCATTTGCTTCATCATTTTCCAACAGAATTTTTGCGCGTTCAAGACTTCCGCCACTCATATTTGCTGACATTTGAAGAAGTTCTTCAGGCGTATCCGGAAAGGTTCGTTCAAGATATCCGAACACCTCTTCTGACTTAAGCGGAAAGAACTTTATCACCGGAGCTCTTGAAAGAATGGTTGGCAGAAAGCTGTTTGAGTTCTCTGCAAGAAGAATAATTGTGCAGTATTCGGGAGGTTCTTCAAGAACCTTCAAAAGGCTGTTCTGGGCAAACATATTCATAGTATCGGCTTTGGGAACGATGTAGACCTTCCGCTCTGCCGAAAATGGTTTTATATAAATTTCCTGCTTCATACTCCTGACAGTATCCACCAGAATATCGGTGGATTTTTTTGAGTTGTCGTAAAGCTGGTTGGTGACAACCTGAACATCCGGGTGGTTGCCCGACCGGAACATATTGCAGCTTTTGCACACTCCGCAAGCACAGCCGTCACTCACATCATCACACAAGAGAGTCATAGCAAACGCTTTTGCCATATTAAGCTTTCCGACGCCCGAAGGACCCTCGAAAATATAGGCATGTCCTATGCGGTGGCTTGTGACCGCCCGCATAAGAACATCTTTTATGTTTTTGTGACCTGTTACTTCAGAAAAAAGCAAGTTTCTGCACCAACCTTATGCAGGGTTTTAAGTTTTATTCCCTAAAATTTAATTCTTTCGCTGATATATGCAACCAGCTCGTCAATCTTTACTCGTTCCTGTTCCATTGTGTCACGATGACGAACAGTAACTGCACCATCTTCTTCTGAATCAAAGTCATATGTGATACAGAAGGGTGTTCCGATTTCGTCCTGACGGCGGTAACGCTTACCGATACTTCCCGCCTCGTCATATTCACACATAAACTCAGCTGCAAGCTTTGCATACACCTTCTCTGCACCTTCTGAAAGCTTCTTTGAAAGGGGCAGAACTGCCGCCTTGATAGGTGCAAGTGCCGGATGGAATCTGAGAACTGTACGAACATCGTTCTTTTCAGCGTCAACAACTTCTTCATCGTATGCTTCGCAAAGGAAGGCAAGCGTTACACGGTCAGCACCGAGTGACGGTTCAACGCAGTACGGAATATATTTCTCGTTTGTTTCAGGGTCATTATATTCAAACTTCTCGCCGCTATGGTTTGCGTGCTGCTTGAGGTCGAAGTCTGTTCTGTCAGCAATACCCCAAAGTTCGCCCCAACCGAATGGGAACATAAACTCGATATCTGTTGTACCCTTGCTGTAGTGTGAAAGTTCTTCCTTTTCGTGGTCACGCATTTTGATGTTTTCTTCTGCGATACCAAGTGACAAAAGCCAGTTTTTGCAGAAATCCTTCCAGTATGCAAACCAATCAAGGTCTGTTCCGGGTTTGCAGAAGAATTCAAGCTCCATCTGTTCGAACTCACGGGTTCTGAATGTGAAGTTACCGGGAGTGATTTCGTTACGGAAAGACTTACCTACCTGACCAATGCCGAAAGGAATCTTTTTACGGCTTGTTCTCTGGACATTCTTGAAGTTTACAAAGATACCCTGTGCAGTTTCAGGTCTGAGATAGATTTCACTTGAGCTATCCTCTGTAACGCCCTGGAATGTCTTGAACATAAGATTGAACTTTCTGATATCTGTAAAGTTGTGTTTTCCGCAGTTGGGGCACTTTAAATCCTGTTCGTTGATGAATTCCAGCATTTTTGCATCTGACCAGCCGTCAGCTGAAACACCTGCTGCATCTTCGATAAGCTTATCTGCTCTGAATCTTGTTTTACATTCCTTACAGTCCATAAGGGGGTCTGAGAAACCGCCAACATGACCTGACGCAACCCATGTTTCGGGATTCATAAGAATAGCCGCATCCAAACCTACATTGTAGGGGCTTTCCTGAATAAACTTTTTCCACCATGCACGTTTTACATTGTTCTTGAGTTCAACGCCAAGGGGACCGTAATCCCATGTATTTGCAAGACCTCCGTAAATTTCAGAACCTGCATATACAAAGCCTCTGCCTTTACAAAGGGCAACGACTTTTTCCATTGTTTTTTCTGTGTTTTTCATTTTTACCACTCAGCCTTTCATTCCCTATATTTTATCGTTTTTCTTTTGTAAATTTAAAGAAAAAACACATTGAATAATCAGGCAAACCTGTCTGACTTCAAAACAAAGATATACATTGTGTATTATATCATAAAACTTTTTTTTATGCAAGTTTTTTCTCTAAAAAGCTTGTTTTGATAAGTCTTTTATGTTAAAATACCAACGCAAGCTTTTACCGAAAGGATGAGCAGTTTTGTACAAGTCCGAACACTTGATTTCTGCAAAACATTACCTTGTTTTTTGCAGTATATCCTTTGCTTTGGGAATTTTCCTTTTTCTTTATCTGAACGACTTTTTGTTCATTTTAACCGCATTGGTTTTATGCGGATTTTTTCTTGTTCTGCTAATTTTACTTTTACTTAAGGCGGTTAAACTTATTAAGCTTCGGCTTAAGTTTTTGCTGCTGCCTTTATTTCTCATACTTTTTACCTTACTTGGTATGACACGGATATATTTTGCTGAACACACCGCATTTAACACACTTTTAACCTATACAGACAAAGAGGCTTGGGTATACGGGTATGTCACCAATGAGCCCCGGCTGACACAGAGCGGATTCTCACGGTCTATGGAGGTTGAGGTGGTTCAGATTGATTCCGATGCATCTGCAACCGGGACAATTGTTTTATATGTACCTTCGGACCGGAATAACGATATAAAATACGGTGACAAAATATGTTGCTGGGCAAAGCTTTCCGCACCTGCTCGTGATGAAAACCACGATAATTTTGACTACTACACACAGCTTCGGGGGAGAAACATATTTCTTGTCGGTAACACAAAGAATATCAACCGCATCGACTTTGATATTAGGAAGAACATTATTACTCTTTTTAAGGAATTTGGGCTTAATATCCGTTATAAATTATCCGAGACCGTAAGCCTTATATTCTACGACCAACAGCCAGCTGCAGCGATTTTAAAAGGAATTCTGCTGGGTGATAAATCCGGATTTACAGACGAAATGTATGAGAAATTCGCCAATGCCGGAATATCGCATATTGTTGCAGTTTCCGGCTTACATTTGTCCATTCTGTTTTCGTTTCTTATGATTATATTTACCGGCAGGCGGTCACGGAAAAGATATGCTCTCATTATTGCTGTTCCGTTTATTTTATCTTTTGTCGCAATCTCTGCTTTCTCACCATCTGTTTGCCGGGCGGCAATAATGCTGTTAATTGCCATTCTGGCAGCATTCCTTCATGAGAACTACGACCCCGCCACCTCGCTTTTTGCAGCACTTGGAATCATTATCGCATTCACACCCTATTCTCTATTTTCAAAGAGTCTTTTGTTATCCTTTTTTGCAACTTTGGGTATCTTTGCCTACTTCAAATATCTGCGATTAATTTCTCACAAGCTTCTGTTTACAGAACGCCTTCCGGATACAAATTGGGGGAAGGCAATATACAAGGGAATTAATATGACGGTTTCGTCGCTTTCACTTTCGCTGGCATCATTGATTGGAACAGCCTGCTTTTTGGTTTTGTTTTTCAATAAGATTTCAACCGTTCAGTTCCTGACAAATCTTTGGTGTATCCCTCTTGTCTCGGTTATATTCTGTCTGGGGTACATTTGCTGTCTTATGTATTTTCCGTTTCCGCGCTTTACCGTGACAATACTTAAACCGTTACTAACCTTGCCGCTTGAGATAATCAGGTGGACTATTGATACCTTCGGCGATGACAGATTTACAATTGATTTTGCCGAAAAAGCCATTGATAGCAAAGCAATAATCATATACATCGGTTCCGCAGTGATGCTTTACTTCATGTTAAAGCTGATTTGTGATTGCATTAAGGACAAAGAATTAAACAAAAGAGAGAGCAACTCGTAAGAGTTGCTCTCTCTTTTGTTTAAAACTCATTTACTATTTTCTTAAATGTATTGCCCCGTTCTTCAAAGTTTCCAAACAAGTCAAAGCTTGCACAAGCCGGTGAAAGGAGCACTATATCGCCATTTTCCGCACAGCTTCTGGCACTCTCAACCGCTTTTTTAAATTCCGTTTCACGGATTATCGGCAAGTCATTGAAGTTTGGTGAATTTTTTACAGCTGCCTCAATTTTATCAGATGTTGCTCCGACCAAAATCAACTTTTTAACTCTGTCATTGACAACTTCGCCGAAGTCATCAAACGGTATTTTTTTGTCGTAACCACCTGCAATGAGGATTACCTTTTGGTTAAAAGATGCAAGACCTGCCGTAGTTCGAGCCGGGCTGCTGGCAATTGAATCATTGTAGTATTTTACGCCGTCAAGCTCACGGACAAGTTCGATACGGTGTGCAACACCGCCAAAGTTCTTTGCCACATAGTCCACGGTTTCATTTGAAACAAAATCACGGGTTGCCGCAATTGCCGCCATATAGTTTTCAACATTGTGGCTGCCGGGAATTATTATATCCCCGGCATTAATAATCTTTTCGCCGTTATAGCAGATAAAACCATCTTTCAAGCAAACAAGGCTTTCGTTGCTAAATGAAAATGTACGGTTTACACCAACTGCTTCATTGCCAATTTTTTTAGTTATTTCGTTCGCAGAATTGGTAACAAGAACACCGTTTTCGGTCTGGAATTTCATTATATTCTTTTTTGCTTCAATATACTCATCAAAGTCCTTATGCCAATCAAGGTGATTGGGTGTCACATTGGTTATAACCGCAATATCAGGGCTTTGTCGCATTGAAAACAGCTGAAAGCTTGAAAGTTCAAGGACTGCTATATCTTTTTCAGTCATTTTTTCGACCTCGCCAATAAGGGGCTTGCCAATATTTCCGCCGATATGGCAGGTGTAGCCTTCTTTTTTCAGCATTTCACCAATAAGAGTTGTTGTTGTAGTTTTGCCATCGCTTCCTGTAACTGCAATTATTTTACAGGGACAAAGCTTAAAGAAAAGTTCCATTTCAGAAGTGATTTCCACTCCATTCTTCTGCGCTTTAACAAGCTCCGGCACATCACCGCGAAGGCCGGGAGTTTTAAAGATAATTTCAGTATCTTCCGGAATATCTTTAAGATAATCCTCGCCCAAAAT